>CAYZSD010000276.1:0-1596 GCA_964481075.1 uncultured Rikenellaceae bacterium | reverse complement strand
CCCCTGACCCTGGGCGTTGCAGAATTCCTTGGCGGTTCTGGTTGACCAAGCTTGAAGAGCAATGGTTTTTTGGTCTTCGCTCAGAAAATGATAGAAGCCTATGGAACTACCTGTAATTGCCTCAATCTCATCGAGAGTTTTCTGTAACAGTTGGTTAAGGTTGTGTTTTAGCCCATACTCATGTAATGCTAACCTAATGGCCTGAAGCTTCTCAATTCGTTTTTGTTCCGAGATATCAACCACTGCCATTCGGAAAAGTTCATCTTCTTTTTCTCTATCGAAGTTACACTCAACGCTTGCCGTGAATTGATTAAGTTTATTCTGAAAAATAAACTCATAATGGGTCTCTGCTATAATTTTTGAAAGATTTTTGGTGAGAAGGTAGAGTTGATCCTGATAGTCGGGATGAATATATTGGGTAAGGCTTGTCCCTTTTATTTGTCCTGCTTCAATCCCTAGCATTTTTCCAAATCTATGGTTAACAGACTGGATGATAAGTTGGGAGTTAAACACCACATATCCAACAGGAGCGTTGCTGAAAAGCTCCTCGAAGTGCCTTTCCGAAGCTTCAAGTTCCTCTTGGATACGCCTAAGTTCCAAATTCTGGAACTCCAACTCCTGATGGTATATGCTCACCTCCTCCAACACCTCTTCAATGGTCTTATTGCTAAGGCTTGAAAGATTGGCACCTCTTTCACTTAACACCTTCTCAATACGTTGGCGAAGGGCTTCTTTGCGGTTATCTTGTTGTTCCATGTTGTGTGTTTTCTTGAATGAAAAAATGGAAAACAGGCTCAATATTTTCCACTAAATATAGTAAATTGAACGGTTGGGTAAATTTTTTTGTTAGGTTTATTTGATAAAAGTGAAGTATTTGATTATTAATCTTTCATTCATTTAAGATTTTTTTATACTTTGACAATTCAAACAGAATATTGAATAATTTTACACTTGGTTTCTAAAATGAATTAGCATGATTGTAACATCACAAGAGTTGTTTTACAAGTTAGTAGATGAATATAAGATTGTAGGAGAATCATATCATACCAAATGGTAGGAAGTGAGATAACAGTAAAAAATGTTCTGAAGAATTATAAAGAACATACTGGCATTGAACTTTCAGTTATGTAGGTTTCTTGTTTAGTGTGAATTACTTCTAATAATCTTTTTGAAACAAACTCAACAACAGGTATTGCTACTGTGTTTCCTAACAAATCAAAAGTATCATATTCTTTAAAGGTATCAGGTATTTCATTAGTTTCAGGATAGCCAAAAAGCCTTAAACCTTCGCGAATAGTCAATCTTCTTAGTCCTTTCCCATCAGGAACAGCAAGTCGTGAAACATCAGTAGCAACTAGGGTAGGGGCTATGTCGTTTGGGTTAAGAACTTTATTGATTTCAAAACTTAATTTTCCTGTTACAATATGTTTTGTCGTTCGAACTAAAAACACAATATGATAATGGTTAATGAAGTCCGGTAGCTTTCAGAAACTGTTTAAATTTTATTTTATAATTATTTCAAGTTAATTTGTATCAAAAAAAGATTTCTCACTTCGTTACCAATGACAGATTTACGCAACCTCCACATTTTCTGAT
>CAYZSD010000275.1:0-1647 GCA_964481075.1 uncultured Rikenellaceae bacterium | reverse complement strand
TATCGATGGCACCAAGATTGAAGCGAACGCGAACAAATACAAGTTCGTCTGGAAAGGTTCTATCGAAAAATTTAGAGATAAACTCTATAAAAAGATTACCAAGCACATCGAAAAGCTCAATGCACATTACGCGGATATGAGCATCTTTTTTCCTATGTATGACACCTATGAATCGGAGTATCTAAAACGCATATTAGAGTTCTTAACACGTGAGGTTGAACAGTCAGAGGTTTCATTTGTCTATGGTAAGGGAACGAGAAAAACAGCCTTACAAAGAGATTATGAAAAGATATTTGAATACGTAACCAAACTAGAGGAGTACACCAAGTATATCGACATCATCGGAGCGAATAGAAACTCCTGTGCAAGAACCGATCATGACGCGACCTTTATGCACATGAAAGAAGACTACATGAGAAATGGGCAATTAAAGGCGGGATACAATGTACAAATTGGTGTATCAGATGAATACATCCTCCATTTAGACATCTTTCAGGATCGAAGTGATTATCAAACATTCATTCCCTTTTTAGAGGGATTCAAACAAAAATATGGATATCATCCAAAATACCCCGTAGCAGATGCTGGTTATGGCGGACTTAGGAACTATCGTTATCTCAAACTAAGCGGGATGGAACTCTATCAAAAATACACCATGTACAGCAAAGAGACAACAGATAAAACGTATGCAAGTGATCCCAAGAGACCCATCAACTTCAAAAAAGATGAAGACGGATATTTCTATGATGAACACGGTGAGAGACTTCACTTCTTATGGCACAGCAAGAAAGGACACAATGTCTATGAAGTGCCAAGCACGAAGCGCAGAGTCGATATCAATGAAGAACTCTGGGCACTTCAAAAAGAGGCTCGAGAAAACCTTCAATCAGAACTCGGTATTGAACTGAGAGTTCAACGTTCGATTCAAGTTGAAGGAGCGTTTGGTGTCATCAAAGAACAGCTGGGATTTAGAAGATTTAAACGTAGAGGCATTCAAAATGTGAAGTTTGAGTTTATGCTCATCGCAATTGGCTACAATTTAAAGAAATTTCACAATAAAAAATACCGAATCACACAATAATTATCCACTGGAAAACTAAGGATTCTCAGCGAATCCTTTTTAAACATGCATGAAAACAGCAAATATACTCGACTTTTCCACAGGAGCAACTACAAGATAAAGAAAAAAGGACTGCTAAGTCCATGAAGAAAATTAAATCTTCATTTCGTTACAGTCCCTTATTGTTTATCAAAGAATTCCAAGAATCCACGATGTTTTCTTAAAACGAGATAGAGCGGTAAACCTAGGATGTATAAGACCGCAAACTCACCTAAGAACACAGATGGGATGGTAATACTTAGTAAACCGAGTTGGTAACCATACGTTAAGACATAACCGATGATGATACCGTTAAATAATGCTGGGAAGATCATCGCAAGGATGGGCTTCTTTTTTAACATGATCATGGCAAGACCTGCAAGTGCAGTTGCGATAGGTCCAAAGATAAGATCTAGTGGAATGGCTCCATAGATTAAACTTGAAACAAACACGCCGATGGTTAATCCAACAACACTTTTCCGATCAAAGAAAACTAAAATCATGAGAACCTCTGCAACTCGAAACTGTATCAGTCCGAAGCTTGCAAA
>CAYZSD010000274.1:0-1807 GCA_964481075.1 uncultured Rikenellaceae bacterium | reverse complement strand
CCATGGCCATGGTCAATAAAACGGATAAAAACTTTTTCAAGGTTTTTTCCTCCTTTTAAAATTTAAAATCTTTTACTATCGGTAGGGAATGGTAAAGACCCGAACTCGACCTTTGAATGCACGGCTGTTGGCTTGTTCCAACAGGGTATGCAATCGTCCGGTGTACAGAACCCCCTGCTCCGATATCTGTGGTCAGTATATCAAAGCCATTTTCCTTTTTCAAGGGGTTTAGACCAAGTGTAACGGAAGTGTAAAACAACAGGTGCATTAGGATGCCTTGAAATAAACCTGTAACATTTCAATTAACAACAAAATTTGTTATATTTCTAACTTTATTTGGCTGTTTTCCGTTTAAATATGCCAATTAAACAAAACACGCAGAAATTCTAGACTAAATTCAAACATATTATCGCTCTTTATTGTACGTATGCAGTACGGTTGAACCATTCCCGACCATGTCCTTTTGCGTTATTTTGCTGTATAATATAGCTAGGAAAGAAAGGAGGTGGCAAATCATGCCGGTTTACAAAGACGAAAAGAGGGGTTCCTGGTTTGCTTCCTTCTATTATTTAGACACATTGGGAGTGCGCAAGCGCAAGAAAAAAGAAGGGTTTAGAACTCGCAAAGAAGCTTTGGAATTTGAACGAGATTTTGCGCTGCAAACAGAGACAGGACCCAAAATCTTATTCGATGACTTGTTGGCTTTGTACATAGAAGATTGTAAATCGAGATTACGCCCTACCACCCTGAAGGCAAAAGGCTATATGCTCAAAACGAAGATCTTGCCTACCTTCACAGGGAAAAGAGTCAATGACATTACCGCAAAAGAGATTCGCCAGTGGCAAAATCAATTATTAACTTCCTCACCCACTTATACTCCTACGTATTTAAAGTGTATTAACAATCAACTCTCGGCCGTCTTTAACTTTGGTCGTAAATACTATGGATTGCATACGAATCCGGTAGCCAACGCGGGGGCTTTTGGTCGAAAAAGAGCCGAAGCGATGCAATTTTGGACTCGCGAGGAGTTTATGAGCTTTAGCGAAGCCATAAAAGACAATGATGAGAGTCACATTGCATTTTTAATATTGTTCTGGACAGGAATGCGGTCTGGCGAGTTATTGGACCTACAAGCCAGCGACATACTGCTGAAAGAGCACAGCATACGAATAAACAAGAACTACGCTCGGTTAAGTGGAGAAGACTTAATCTTACCGACCAAGACTCCAAAGAGCAACCGAATGGTGACGATTCCTCAATGGCTATGTGATGAGCTAGCCCGATTTATTCGAGATTCAGGAAGGGCAACCGGCAAAGGGCGGCTCTTTACTCTCAACAAATATTACTTAAATCGAGAGATTCAACGAGGCTGCCGTCTTGCCGGAGTCAAGAAAATTCGAGTGCATGACTTGCGGCATTCTCACGCCTCGATGCTCATCGAGTTAGGGTTCGCTCCCTTGCTCATTGCCGAACGTCTGGGACATGAAAACGTTCAGACTACCCTAGAAACCTATTCCCACTTGTATCCTAACAAGCATAAAGAAGTTGCGGACCGCTTACAAGATATCGTGATGTCCAGTGGCAGTACTTAAATAGTACGATTATGTGCACGCTTGTAGAATTGACCCGTAGTTCATAGTGAAAAATGGATCAATTTCAGGCAAATTATACTCAGGTTTTCAAATCCACAACTTAATTAGGACAATTACTCCATAAGTATCGTGCCATTAGTACCGGCACGATACTTATTTGCATTCAGTGAGCAAGCGAAGCATTTAACCAAATTGCTCATAAATAAATTTATTGT
>CAYZSD010000273.1:0-1816 GCA_964481075.1 uncultured Rikenellaceae bacterium | reverse complement strand
AATAAATCTTTTGGATATTTTATGCAATAATACAAAAAAAGTTCTAAAACCAAAATAAAATTTAACGAGAAACTGTTTAAATATTCATCAAAATATTTTGTCTTCTTTCAATGGTTCAATATAGCGATATAAATGAGCCATGTATTGATTACAAACTCCCTCTAGCTACACAATTTGGCATTAATACAGTTGGGTGTTTGGTTAATGGTATGGTCTGAATTTCAATAACCGATGGTCGTTTCGACTTTACCTACAATTAATGGTTATTGTAAATAATATTTTCATTTAAAGTGAGATTAATTACGTAACTTTGCGATGAAAAATTATTGAATATTATTTAATGAGAAACTCCGATAAATGCTCGTTTTGTGGTCGTTCGAGGCGCGAAGTGAACCTATTGGTTGCCGGGGTAGAGGCACATATCTGCGACCTGTGCGCTGAGCAGGCAAATCTTATTGTTCGTGAAGAACTGAAGAAAAAGGGTAGCTTTAAGCTGAATAAGAGCAAACTGCTCAAACCCATTGAGATAAAGAATTTTCTCGACCAGTACGTAATTGGACAGGACGAGGCAAAGAAGTACCTATCGGTTGCCGTTTATAACCACTATAAACGGCTGATGCAGCCCACAGGGGCTGATGAGGTGGAGATTGAAAAATCAAACATCCTGCTTGTAGGTGAGACAGGTACGGGCAAAACGCTATTAGCCAGAACAATAGCAAAAATGTTGCACGTTCCTTTCACCATTGTGGATGCAACTGTACTTACAGAAGCTGGCTACGTGGGCGAGGACGTGGAGACCATCCTAACCCGCTTGCTTCAGGTTGCCGACTACAACGTGGAGGCCGCTGAGAAGGGAATAGTTTTTATTGATGAGATTGATAAGATTGCCCGTAAGAGTGATAACCCATCCATCACCCGCGACGTTTCAGGCGAGGGCGTTCAGCAGGCCATGCTTAAGCTGCTCGAAGGCTCAAAGGTAAACGTTCCACCGCAAGGTGGCCGAAAGCACCCAGAGCAGAAGATGATTGAGGTGGACACAACCAACATTCTTTTCATCTGTGGAGGTGCATTCGAAGGAATCCAGAAAAAGATAGCACAAAGGCTGAACACTCAAATAGTTGGCTACGGAGCAAGCAAGAATAGGGAGCAGATTGATAGAGACAACCTGCTTCAGTACATCGCTCCACAGGATCTTCGCTCATTCGGGCTGATACCCGAAATCGTTGGTCGATTGCCAGTTATCACCTACCTCGACCCCCTCGATAGGACAGCCCTCAGGAATATTCTCACAGAGCCCAAAAATGCCATCGTCAAGCAATACGTCAAACTATTTGATTATGATGGCGTTAAATTAATGATTGAGCCAGAGGTTCTCGACTACATCGTTGAGAAAGCAATTGAGTTCAAACTGGGTGCCAGAGGATTACGCTCAATCTGCGAGGTTATCATGATTGATGCCATGTTCGAGCTACCATCGAAAACATCGAAGGAGCTAACTATAACCCTGGAATATGCACAAAAAAAATTGGAGAAGGCTAACATAAAACGCTTAAAAGCAGCTTAATAACCCACTCCAATTTTTCTTAAAAGCATTAAATCCCTTCAATCACCATTGCAATCCCCTGCCCTACCCCAATGCACATGGTGCACAAGGCTCTTTTAGCCTTTGTGCGTTGAAGTTGGTAAATAGCGGAGGTAACTATTCTGGCACCGCTCATCCCCAGCGGATGCCCAAGTGCAATTGCTCCTCCCAAGGGGTTGATTCTGGAATCATTATCGTTTAACCCTAGCTGTCTGGTCTCTCCTGATAACCCGC
>CAYZSD010000272.1:0-1818 GCA_964481075.1 uncultured Rikenellaceae bacterium | reverse complement strand
TATGCCGGCGTTCCAGGTTGACATAATAACCGATGGTCCAGGCGATGATTAGAAAAATACTAACCAAAACTAGGTCACTTTCAAAATATGGATTTATGCTACCTGATGGAGCATAAAAGAGGTCGATACCCAGTATGATGACCGCTGATACACCAGAAACCGTTAAGCTGATTTTGGGTTCGTTTTCCATACTGCAGGAGACAATGGCCAATAAGAAAAGATATTTATAATTGCTTAAGTGAGCCCCAGTTAACATGACCGAAATGTAAGCAATAAACAAAGAAACAAGAGGATTAATCCATGGCTTGAGTTTTGAGTGATTGCTCATTTTCGTTTGAACATAAAACAAAAGAGTATAAATGGATAACATCACTAATAAAGCCGAAGCAAGAAGAAAACTGTGGGTTAAGAAGACCGAGGCAGGTTCTTGTTTTGAATAATACTGAAAAAAAGCAATCGTAGGAAATGCCAATGAGGCTATTTTCACGATTTGCAAAATTTGATTGATCTGAATTTGCTTATCTCGATCAAGATTGAACATTTTTTTGCCTCCTGCCTGTGGATGAAATATCGCATAGGAGAAACTCCTATGCGATATTCACCTACTCGTTTCTTAGTGAAGCGGGTTCTTCCGGTTGATAAAAGAACCACCAGCATGCAGAGGTTGCCAGCATTGCAGCCATGACGGTTGAAACAGCAGCAACGATACCATAGAATTTTTTCATTCTTGTGTCACCTCCTTTTTATTAGGTTTTTATCAAGGTTGCTCAGTAAGAGTTGGCCTAGTGGGGTCATCGTAAACGTTTGCCATAATACCCCAAATACTAGACTATACCCAAATGACCTAAATGTCAACCGGTCGCAACCTATAATAACTAAAAAAAGATACATAGCGGTGTAGAATGCCATAACAGCAAAGCTCCCGCGACGCATGCGCTGCTTTTTTGGTATGCTCCGTATTGGTTTGTTTGGGTGATCTACCGGTGCTCTTTGCACTATAGTAATCCATGCAATCGCAAACGAAACAACTCCCACTCCAATTGGCATCCACGTTTGATGGAATTGATGCGTTAAAGTGACCGATAAACGAGCGAAGGCAATGCTGTAAACGAGCCCGACAATGGTACAGAGGTTCAAACTGCTGGAATGTGCTCCTCCGGAAAACCGTCTCAATAGACTAACCGAAAAACTGAGGAGTATTGCTTGACCAGGAACACCGAAGATGAAACCCAACAAAAGAGTTAATCCAATATTCGTGATTAACTGAAGAATACCTAACAACCCATAAGCGATAACGGCTTCTTTTTCGGTATCGTACTGCAAAGATTGTGATATTTCTTTGGCAATTCCTTTACTGAGGTTTTCCATGTGTAGCTTTCCTATTTTCAAAATGCTTCATCACACCATATGCCAAAAAGATAAACGCAGCAAGTAAAAGGGTTGAAGGAACTGTAGCCAAGCTCTTTACTAGTTCTGAAGTGCCACCTAGCAGTTCATAGGTCTTATCTCGACCGAACCAAAGGTGAAGCAAAAGATAATTTATGGTCTCGGCAATGACAACCATGGTCATCACTGCAAATGCAGTAATGATGGATCGAACAACGACATCGAGCTGTGCTTTATATGTTATATTGAACGAAATAATGAGAGCAAGTAGCGATAGAATGGTATTTACGCCAATATTGATGGGTAAGAATCGAATAATGTACGTAATAATGATGTTAATAAAAGCAAGCCCGGTAAGTTTCTTCCATTCTATCTTCGTATTCGTAAACAAATGGAATGAAAGTGTCATGAGAAACCCTTCTGGCACACCCT
>CAYZSD010000271.1:0-1836 GCA_964481075.1 uncultured Rikenellaceae bacterium | reverse complement strand
TTGTAACTACTCAGGATGTTGGTTAATGATTTTACAAGCTCTTAGTGCGGGGATATTCCGTTTAGCACATGTGTCAAATACGGAGCGGATTATGGCATAGTTCGTAATCCCAAGTTCTGATTTAAACATTGTAGATACTTTCTGTTTTACCTTTACATTTCTGATTGCTCTCTCTGCCCCATTATTGTCTGGTGGGACATGCTCATTGTACAGGAATTCGAAGATATAGTTTCTGCAACGATTCAACGTTTTCATTAACGACCTTACCTTGCTGTGTTCCTTGCTATGGTCGCCCAGCAGTAACTTGAATGTTTCACGCCGAATATAGTTACGAACAAGGTTTGGTTGCTGGTAATCATGGGGCTTCATCTGTGATTTCAGAAAAACAGCATGCTTCAACAGCTCCTTAATCCGTTTCACGGCTTTAGCACCCGTTAGCTCAATAAGGTAATTCAGGTCACGAAACAAATGGCTAATGCAAATTTGGTGAGCATAGGCTTTCGTTTTTAAATGCGCTCCATAGCGGTCACTTATTAGAACGGCCTTTTTAAAGCCTTTTGAGAAATTAGCTTCTACTGTAGAAAAGGCTCTGTTGTTGGAAGTGGTAGTGTAAGTACCCTTATCGTTTTGCCATGTCCAGAACCACCATTTTTCACCGTTCATTCTAGCGCCAGTTTCATCAGCACCAACCACTTTTGAAGTTTCAATCTCTTTTCGTATCTGATCATAGAAGGGCTTCGCCCTGTTGGCAAAACGGTTAATTATATTGCTTACGCTACCTTCTGATAATGAAATGTTGAATAGCCCGCTAAGCATGCTAACGATTCTATTGTAGGGGATGTATTGCCCCACGTTTAGATAGCTCACCAAGTTTTCTACGGTTTCTCCATACTGAATAGGTGATTTTACCCTTTCCGGAAATTTCGCCTTGTTGAAGCACCCACAGGTGCAAATGGTGCTACAGCTGCGATGCTCAATATAGACAGGACGTATTGGAGGTATTTCAACAACTTGCCTTGCCTCACATATGGTGCTAGGATGACCTGAGATATCTAGGCCGCAGTTTTTGCAAAAGTTTGATTTGTGATCTATGATTTCATCAGGTGTTTCAGCCATTTTTAGCGTGTGTCCCTTATGGCCTGGCTGGCCTCCGCTCTTTTTCCCAGAACCTGCCCGCAGGCTTTGGTTCCTTTTGATTCGGTTATCGTCTTTGCTTGGAGGAATGCTGCTGTTGCTGCTGTTTTTCGAATGCTCAAGTTCACTTATGCGAACTCGGAGGTCAGCATTTTCCTTCTTCAGTTCCACTATCTCCCGTTGAAGTTTGTGAACCAATTCGAGTAACTCCTGATATGCATTATTCTCCTTTGTCATACTATAGGGCAAAGGTCTATAAATAAATCAATAACGATGGGGAATGGCGACCAAAGTAATCAACATTCAAAAAGTAATTTTACCAGAAAATGTTGACAACCACCAGATTTTGAAATAAAAGACAAACGACCCTTCAAATTTTGTTGATATAACCCAACGAATTGTTAATAAGGGCTAAAAACGACACCTGAGTAGTTACTTTAGTTTTCAGCGTGAGGTGATAAATGAAAAAGTATACATGCCGATACAAACGAGTATGCTACCCCTCCCAAATGGGGCAGGTTTTAGTGGCATCGGGTTTACCGGTTTCGCAAATGGTCCACTGCTTTGCTTTAACTCTTCGCTCCCTTATGTGCTTGTGCACGTAGGGGCAAAACGTGGGGCGCACCCCCTGAAGCATCTCCCCAATAATATCCGTAGCCTCGGCATCGACTGGATACGATTGGCCAAAAACATTGCGGTGCA
>CAYZSD010000270.1:0-1857 GCA_964481075.1 uncultured Rikenellaceae bacterium | reverse complement strand
TCAGGAGTCGGATGACGAGGATAGCCTTGCTTCTCAGGCTGGCAAAGCAGGTTCGGCCGACGAGGAGCTGTTCTCAATGCTTAAGGATCTTAGAAAAAAGATTGCCAAAAAGAAAAACTTACCTCCTTTTGTTCTATTCCAGGATCCTTCGCTTGAGGACATGTCGATTCAGTACCCAATCACCATTGAAGAGCTTCAAAATATAACAGGTGTGGGTGTTGGAAAAGCCAAACGCTATGGCAAAGAGTTCGTCGAGCTAATTAAAGCTTACGTTGAGGACAAAGAGATTGTTCGTCCACAGGATATGGTAGTGAAGAGCATTGCCAACAAGTCGCTACTGAAAGTATTTATTATCCAAAGCATTGACCGCAAGATGGACTTCGAGGATATTGCTGAGGCAAAAAACCTTGACATGGACGAACTTATTGGGGAAATTGAAGCCATTGTTAACTCGGGCACTAAGCTCAACATCGACTACTTCGTAGAAAAGATCATGGAGGAGGATAAGCTACAGGAAATATACGACTATTTCAAGGAAGAAGCTGAAACCGAGTCAATTGATGAAGCCCTAGAGTATCTTGGTGCCGATGAGTTTACCGAAGAAGAGATTCGTCTTGTGCGAATTAAATTCATTTCTGAACTGGGGAACTAACCTATAGCGGTTCGTTGCATTTTTTAATCTTCCCATTCGCCATATCATTCTAAAAAAGCATATATTTGCTTTTTTAGTCCTTTTGGCAATGAACCAAATCCTTAAGGTAGAAGGCATTTCAAAATCGTTTGGTAGCATCCTGGCTATCAATAATATATCATTTGATGTGAGCAAAGGGCAGGTTTTAGGAGTTCTCGGTCCTAATGGGAGCGGGAAAACGACAACCCTTGCTGTCCTTCTGAGCATTAAATTTCCTGACACAGGTAGCTTTGTTTGGTTCGAAGGAGAGAAAATAAATAATGTTAACACAAGGATTGGAACCCTACTCGAAGTCCCATTCTTTTATCCTTACCTCAATCTTATAAAGAATCTGGAAATAGTTAGCTCTATTAGGGGTTGTAGTAATAGTGAGATTTTCCGAGTTCTTGAACTTGTTGGTCTCTCAAATCGGGCTCGAAGCGCATACTATACCCTGTCGCTTGGAATGAAACAGCGTCTTGCCATAGCAAGTGCTTTACTTGGCAACCCAGAGGTTTTGGTTCTCGATGAACCCACCAATGGTCTTGACCCAGAGGGAATAGCAGAAGTAAGAGAGCTTATAACTAATCAATCAAAATTAGGGAAAACTATTATCATGGCAAGCCATATCCTTGCTGAAGTTGAGAAGGTTTGCAGCCATGTTGTGATTCTTAAGGCAGGGAAAAGGGTTGCCAATGGTAAGGTCGATGAGCTAATTCAGGGGAAGAATGTAATATCGGCAAGTGCCGAAAATATGGATATTTTAAGACTTACACTAGAGCAAAATCCTATGATAGATATTGTTGAGACAAGCCATGAAAGCATAAGTTTTACAATTGTAGGCAACTTAACAACGGCTGAACTTAACAAATGGTTGATTGACAATGGGGTTGTAGTAAGTTCGTTGGAATTGCATCGGAAAACATTAGAAACCCTTTTTCTTGAGCTAGTAAAGGAGAAATAAAAATACATAAGTAATTTATAAAGGTATAATGAAAGCGATACAAAATATTGCAAGGGTTGAGTGGATAAAAACAATAAACTACAAAACCTTTATTACCATTATTGCTCTTCATGCAATCCTTTTCACATTGGTTTGTTTTGTCTCAAGCAGTATCGAAATACACTTTCAAGGAGTGTTAGTTTCAAAGCTGTTTCAATTTCCACATGTATGGAACACAGTGGCA
>CAYZSD010000269.1:0-1888 GCA_964481075.1 uncultured Rikenellaceae bacterium | reverse complement strand
ACAGTTCTGCTCAATTTATTATATTCTAAAAAAATCAGTCAATCAACCAATCAGTCAATCAACCAACCAGCCTGCGGCAGGCAGGTCAACCAATCAGTCGATTAATTAATCCAAATAACTTATGAGCAAAAGTACAGATAACAAGATTATCCGCTTCACATTGGGCACATTACTCGCCTTTCTGGCGTTAAACGCCTGTGGTGGCGGTTTTTACGGGATGTGCGGGGCCGAGGGTGTTCCCCTTGAACTTCTAGATGGAAGTCCGTTTGCCACCTACTTTATCCCAAGTCTTTTCCTCTTTGTTGTTGTGGGTGGATCGGCGCTTTTTGCATCCATAGCGGTTTTTGCCAACTCAAGGTTTGCGCGTATAGCTTCGCTTGCCAATGTGATCATTGTTTTGGGGTGGCTCACTGTTCAGGTTATAATTATTGGCTATCTGTCGTGGTTGCAACCTGCAACGGCTTCAATTTCAATTGTCATACTTATGCTAACGTTGTTTCTGCCTAAACGTTAACTTTCAAAAGGATATTTTAAATGACTATAAAACTATGGAAATCATGAATGGTATTCCCTTTCAAACTATCCGATGGGAGTCGATCCCTAAAACCGAGCATTTGGGCGAAAACGGAATTGCCTATTGGCAAACTTTTCAGTTGCCGGGCTTAAGGATTAGAATTGTTGAGTATTCAAAAGGCTACTTAGCCGATCATTGGTGCAAAAAAGGGCATATAGTGCATTGTATCGAAGGAGAATTTGTTAGCGAACTGCAAACTGGTGAAAGGGTAACACTTGCCAAAGGAATGACCTACGTTGTATCCGACGAACTTAGTTCGCACCGCTCCTCAACCTTAAATGGTGTAAAACTTCTGATTATCGATGGGGATTTTCTGCGGTTGATGACCTTCGACCAAGCTTAATCACTCTTATTATCACAACTATATATAAAAAAATGAAAAACAAATCAATTTCCCCGTTGGGTCTCGACCCAAAAGGCGTTGGCCCCAGAATCATTGGATTCGCCATACCATTTATTATTGCAGGCATATTTTTAAGAGTTTGGTGGCCTGCATATACTTTCATCCCTATTCTTGACAATGTTTTTATAAGAATTGCAGGACTTATTCTCCTTGTTATTGGGGCAGTTGCTTGGTTAACGGCGATGATCCAATTTGTAATAGGATTTTCAAAGGGAGTGCTCATAACCCATTGAGTATTCAGTATATCCCGCAATCCAATATACGTTAGCTGGGCGCTCTTGATTCTACCGGGCTTGTTCCTTTTGCTAAACAACTTCTGGTTCTTACTTGCGGCCGTGTTTATGCTTGTTGCCACTCTTATATTTCTAAAGGACGAAGAAAAGGTGATGATGGAAACCTTTGGAAAAGATTTTGAAACGTACTCTCAAAAAGTTGGTAGAATTGGTTTCTTTACAGGATTATAGAAATACTATGAAAATACTTGCATTAGAGAAGGAAACTGCTCGGGTCGACTGGAGTTTGCATAGCGAAACGTTGAAACTGGAAGCCGAACATGTTTATAAGCTTTATCTCGATGGAGTGATTAGAGAAATTTACTTTAACGAGCAAAAGAATGCAGTGCTTATAATGGAGTGCGAAAGCATTAAATTAGCAAAAACTATAATTAGCTCTTTTCCTCTGGTTAGCAATGGTCTTATTTACTTTGAAATCAATACTCTATATCCTTATAGCAGATGGAGAAGGTTGATGAACCAAAAAAAATGATATTACATTAGTACTACAAGAAGTCGAAACCATATTATAAAAATCATTCACCCCTTAAATTCATGCTTTCATTCTCTCATTTTCGGGTTTTACCGATATCTAATTGTAAACACTAATAACCTAGTTTACATTTGATTAAGATTGTT
>CAYZSD010000268.1:0-1904 GCA_964481075.1 uncultured Rikenellaceae bacterium | reverse complement strand
TATAGGAACTTAAATCATTTTTTCAACTACTCGCACTCGTATATCGTTTTCTTCCAGCATGCAAAGCCATGGTGGATAGCAATACAAAGATTCCTCCAATTACAAGGTAGAGTGTTAAAGGCAATGCACTGCGTTTTCCAAGTAAAATTGCTGCGGGGGCATTGGCGAGTGGTATTGCCGGAACCACCCATAGAAAACCATAAAGGAACTCTTTTGCAAACATTTCTTGAGGTTTGCTGGCCATATCCATCATAAGGTAGTAGATGTTATTGATTCCGTCGATCTTTATAAAGACGAAAGCCAAAGTGTATAGCAGTAGCATAAACGAAGCCAAAACAACGACGCCATTAATGAGGAAAAGAAGATACAGAGAAATTTGGGTAGCTGAAATGTGGCTGCTCATTTTTGATAATTGACTTAGCAAAACGATGACCGGAGCAATAATGGAAAGCAACCCGGAAATATGAATCGGCCCGGTGTTCACTTGAAACAGAAGATTGATTGGCCGCAATAGCAATTTATCAAACCCACCACTTCCAACACCATTGACAAATCGATTTTGATTAAAGTGAATGATACCGCGATACAATTGGTTGACAATAAGAGACGTACAAATCAGTACAATCATATCCTCTTTGCTCCAACCGGCTATACTCTCAACACTACCATAGATAAACTCCACCGAGAGTAGAGTCATGAAGGAGTTGAGGATGCTTTGGATTAACATCAGCCAAAAGTTCGCACGATACATGGTCGCTGCCATAACAGACAGTTTGCATTGGGCATAAAACAACTTCACATATTTCATCTACTAACCCCCTACCGAGGAAAAGCGTTTCAGACCGGCTTTCCAAACGAATCGATGCAGGACACATAGAATCACGATCCAGCTTAAATGAATCCAAAGTAGTTGCAATTGCTTTTCCACGGGGAGTAATCCTAAGTAAATCTTACTGGGCAAATATCCCCAAGCGGAGAAAGGCAACTTTTCTAAAACGCTAAGCCACCCCTTAGGGAAGAAATCCAAGGGAATATACATGCCCATGGCCATATTTAACAGCACGGCAAGTGACCACATCACCGCAGTCGCTTCTTCCATCCAAAATGCCATAAACCCAAAAATGGACCAAAGTAAATGACTGGTAATACTGGCGATTATAATGAACAACAAAATGAACAGTAGATTAAAGGCAGTCATTTGCCATGTCAAAAAACCAGCAATGAACGGTAAAGCAACCAGGATGAAACCAACTTGCGGAAGAATCCCTGTGATATTGGCAGCCAACTGCTGAACATAAACCGACCATTCTAAATGATACGGTTTCAACAAAACCGGCCCGAGACCACCACTTTTAATCATAGTAGTATAATAAAATCCTGATCCTTGTAAAGTAAACTTACTCAAAATATTCGAGACAATGAAATAAGTAATTGTACTAGATAAGGTAAATCCCTTAATAGACGTTCCGAAATTCCCGTTAAAAATTAAAACCCAGAAAAACAGGGTCACCAGTAGACTGAGATTTCCAAACAGCAAATGAATAACTGTATTGAATCGGTATTGAACCGAGTTCAGAAAGAATACTTGAAAGCCATACAAATATTTCTTCATTTTTGCTTTTCTCCCGATCTCATCAGGTTAAGCACTCCATCTTTGAAGGACCTTTCAGGGTTTCTTAACTCAGATATTCCCCCATCAAACGTTTTTTGCCCTTTTTGTAAGAGAATCACTCTGTCGCACGTATCTTCAATATCGTCCATATAATGACTAGTAATCATCATGGTTGTCTTGTGATCGTATCGGTATTTTTTCAAAAAGCTGCGGATCGCTATTTGGCTTCGCAAATCCAGTCCCAGGGTAGGTTCATCCAAAAAAACGACCTTTGGTGTATAGAGAAAACAGT
>CAYZSD010000267.1:0-1908 GCA_964481075.1 uncultured Rikenellaceae bacterium | reverse complement strand
CGAGCCAGATAGCAGCCTTATAACCAAAAGTAATTGGAGCAGCTAGCTGTTGGAATGTTCTACCTGCCATAACGGTAGCACGATGCTTTTTTGCCAATGATGCTAGTGCAGAAAGAATACTACCAATTTCATCTTCAATAATTTCAAGGCCTTTCCTTATCTGAAGAACCATACCTGTGTCAAGAATGTCCTGCGTGGTTGCTCCGTAGTGAACCCATTTTGCTGTCTCGGCATCGCATAATTTTGTTAGTTGCTTTACGAAAGGAAGGATTGGAAAGCCAACCCTATCGAAATCCTCCTTCATAGCAACAATGTCAAAATTATATAGAAATGCTACTTTCGCTATGTTCTCATCAACACCATTTGGAATAACCCCTGTTTGAACTTGAGCTTTGGCTAGGGCAATCTCAGTATCTATCCATGCTTGGATTCTTGATTCATCAGAGAAAACGGATCGCATTGCTTCCGTTCCGAACATGTCTCGAAAGTAATTAGAGTCAATAATAGATGATGGCATTTCAAATATATTTCGTTAACTTAAAGTTTTTCATTAATCTGTAATGAACCTAACAACTTGTTTATATCCTCAACTTGCTTTGTAGACAGAGTGATTTCATTCGATGAGTTTTTCGCCTTGTTAAATGACTGCTCCCCTGGTAGAAAAACACTTCCTAGTTCGCCACATGCTTTAGTATTCCTAATCAAGTAATCTATCTTCTCGTAGTAATCATTAATACTCATAAAGAAGCCAATATTCAATGCTATGATTAAATGTCCATAGTTGGAGAGGCTGTCTTTGTGGTTAAGAGGTTTCACATCACCCCCAAAAGCAGCACCTGTTAAAAGACCCGCAAGAATATCAACCGCAAGCGAAAGCCCATAGCCCTTATGATCCCCAATAGCAAGCATAGAACCTTTAAGCGCTTCAATGGGGTCGGTGGTAGGTTTTCCATTAGAGTCCAATGCCCACCCAAATGGAATAGTTTCTCCATTTGCTGCCGCCATTCTAATTTTACTTCTTGCGGCTACTGAGGTTGCCATATCAAGCACGATTGGAGGTTCGCCCTTCCGGTTTGGGAAGACATACCCAATAGGATTTGTGCCGAACAGGGGCTTATTGCCTCCTGAAGGAGCAATGGCAGGAGAAGCATTGGAAAACAATAATCCAATCATTTGTCGCTCGGAGGCTAGTTCAAGGATGAAACCAGCTGTTCCAAAACTGTTACTATTCTTAATGCCTACTACTCCAACCCCATGCTTATCCGCTTTACCCAAAGCAAACTCCATCCCTTTATGCGCAGCAACTTGACCAAATCCATGGTTTGCATCATATACGCTAACTACTGGGGAGTCTTTCACTAATGTTAACTCTGTTTCTGAGGACATTAACCCTTCCTTTATTTTTCTTACATATATTGGCATCCTGCCAACACCATGCGTCCCTTTCCCCCTTGTATGTGCATAAAGGATTGAGTTTACAATAATCTGAGCATCATCATGAGGCACATTACATGCTTTAAGAATATTGTGAGAAAGTTGTTCAAGTTTTGTTGTGCTGATTTTCATTTACGACCCTTGGTTTAAGATTAAAGGAAATAGTATAAATCGTCTAAGCGATCCTCGATATTCAATATGCAATTCGTAATCTCATCGGCTTCCTTTGGGGATTTTCCAGCAAAAGTTGATAGAGATACTAATTTCTCTTTTATTTCATCTAAAGTAATCGGATTCTCAGGCTCTCCTTTTGGATAGTCAACTCGTTTAGTAAATCGTTGTTGATCTTTTGTAATTATCTTTACGATGGCCGCTCTTTTATCTGGTACAAGTTTGGTTAATTCGTCATCAATTACAAGTTTAATCTTCTTTGTTAATTCTAATATATCTGGATCAGAAAATTGATCAGGCATA
>CAYZSD010000266.1:0-1932 GCA_964481075.1 uncultured Rikenellaceae bacterium | reverse complement strand
GTGTTGCGGCAGTTCTGGGAGTAGCTGCTATTGTATGCGTATCGGCTGCGGTAGCAGGCGAAATGCTTCAGGATCTTAAAGTTGGACACATTCTCGGTGGAACCCCATGGAGGATGCAGGTTGGTGACATAATTGGTGTAATTGTAGCTGCCGCCGTTCTTTTCATACCTTTATTCATTCTTCATGAAGGGGATGTTGCTACAGGTATTCGTGAAGGTTATGCCGGTGGTTTTGGCAGCAAGGAGTTACCTGCCCCTCAGGCAAGCCTTATGGCAATGCTTTCGCAGGGTATTGTTGGTGGTGATATGACATGGCCCTTGATCATTGTTGGTATGCTTATGGGCTTCTCCTTTATTCTAATTCAAGCTGGAAGCCCCATGCTTATTAGCGTTGGGATGTACCTACCTTTTGGAACAGTATTTGCTATTTTTGTAGGAGGCATGATTAAAGGAATCCTTAACATGCTGGTTAAATCGAGAAAATTAAATGAAGCACAGGGTGTTAGGGTTGAAAACCTTGGCGTACTCCTAGCTGCAGGTTTCATTGCAGGCGAGGCTCTAGTTGGGTTACTTTTCGCTGGGTTTGCTTTTGCCGATATGGAGCTTTTTGCATTCTTCAAGAATCCTCCTTTTTCAATAAGCACAATCGTTCTTGTTTTAGTTGCCCTTGCCCTAATCTTTATACCTTTAAGGAATGCAGGTAGTCCCGACGAACCTGCACCACCAAGCATTGGCCATTAATCAGGAGTCGTTATAGTATCTAAGAGGCTGTCTCAGAAGGTCTATATGGGGTAAGAAAACTCGATGAAGATTAACATAAGATACTTTTGATACAGCCTCTTCGTATTCGATTGTAAAACAGTATAAACATTTAATTATGGTTGGTTTCTTTGAACGCAGAAGGATTTTAAAAAACACTAATGCCCTCGACTTAATTCCTATCCGGGTACATAAACATCAGATTGAAGAAAACGGTAACGTTACTATTCTCATTCCGAAGTTTAAAAGCAAAAAGCTAACCTATTTTCTGATTCCCGAGCGAAAGGCGAAGAATGTTTCAATCCATCTTGATGAGTTAGGCTCAGCCGTATGGCTTTCAATCGACGGAAAAAAGAATGCAAACTCAATTTGCAAGGAGTTGACAGACAAACTTGGAGAGAAGATATTCCCTGCTGATGAAAGGGTAGTTAAGTTCCTTTCAGGGCTTTTCCACAATAGATACATTACTTTCCAACAGATTGAGAAGGAATAACAAAGGTGCTATGAAAATTTAAATTCGAAGACCGACTATACGTTGCTCCCACTCTTACCTGTCCTGCAACTTTAAAACCCATTCCATAGAAATCGTAATGATAATCAGCCCTTCTAACTCCATATTGATGTGGAGGCATGTATAGTTGATTTTTACAAAAGGCTTCAAGACTATAAACACTTAATTTTAATCCAGACTGACATCTTTCAAAAGCCAAAACTTCTGCTTTAGAACAACTTGCAGTATTTAAGGATTGCTTTAAGGTATCTAAAAATAAGCATGAATAACCAAACCTATACTGTGAAAACTTTGCCTTGGCTAATTGTTTGATTCTCTCTGTAACCATGAATGAAACTGCTGGATCGAAATATAAACCAGAAAAATCAACCCTAACTTCAAAGGGTGCAAAATTTGTTCTTACTTCATTAAAATAAATTGGAATTCTCGAAGAAAATTGGAGACAAGTGATGTATGAACTGGTATTGAATTGATTATTATATCTAGATATAGTACTAAAATCCCAAGAAATTTGTCCTTGAACTGATAAATTGATAAAACCCAAAACATTCAAAATAATAAAAATTTTTAAGTATTTCATGGTTTAGGTGCTTACTTTTGCTCCTTATATAGCAACCGGTTATATCCAATAAATATACAAAAAAATCATTAAAAATCAATAAG
>CAYZSD010000265.1:0-2007 GCA_964481075.1 uncultured Rikenellaceae bacterium | reverse complement strand
ATGCTTTTATCAGTTTTCCTCGCTTAACCCGATTTAAGAAAAACAGAAATGCCGATAGGGTAGTAAAAAGGATTCCAACGTGTAGCCCCGATACTGCAAGGATATGCATAGCACCCGAAGCAGAAAAAACGCGTTTTGTTTCCTGATCGAGCAGAGATTTGTATCCCATTGTTAACGCAGACAGAACAGCCAGATTTTCTTCACCAATTCCAACTCGTTTAAAAAGCGAAAGCAAGTTGCTCCGAAGATTGTGTGATACAGAGAATAACCAATGTGAACTATGGCCAATTCTAATCCAATTTGACGATTTAACGAATGCTACCCGATAAACTCCTTTCTTCATTAGGTAATTCGCATAATCGAACTGGTAAGGATTAAGGGCACTGGGTGGAGTGGTAAAACTGGCCTGGATAGCTAGCAGGTCACCATATTTCAATTTTTGAGCCAAGGAATCCTCAACCGAAAAGTATAAAAGGGTATTCTCCCTGATAGAATTCCACCCGTCCTCTGCTTTGATCATGTTGATTTGCGCAGAAACCCTAATACTTGAATTCCGAATATCGGGCGATTCAATTACCCTAACTAGCACATTCTGCTCTACCTTTTCAAGGGCAGATTTTTGCATTAGGCTGGATTGGGTGATAGCAATACCTGCAATTAGCAAAAAGACAAGCACAATTGATCCAAATACCCATCGTAAAGTCCATCCGGATTGTAAAAAAAGAATGATAATAGCCAAAGCAAAAAGAATAAGTAAAGAAATGGAAAGGTATAGGGGTGAAAAACTCAAATCGATATTTATGGATATGATTATCCCGACTACAAAGGGCAATAGCAACCGCAAAAATGGCACTTGCCGATTCATACGATTATGAGTTTGTGAAAAATCTATACCAATTTAGGGAATAAAATAGTTATGAAAGCGTAACATGCTGAAATTTTGATGAGAACAAGTTTAGAAAAAAAGAAAGCCCCGGTTTCCCGGGGCTTTCAATAAAGTGAGTTTAAAATAAAATTGAACTATCTCTTAATCATCTTGCGAACGGTTCTTTCGCCTTTGCTATTCTCAATAGAGATTAGGTAAATGCCTTTAGCCAAATTCTCAGTTGCAATGGGCACACGGCTATCACCATTAAGGTTAACGCTCAACACCTGCTGCCCAATAAGGTTGATAACCAATACTCGGGTAGCATTCTCGGCATTATCAATGTATAGGGTATGGGTAAAGGGGTTGGGAAATGCCGCGATGGAAGTACCCCAAACAGGTCTAACGCTTGATGTGAAATCGTGCGAACCAAGGTGCTCAAATGTATCGGAAGGATATACAACCCACTGGCTGTCATCAGCATTTGTACCAGCAGATGCAGTCCAGTCATCGGTTCCTTTTTGAACAGAACTCTTACGAACTAGGGTATACTCTGATGTAGCTCCTGTCCCTGCCACAGGCCAGTTAGTTCCTGGATCGTTATTGGGATCACCAATAACATCAATTAAAACGCCAAGTTTAAATAGTCCAATAGCATCATCACCGTTGAAAGCTAGTACGTTATTTCCATCCGCTCCATTGGCTGCTGACACGTAAGCATAGGTAAAGTCAGCAACATCAAGTATTGCTTGATTTGCCTGAGCATTGGCAAGAACTAGGACTTCACCAGGCGCAAGAGTTCCGGTAAGAGGTAAAACATAACGGGTATCGGGGCCAGAAGAGATGTTACCCCAACCATTACCATTATTGGCTTGCTTAATAACGTAGTTACTCAAATCGATGGTTTGGTTTGTGGGATTGAATATCTCCAGTGCCTTATTCTGACTACTACCCTCGATATACTCACTAAAGAAAAGATCGAAAGTAACCTGTTCCATAGTGGTAAATGTCCATGTAGTAGCAGAAGTAATTGCGGCCACAGGATTATTAGACATATCAAGCAGTAAACCAGCCTGAACATTAACGTAATAAGCGGTTCCCCAGTCGAGACCAGTAATCTCAGCCGATGCCATATCGTAATC
>CAYZSD010000264.1:0-2039 GCA_964481075.1 uncultured Rikenellaceae bacterium | reverse complement strand
TGTGCGTTGGCTTTTATTTCATTTTGTTATCGCACGACGCCTTAAACCTAACGGCGCGGCGGTAAGTTTCGTAGGTGTTACCCGACTGGGGGTGGGCGTGTGATCGAGGGTTGTCATCATTTTAGGTTTGATCTAGAAAGCCCAATCCCAGGGAGGGTATGGCGCGGTTTTTGCCTCCGTTGGGGTGCTTGTATTTTACGGGACCAATCTGGCGTAATGGTGCTTGCGTTGCAGTAGTGGCGTGATTGAGATGCGGATTTTCGTTCGGGCCGATAAGCCACTTCTGGTTTTAGCAGCTGACTTCGAAGAAGTCCCTGATGCAAAAACCGTGACAAGCCTATGAAATTTACCGTCCGTGTTAGCAGTTGTTAAGTTTTATGTCCGTCCTTATAACCCTTGTTTTGGATAATTTGTCATGCAACCCTACTTCTGAATTGATATATGAATATGCCTCAAAGGGGATGAATCTTGAAATTGATCTTATCAGTAAATTTTTAAATCTTGGATGATTACCTGTGATTGAGATAACTGTGGTTTTTGTGAGGGCTTTCCCTATTGTTGCCTGGAATATCAATTCAAGAATTAAGTAATATAAGAAGGCTATTATTATTGATACAATCAAACCTGTCAGAGCTATTGTTTTTTTAGTTGCGATTTGATTAATGTTTGAATACACCATGGTAAGTATTGGGAAACAAAATAGCGAGATGGCAGAAATATCAATTATCAAGTTAATGAATCGTCTGCTATTTGAAGCAAGAACATGCACTTCATTTGTAACCAAAGTACTGAATGTTTTATGCTGAGACAGAGTTTCTTCACTAACTGAAGGAAGTTTTTCTATAACATAATCGCTACTGGATGTCACTTTGGTTGCTTTTTCGATAATGCCAATCACTGCTAATAAGAATCTGGTCTGGTCCTTAACATTTTCAATGCTCTGGTTTGATTTTTCTATTTTCACTTCAAAAAAATTAACTTCCTTGGGGAAAGCTAGATATAGATTATTATCCTTGTAAGCCCATCTCCCATTTAAAGCCTTGATTGCCTGAATGTCAATATTGGGTTCGTCTAGGTTGGAGGCAAATACGAAGAATCCCTTAAATAACCTTGGAAGCCCTTTCCAGAGTTGAATCTCGGACATCTGAATATCAAATTTACCGAATTGCCCAATTATCAGGTTACGTCCCTTGAATTCAGTAATCTTGTCTCCAAAGAGTCCGGACTGAATAATGGGCTTATTTAGAATCCTATTTTGGGGTCTATAGTTTAGGTCCTGTGATATTAACTTAATTATGTTTCGTACAAGGTTAATTTTATAGGTTTGATAGAAAAGTCTTGTTGTCTTCGATGGCAATATTGTATCATTGCTTATAACCCAAAAAGGTAGCATTGCACAGGCTAGCATCACGATTGTTACAATAAATGCCACTAGGATCGATTTGTCAATTAACCGTGGAAAGAAATAGAGGACTACAAAGATTGCTGCAGTGGTCATGCCCCCAATTCTTATTTTTCGGGCTTGCTTATAAAAACGATCCTTTTCGGCTTCGACGTATTCAAAAAGCTTTTCGCTTTCTTTAAGGATTATTTCTGGATTC
The DNA here is from genome assembly GCA_964481075.1 of uncultured Rikenellaceae bacterium. Taxonomy (GTDB): domain Bacteria; phylum Bacteroidota; class Bacteroidia; order Bacteroidales; family Tenuifilaceae; genus MWFE01. The sequence continues at coordinate 438 of CAYZSD010000264.1, read as the reverse complement.
ATCGTATGGAGTAACTTTCAATTAATAACTGCTAACGGCACGGCGGTAAGTTTCGTAGGTGTTATCCCGACGCAGGGAAGCGCTTCATCATGGGTGCTGCCCGGCCGGAGTCTCTCTAAAGCCACCCCCAGGAGGGTATGGCGCGGTTTTTGCCACCATGACCGGAGCTTCGAGGGGTAGGGTATGTTCTTGATTTTGGGGATGTTTCGAGGTGAATCCACTGTTGTTACTTTCTGGTACTTCTAAGTGGGCAGTTACCAATCTCTACATTGCCTGTGTTTTCTTGATAGCTGGACACGGTTTGCAAAAACCGTGACAAGCCTATGAAATTTACCGTCCGTGTTATGTGCAGGTTGAGTTATGATTCCTCCCATAGGATACTGTTACTTTGCTCTAAATGATAATTGATATTCAATTAATACTGGATTGTCATCCTCT
>CAYZSD010000263.1:0-2091 GCA_964481075.1 uncultured Rikenellaceae bacterium | reverse complement strand
TTTTGATACAAATTAACTTGAAATAATTATAAAATAAAATTTAAACAGTTTCTTAGTATTGGGATAAAAATCAATGGTTATTTCAAGAAATGTATGATTATGTCATGTGTAATCAGAAAACACATCATAAAACCCAGTTGAACAGATGATTATCAACCCCATGGGGGATGAAATAGCGATTGAATTTTTCAACTAATATTTTGAAAGGAGTCAAGACAGTTTATAAATCAATAATAATTGAATGGATAGTTTAGAAAAAAAATTCGAATACTTTGAGGAGAAAATGCGAATAGCCGAGCAAGGTGCTGGTGAAGATCGTATCAAAAAGCAACATGAGTCAGGGAAAAAGACTGCACGTGAACGGATAGAGCTACTTTTGGACCCAGGTTCTTTTAACGAGTTAGATAAGCTGGTTACCCACAGATGCACCGATTTTGGAATGGAAAAAAACAGAATCGCTGGCGATGGGGTAATTACTGGATATGGCAAGATTGATGGTATTCAAGTATTCGTATATGCTTACGATTTCACAGTATTAGGGGGTACGCTTAGCCGGGCCAATGCCGATAAAATTATAAAGCTACAAAATATGGCCCTAAAGATGGGTTCGCCCATCATCGGATTAAACGATTCTGGTGGGGCTCGTATTCAGGAAGGGGTGCAGAGTCTTGCTGGCTATGCCGAGATTTTTTTCAACAATGTTAAAAGTTCTGGCGTTATTCCACAGATTACCTGCATAATGGGTCCATGTGCAGGCGGTGCTGTCTATTCACCTGCTCTTAACGACTTCATTATCATGGTAAAGGATACCAGTTATATGTTTGTAACAGGCCCTGATGTAATTAAGGCGGTTACCCATGAAGATGTTACAAAGGAAGAGCTAGGTGGCGCAATCACCCACAACACCAAGAGTGGAGTTGCCCATTTCGTATCCGATAACGATGAGCAAGCCTTGATGCTAATCCGTGAGCTCGTTGGCTTCCTGCCATCAAATAACATGGAAAGCGCCCCCGTAATTCCAACAACCGACAGCACGATTCGTGAGGACGAAGAGTTGCAAACCATTGTCCCTGCCGACCCCAATAAGCCATACGATATAAAGGATTTAATCCTTATGGTGCTTGACGACAAGAACTTCTTCGAAGTTCAGCCCCATTATGCAAAAAATATCGTAGTAGGGTTTGGACGAATGGCTGGAAATTCTGTTGGGATTGTGGCCAATCAGCCTGCTCACCTCGCTGGTGTTCTTGATATCGACTCATCAATCAAAGCCGCTCGATTCATCCGCTTTTGCGATGCCTTTAACATACCTCTAATAACATTTGTTGATGTTCCAGGCTTCCTTCCTGGCACTGTTCAGGAAACCAACGGAATCATTAAGCATGGGGCTAAACTTCTTTATGCCTACTCCGAGGCTACTGTTCCTAAAATTACTGTGATAACCCGCAAAGCTTACGGTGGAGCATACTGTGTGATGTCGAGCAAACAGGTTGGTGCCGATATTAACTATGCTTTTCCAACCGCCGAGATTGCTGTAATGGGTCCAGAAGGGGCAGTAAATATTATCCATCGCAATAAAATATCAAATGAAGAGGACAGGCAAAACCTGATTGATGAGTACAGGGAAACATTTGCCAATCCCTACAAAGCTGCGGAGCTAGGCTATATCGATGAGATAATCTACCCACGACAAACAAGGACTAAGCTGATTGAAGCCTTGGAGTTAACCCGTAATAAAAGCCAGCAGCAACCCCCAAGGAAACATGGGAATATTGTGCTATAATTGCAATAGATAGTTCTTGATTGAAAAAAATCCGAAAAAATTTTGATTATTTGTAACAATCATATAAATTTGCACCGCATTTAAAGAAAGAAATCTTGATGCGGAAATAGCTCAGTTGGTAGAGCACAACCTTGCCAAGGTTGGGGTCGCGAGTTCGAGTCTCGTTTTCCGCTCGAAATAATTAGGAAAGCGGAGGTATTCCGCTTTTTTATTACGTGGTAAGCCCGGATGGTGGAATAGGTAGACACGCAGGACTTAAAATCCTGTGGCCATTGCGGCCGTGCCGGTTCGATTCCGGCTCCGGGTAC
>CAYZSD010000262.1:0-2100 GCA_964481075.1 uncultured Rikenellaceae bacterium | reverse complement strand
TATTCTTTGTCATTTCGAACGAAGTGAGAAATCTAAAAATTCAAACAGTCTCTTAAAAAAACTACATCAAATTTAATGTTTAGCAAATAGCGATTTGATACGAAACCCAACAACCTGCTGTTAAACAACTATCAACTTTACTAATTTGCATATATCGTGTTATATATCTGTACATTACGAATTCTAAAAAGAGAAATGGCATGTTTGGTTGCTGTTGAAATTAGGGAAAGGGGGGAAAGGAGAAAGGTTAAAGGTTGAAAAAAGTAATATTACTATTCGCAAATATGCCTAAATGATGAAAAACTTATGAAACACTAAAATAATTTTGTCATTGTCATTGCGAGGAACTTTTGTTGTCGATGTAATCTACTGTAAATCAATATTCAAAATTACTTCTCCCGACAAATAACGTCGGCATCGCAATGACGTAAAAATGATATAGGTACTATAGCGGATAATCATTAAAAAGTAAAAAGGGACATTGGAAAAATTGCTATCTTTCCCGTTGCAAAATATTTGCTTCTAACATGAGCGAAACCGCAGCCAATATAGATAGTCAAGTGGTTGATTTACTTAAAAAAGGCAATATGGAAGCCTTTGAAAAAGTGTTCCATTCCTTTGCTGATAGGATATACTATTTTGCATTCCGGTATCTTCGCAACCAGTACGATGCTGAAGAGATTGTACAAGATGTTTTTGTTAAGTTATGGGAGAATAGGGAAAACTTAAACGAAAGGCTTTCATTTAGCGGTTACCTTTTCACCATTGCCCGCAATACCATCTTTAACCAGAATCGGAAGAAGGTGAACGAGAAAGCTTACCAAGATTATGTTATGGCGTACATGGATAGATCTACCTGTAAAACTGAAGATGAACTTATCTATTCCGACATCAAGGCCATAATTGACAAAGTGGTGGATGAGCTTCCACCACAACGACAGCTAATCTATAAGATGAGTCGGGAACAAGGGCTTTCGTATCGAGAAATTGCAAATGAACTCAACCTTTCAGAGCGAACCGTTGAAGCACACATAAGGCTTGCACTCAAAACTTTGACCCAAGTGCTTGACAATCACTTCGTCCTTCCAATGATACTGATTACGCTAGCTTACTCAACGTAAAACTATCCCTTGACAATCAATCGGGAAGGATTCGCCATACCGCAAAACTCAGCTTATGATGAGATTCTACTTAACCTTTACTGTTTAACGATTTTTGATTGAACTACACCCTTCTTCGAACAAACAGAAACGATGTATATTCCTGACGGAATAGAAGTTATATCAACAATTGAGAGTGTTTCGCTCATTGAAAATACAGCAATAACCTGTCCGTGTAGAGTAGTAAGCTGAACCGTTGATTCGGCGTCTGCTTCAATTGTGAAATAGTTACCTGAAGGGTTTGGAAATACCTTTAGGAAAGGGTTGGCTGTTAGGTTTTGAACCGAAGAAGGGGTTGACCCAAATTTCAAAACGGTACCCCAACGTCCAGCAGCCCAGCAATTGTCGTCGTTGAGACAGAATATACACTCCAAATCGTGTGGGGCTGTTAGGTTGTCCTGAACCCAAGTTTCACCAGCATCGGTTGTGCCAAAGATTATTGGTTGCTTCCCTCCCCCTCTACCTCCAACAGCCCACCCCTTGGTGCTACTGTAGAACTCAATCCCCTTAAAATCGGGGAATAAATCTAGGTCGTTTAGGGTCCACGATCCCCCTCCGTTAGATGTTTTCAGAATATGTCCAGCCCCTCCAGCAGCGAAGCCAATGTTGTTGTCGATGAATGTTAGCCCCCAAAAGTGAGTGCCTACGCTCTCAACCGTCCAGGTTGCTCCACCATCGTTTGAAGTAAGGATAACACTATTGCCCGTGGCTACAATTTGTTGGGAAGAAATTGGGTAAACATTGTATAAACTATTTGTGGTGTTGCTGGTTTGTTCAGCCCAGCTTTCACCACCATCAGATGTTACAAGTATTTTCCCATCTGATCCTACTGCCCAACCATTATTGGAATCGAAAAATTCAACTGCTACCAAATATTTATAGTACGACCATCCTGATACAATGTGTTTTTGCACCCAGTTCAGACCACCATCGGTTGTTT
>CAYZSD010000261.1:0-2255 GCA_964481075.1 uncultured Rikenellaceae bacterium | reverse complement strand
CCAATGGCTTAGCAATGATTTTGAGTGCTACTGGCCCCAATCGTCAGAGTTAATTGTGGGACGTAATAACTTTCTGGAAATCAACTCAAACTATCCTGCGCAGGGTAAGTGGCACTTTAAAATCAATACCATAGTCTGTGAAGGTAATCAAGTTGTTACCGATGTATCTGTAACAGATGGTGTAGTGCAAGTGCGAGCCATCACATTTCATACTGTAAAGGATGGATTGATAGTTAAACAGGTAGAGTTTTGGCCCGACAATTACGAAGCACCTGAGTGGAGAAGGAAGTGTGTGAGAATTATATAAACATTTATCACAATAAAAATTAAGTAAGATATCAAATAGGTTAAAAGATTAAAGACTATTTTACAAAAAACATTACCTTTGTATCACCATTTTTCAAGAAGGTAACACCTGAAAGAACGGATTAGGTAATGCACATCGCCGATGGAATAATCGATGCCCGTGTAAGCATTGTTGCCAATGTGGTATCATTGGGAATAATCTATTTATCAAGCAAAAAAACACCGATGGAAGAAATTCCCAAGATGGGGATTACCGGCGCTGCACTATTTGTTTCTTCGCTCATCCACATTCCATTTGCTGGAACTTCTCTACATCCTGGTTTATATGGAATTGCGGGGATAATCCTAGGAAAGAGATCATTCCCTGTAATTTTTTCTGTCCTGCTCTTTCAAGCACTTATCTTTCAGCATGGAGGATTGCTTTCTGTTGGAATAAACTCTGTGAATATGGGAGCAGGCGCATTGCTGTCGTGGATAGTTTGGAAACAGAAATTCATGCCCGAATATCTAAGAGCAGTAATTGCTGGATTTATAGGCGTTTTCGTTCCCGCACTGCTTATGGGGATTGAATTTCAACTTTCCGGATACGGAAAAGGGATACTTTACATCTTCTCGATATACATCGTTGCCGCAGTGGTTGAAGGATTGGTATCGTTATCGGTGGTTAAATTCTTTAGAAAAGTAAACTCAAATATTATCAACCAATAAAACTCATATCATGAAGAAAGCATTTGGAATCAGCGTTTTATTTATTCTTCTTTTCTCGTCAATGGCAATGGCTCATTCGATTAAGGTAGATGTTAGCTTGCAAAGCCCCGCTGTAACTGTTTTTGCTGGTTTCTCCATAACCAAGCCAATATCTAACGCCAAGGTCGAGGTGTTTGCACCCGACTCACAAACTCCTTTTCAGGTAGGAAGAACAGATATCAATGGGAATTTTGCTTTTTTGCCAAAAACTTCTGGAGAGTGGAGAATAACTATTGATGATGAGATGGGGCATTTCGGGAAAAAAACTGTAATAATTTCTCATGATTTCTTTCAAATCGAAAAAGCAATAGTCCAAATAGATATAAATCAAGAGCAAGAAATTGAGCATGTTGAAGATGAAGCAAAAATCCAAGAAACTATTACATATTCAGCCGAAATCCCTATGCTATATAGAGCATTATTTGGCCTTGCCATTATCTTTGGGATTACTGGGTTCTTCTATGGTTTTCAAGCAAAAAGAAAACTTAAACAGTAAGAGTTGAGACATTCGTTTATTGATAAGTACAGCGATATTAACTCGCCAATACATCGCTTCGACCCAAGACTCAAGCTTATCCTTACTCTTCTGGGTGTGATAATTATTGCAACGCAACCCAGAAATGAGCTATTGCCCTACGCATTTTACGGAGGGTTTATTCTCATACTTTTGATAGTAAGCCGAGTACCAATAATATTCATGGCTAAAAGACTTCTTTTCGTTCTCCCATTCATCCTAATGGCATCCCTATTCTTTCCGATTTCACAATACATTTCCAATCCATCAAGCTTCACAACTATTAAAAATGAAACTACAATCGTATCCATCTCAATCTTTCTAAAAGCGTTGTTTTCGGTATCATTACTTATTCTTTTGGTATCAACTGAGAAATTTCATAACATTATTTCAGGGATGCGAATGTTGGGAATACCAAAGATTATTGGAATCATTTCAGCATTGATGTACAGGTATGTATTTATTTTTGCCGATGAGGCAATGAAAACATCCTTTGCCCGAAGCAGCAGAACACCCGGAAAGCTAAGATTAAATAGATTCAAGGTATATGGGAATCAGATGGCTATGGTATTCATCAGGAGCTGGGACAGGTCTCAAACTATATACAATGCAATGATTTCGAGGGGTTTTAGAGGTGAGTTTCCGCCATCGAAGGATTTTTCCATAAATAGATATGAGTTTTTACTTT
>CAYZSD010000260.1:0-2255 GCA_964481075.1 uncultured Rikenellaceae bacterium | reverse complement strand
GAATGGCGCTAGCAAAAAAAGATATTACATCGGACATAATCATAAGGTCACGAGCTGAAGTAAAAAAGTTTATGAAAAGAGTCAACAGCGTTACTAAAACAGCGATCAAAGAAGGCGTTCCTTTATGATGGATAATATAGGCAAGGCAAACGGAAGGACTATTTCAATGGATAAAAGCGCAGTTATAAAGATTGCTGAAGCATACGCCAAGTTAGTTTTACAAAATTTGAAACCAATTGAAATCATTCTCTATGGTTCCTATGCTAAAGGTACAGCAAGAGAGGATAGCGATATTGACATTGCTATTATTGTCTCAAAAGTAGTGGATGATTTTCTTGACGAAGCTGTAATGCTTTATACTCTTCGAGAAGAAGTTGACGACAGAATTGAACCAAAATTGATTGTAGAATCACATGACTACAGCGGTTTCCTGGAAGATGTTAGAAAAACTGGGTATCGCATCTTCCCCGAAGCCTAATTCCCTGTCAAGGTTTTGTTACAAGCAAAAAAACCTAATTTATCCACATCCTACCAAATAAAACCTTAATATTTTCCACTTGCATTTGGACCCCTACCCATATAAACTGGTAAAATCAGATTGTTGTATCCTTGTTTACCCTGAATATCTTGCTGCTTAATGCTCTATGAAACCCCTGCAAGATAAACGCATTCTGGTATAATATGCTTAAGATGAAAGAGAAAAAGGATAACAGTTTATGAAAATGACCTTACAAACAATTGATGATAAGTATAAAATAGTAATCAATGAGGTGAAAAGGGTAATTCGTTCCATTGTCGATCAACCATTCGAAGTAACTCTATATGGTTCTGTTGCTCGTGGGGAAGAAACAAGCGAATCTGATATGGATTTATTGGTCTTGATTGAGGGTCACGTTGATTATAGCTTAAAAGAACAAATAATAACAGCAATATATCCCATAGAATTATACCGAGATGTGATTATCAGCTTATTCATTGAATCAAAGTTTGTTTGGGAAACAAAATACGCTACCTTATCCATGTTATATCAGAATATACTAAGAGAAGGCATTCGTGCTTGACCAGCAGCAAATTATACAATATCGAATTCAGAAAGCATGGGAAACATATAATGCTGCAAAAGTATTGATTGACACCAAGTACTATTCTTCTGCATTGAATAGGATTTATTACGCTTGTTTTTATATGGTTCTTGCTTTGATTTTAACAAAAGATTTGAGTTCAAGTAAGCATTCTGGTGTAAAATCTCTATTTAACAAACATTTTGTTAACCTTGGGTGTGTAAATCAAAAATGGGGTTCATTTTATTCCAACTTATTCATCAATAGGCAAGATGTAGATTATGAGGATTTAAATATTATAACTGCAGAATTTGTAGCCTTAAGACTGAAACAGGCAGGAGATTTTTTAAAGGATCTTGAAACATATATTAATCAAAAACCCTAACCCTCTTTTATCCACATCCTACCAAATAAAACCTTAATATTTTCCTCTTGCATTTGGACCCCTACCCATATAAACTGGTAAAGTCGAATTATAGTACCTTTGTTTTCCTCTGTATTTAATTTGAAGGAAAGGAACTACAACGTATGACTTCCAAGTTAAAAGATACAGACACGAATGAAAAACTTGAAAACGTCATACAGCAAATCAGCCAACTTAAACCCTACCTTGAGCAACATTACCATATTAAAAGCATTGGGGTTTTTGGATCTTTCGTGCGCAAAGAACAACAAACCCATAGCGATTTAGATCTGCTGGTTGAGTTTTCGCAAGCTGTAAGCCTGTTTACCTTTATTGAAATTGAGAATAAGCTATCTTCCTACTTAGGTCTCAAGGTTGATTTAGTAATGAAAAAAACCTTGAAACCACGTATTGGTCAGCAAATATTAAACGAAGTAGTCATGATATGAGTTTATGCTTTTAACGACACAAAAAAGGATCATCTTATGAAAAATGATATTAATATGCTTAAAAACGCTTCTGGAATCTTAATTGACCCAAATTATCTCATAATGTCTGTAAATCCCGCATTGCAGACATGGAAAATATAGAAAGGTAACAACCAATCGATGCACCCCTACCTTAAAGTTTTCCTCCTCTCCCTCACCCCCGTCGGAGAGCTGCGCCTCTCTGTCCCAATGGGCATCCTCGCCTTCAAGCTCCCCTGGCTCGAAGTCTTTCTCATCTCCATTGTGGGCAACATCCTCCCCGCCATCATCATTCTCATCCTCTTCGAATACATGGACCACCAC
>CAYZSD010000259.1:0-2268 GCA_964481075.1 uncultured Rikenellaceae bacterium | reverse complement strand
GCTTCGGTTTTAAAATTCTCAATAAACTCAATATCATTCTGAAAGCCTTTGGCTTTTAGCTTTTTCAACTGATTGTTGATAAATTTATTATCGTCGCCAGTTTTACCCCCAGTTACCTTTAGTTTTGCATTTTTAAATTTTGAACTTTCCTTTAGCAGAATAAAAGCATCAATCAGAATTTCAAAGCCGTTACCAGCATTGGAACGGGAAAGAAAACCTATGGTTGGGGTATCGATATTTGGCTTTTTAACTTGATAAACCGATGGGTCAACCCCGAGGGGAACAACATGTAACTTTTCCTTGGGAATTGACATTGAACGGCTTATCTTATCGGCAAAGAACTGGCTTACAGCTATAAATGCGTTAACATGCTTACCATTTTCCGACATCAAATCCCAAACCTGCGTTCTGTAAGGCTCATGCATCACATCAACCCAAACATCCTCATCCTGAAGTGTACAAACTACAGGAACGTTAAGCTCTTCTCTGATACTCTTTGCCAATCCTAACAGAAGGGCGTTGGAAAGGTGAATGACATTGGGCTTCTCGTGATGCTTTAGGTAGCTAATGAGTTCATTTAGCTCATAGGTTTGAAAACCTTCCTTTCCACGAAGCATGGATAAGGTCATATCCTCCAAACCTGTTGCTCGAGTTGAGCCAGACATTCTAGCTGCAAAGCGAAGAACAGGTGGGGAATTTAGAACTTTTCGAAGCCAATGGGGCATATTTCGGAAGAGCCTGAAATTCTGCTCGAAGTAAATATTTACAGCTCCATAAAAAACGGGAATATCTCTTTCCTTATCAAAGCCATTTGATGACAATGGCAGATACAAAGGCAATGTTATGGCATCGTGCCCTGCAGCACGTAATGCCCTTACGTATGCGCTATCGCGCAAGCAGTTGCCGCAGTAAAATGTACCTCCAAATCCTGGGACTATACTAACAATTTTCATATCAAAATTTTCAATAATTTTTATTCAATGTGTGTTCAACATAAGATTAAAAATCAATATCACCTTAAAAAATAAGCGAATAAGGTTTATAGTAGCGTTTATTACTTTTTCTTACTAAGGTTATTTGTATTGAAAATAAGGTTTTTACAAGCACATAAACCTTATCTTGATTTTCAAACGTTAGTAAAACAGTACAAAGCCAATTATGATTAACCTTATTTTATTGAGTTAAATACTAACTCTTTAAATAAAACCCGTTTACCTAACCCCAAAAGCGTACACGCTTCCATCCATCGAACCTACAACAACCATGTTGTTTACTAGTGCTGGTGAGCTGATAATGGGTTTTCCAATTTCGTACGACCAAACATCTTGGCCTGTTTTTATATCAATCATATACAGTCTTCCATCGCCCGAGCCGATAACCACTGTGTTGTTGGCAATCACAGGTGAGCTATCAACGCTTCCTCTTGTTCTGAACTTCCACAAAACTTTTCCTGTTGACTTATCGAAGCAGTAAACATGCCTATCGCGCGAGCCTACCACTACCCTATTGCCCGAAATTGCTGGCGATGAGATAAATGGTGCTGAACTTTTGTGTATCCAGATAATTTCTTTTGATGTTAAATCGGCGCAGTAAAAGTTGCCATCGTAGTTCCCAAAGTATGCCTTCGATTTTTCAATGGCCGCTGAGGCAGCCATGTAGGTTCCAATCTCTATTTTACCCGACAATTTGCCTGTATTCAAATCTAGCAGATACACAAATCCATCGCATCCACCAAAAATTGTGGTAGTGCCACTTACTGAAGGTGTTCCGTTTATGAAGTTTTCCGTTTCGTACTTCCAAATCCCCTTACCAGTTTGAGCATCGATGCAATGTAGATAGAAATCGTAGCTGCCAACAATAACCCTTTTCCCTTTGCCATCGGACGAATTGAACCAGTTTGCTGCTCCAGAAATTTGTCCATCGGTTGCATACTCCCACTTCAACTTTCCCGAAACAGCATCGAGTGCGTAAACAATTCCCTCTAAAGAACTTACAATTATAAGATTATCAATAAAAAGCGGGGGTGCCTCGATTGATGTTGGCGTTTGAAATTTCCACTTCAACTTTCCATTCTCAATAGCATACACAAAACCATCGTTAGAGCCAATATAAACAACATCATTGTGAATTACGGGGGATGATTTTATGGCATCATCGGTTTTGAAAGCCCATATTAGCCTAAAGCTTTTCGGAAGATTTACATTTGAATATCCAACCAACGAAGGATTACCCCTAAAGTTCTCCCAGCTATTGCCATCCTGAGCAAAT
>CAYZSD010000258.1:0-2301 GCA_964481075.1 uncultured Rikenellaceae bacterium | reverse complement strand
GATAGGTAACCATTTTGGGGTTTCTCCATCAACTGCTGCCTTGGGTATCGAAAAGTACATCCCATCGAATAGTCGCTCCCAAATCATAAGAACAAGCACCAATACTGTACTTCTTGACGCATACAATGCAAATCCCAGCAGTATGGAGCAAGCACTAAGGAACTTTAATGCCTTACCACAGAACCTTCCAAAAATTGCTATTCTTGGCGAGATGCTTGAATTAGGGCAATTCTCCAGCGAAGAGCACCTTTCGATTGCTCATTTAGCCTCCAATCTTTATTTTGACAAGGTTTTCCTCGTAGGAAATGGCTTTCAACATGTGCCCTATGGGGCACAATGGTTCGCATCATCGGCCGATTGCCTAGAGTATATCAAAGCCAACCCGATATCAAACAGTATGATTCTGTTAAAAGGTTCTCGCGGTGTACGTATGGAAGTTGTACTTGAGGTGCTTTAAATACAGTAGCCACCAAAGTTCATAAAACACCTTCTCCTGTGAAATATGGGTTTCTATGCAGTTTTCATCCCATCAAGAAAATAGTGCCCTGTATAGATGTAGCGCTTTATCTTGTGGGTAGGTGTTTTCTCAAATGGCTCTGCCTGCTCAAGAATCAGGTAAAGACGTGAAAATGTTGACACTCTGGAGTTCACATGCTGTTTGATGTCCTCCATAATCTCATTCATCTTATCCTGAGCGTGTTGCTGCATATTCATGGCTGCCTCCCTGATATCGGAATACTTTTGCTCCAACGCTTCGTAGTTTAGGTGCACCTTTGCCACCAGTCGCCCCTTCATTTCATAAACAAGCGACTCCAAAACCAGTGAATGAGTGTTTATTACATCCTCGATATCCTCCGGATAGATATTCTCTCCGCTGGGCCCTACAATCATATTCTTTGAGCGACCCCTAATCTCAACGTATCCATTTGGATGAAGAAGACCCAAATCGCCTGTTCGTAGCCAACCATCCTCGGTTAAAACCTCCTTGGTTGCATCTTCATCTTTGTAATAACCCAACATCACATTTGCACCCCTTGTCCATATCTCACCTTCACCTGTAGTAGAATTTGGGTTATTAATTATTATTTCTTGTCCTGGTATTGAGAATCCTGCTGAGCGAAATTTCACCAACGAAGGAGAAGAACCAGATAGAAGTGGTGAACCTTCAGTCATTCCATAACCTATTGAGTAAGGGAACTTTCCTTCATAAAGGAAACGCTCAACCTCGTATGACAGCTTCGAGCCTCCAATTCCAAAGAAATGAAGTTCTCCTCCAAAGGTTTTATGCAGTTTTTTTGCAGCAATACGGTGAAGTATCTTTCTAAAGAAAGGTATGGCATAAAGTTTTGCACCAGTTTTTGAAGAAGTCAGCTGGGGCAATATTTTATTACGGAATATCTTCTCAATAACAAGAGGTACTACAAGCATCATGGTTGGTTTAACCTCTTGAAGAGCAGGTAAAAGGATGGCTGGTGTTGGGGGTTTCTGAAGGTAGTAAACCGACGCACCCCTCATCATTGGCATAATGAAGCCTATGGTACATTCGTAGGTATGAGAAAGGGGTAAAATACTCATCAACCTATCCTTTTCATTTATTTCTTGTATTTGGAAGGTCGATAAACAATTAGAAATTATGTTCTTATGGGTAAGCATCACACCCTTGGGCTTTCCTGTTGTTCCTGATGTGTAAATAATTGCAGCCAGGTCCTCTTCAAATGGTTCGGGTATCTCAAGATTAGAAAAGTCAACATTAACAACTGCTTCAGGTAAACTATAGCCCATCGAAGCATTATTCTCATGGTCAGAGGGGTCAACCACCTGAAGGTCGTTTAGCATTATAACATCAATATAACGTCGCTCGCTGTGGTTTAGCTTTGGATACTGCTTGGCAGATATAAAAATTGCTTTTGCTCCACTGTGGTCGAGGATGTTCTGTAGTTCTACACTTGAGAAATCGGGCAATACTGGTACTGCAACTGCACCCATACATGTAACCGAAAAATATGCAATGCCCCAATTTGGGCTGTTTTCTCCAAGTATGGCAACCCTATCTCCCTTTTCAATTCCTAGCGTCTGAAGAATACTCGAGGTGTTCTTCACTAGTATGGAAAGGTTCCTGTAGCTTAATGGCTTCTCCCCAACAAATGCCAACGATGGTCTATCGGCATGTTCTACTCTCGAGCGATTAAGTATCGATGACAGGGTTAAATTACTATACGTTACCATTAATAATCGTTTTAGTTAATAAACATTTCATTTCAAGGTGGCAAATATATATATAAAAATACATTCTGGTTCTAG
>CAYZSD010000257.1:0-2328 GCA_964481075.1 uncultured Rikenellaceae bacterium | reverse complement strand
GAAGGGGTTCCATCAGAAAGGCTTGCATCGCCAACGTTACTATTCATTGGATATAGAAGCCTTTGATTGAATAAGTTAACGCAATTAAAGGCAAGTTTTAGATTTCTCAATAATGAGAAATTGATTGAAAGGTTCACCAAGTGATTCGATTTAACCTCCTGGTCGGTAGGTGAATTCCATCTGAAGTAGTAGAGGTAGTTCATACCTATCGAGATTTTATTGGTTAACGAAGAAATAATGTTGACCCTTGTAATATTCTCTGGGTAAGCTTTTATGCTCCCTTTGGTGGTAAGATACATACTACCTCTTTGCTGGTTATCAAAACTGATTACTTTCACAAGTGAATGGCTCAGAGTTGCAAAAACTGATCTGGTTTTAAGAGTTAAAACCATCTCGCCTCCCCCCTGATGAATATCTCCTTGTGTATTCTTAAAAAACCAATACCCATTCCAATCACCTGGAAGATCAGTACCAATGTTAGGCATTGTGAAGAACGTTGTATCACCAACGTCGTAATGATGTTGCGATTCAAAAAAGTAGCTTGGCCTCCATATTACCCCAACATCAATCACATTAATGATACGGTTGTAAAAACCTGATAATACTAAACTTAACTTATCGTCAAAGGAATAATCAAGTGCTAGTTCTAGGCTTCTCATTTTTTCAGGCTTTGTTACACTTATATTACTCTCGAATCCAGCAATACCGTAAGTGGAATGCGTTATGCCTGCGTTATCAACATAGAATCCACTTTCAGCAAGAACAGGAATTTCTGCACCATTTACTTGGTCGAAATTCTTTGCGCTAAGAAGTCCGTCCTGCCTGTACCCTCCCCCATAATGAATACCAACTGCTCCTCTAAACCCGGTTTGGTATGACAATCTTATCCTTAGCAGATTTCTGGGGGAATAAATCAGCCCTAACCTTGGTGAAAGGTTTGCACCCCAGTATGGGTGACGATCGTAGCGTATGCCAGCAAAAATGTCGAACTCAGTTCCTAAGGAATAGTAATTTTCGGCAAAGAAACTTAACACATCGAGCCGAGTACTGTAACCCCAAACTTTTTCTCTATTTACATTTTCGATGTATAAGTGTTCATCATAGGAGCCATCAGGTAGTTTATTGTTTATAAAATTGTTACCTTGAAAATTTGGTTTACCAAATGAAAAGCCTCGGTATTCCGAACCAACTGCTAGGCGATTATTTGGAATCAAATCATTAAGATTTATTAATACTCTTCCTCCCCATTTATCCTCACGTGCCCCGCCCATTGTATGGACATCGACCGACATAAGAGAAAAGTTATTGATGATACCATTTAACGATAAGCCCACTGAAACTGAGGGGCTAAATGAGTGCTGAAAACTTGGTGCTACCATAACTATTTGCTCGCCAAACTGATTCCTATCTCGGTAAAAATTATAGAGATCTTGCTCATGTTCAGCAATAAACAGACCCAGACCAAAATTTCTAACATTGAAGTTACCAACAAGACAACTATTTGAACTTCGCTTCAACCTTGTGCCAATATCAACGATGGCCCCTCCTCGATACCCTTCATTCTTTTTGTCCCTTGCCCAGCCTTCATTGCGTAAGGTTTGCCCATTGTAATGATTCATCCCAATGTAAAAGTAGCCACTGCTTACTTCAGAAGTGAATGCAACCGATGCGTTTCCGCCTAAGAAAAGGTTTTTGCCACCGGTAGCGTTAACCTCTGTTCGATAGTTATTATCTTCTTCTAGAAAACCTTTAGCTGTTTTAGTAATTATGTTAATTACACCTAGAAGAGCGCTTTGTCCCAATGTTACAGAACCAGGGCCACGAATGACTTCTATCCTCTCGATAAAATCAAATTGAGATGTGTTGAGTAAAGAAGCCGGTGGTCCCCAGAACCATTCTATATTCATATTCTGACCGTTAAGCAATAAAAGCACCTTAGAGTTATTATCGGGGGCCAACCCTCGAAACCCTGCAATAACATCATCCTGATCTTCAACAAGAAAGAAACCTGGAACGAAAATTGAAAGTGCATCAGCAAGCGTCCTTGCACCGCAATGCTCAAGCTGCATTCTTGTTATGGTTGTAACAGAAACAGGCTGTTTTTTGTAGTCTTTCTCAATATTCGAGGCAACCTGTGCCTCAAGTGCCATAAGCTCTTCAAGGCTTAGGTCAAAAATGTTCTTCCTTTCCCCTTGAGCAGTTGCTAATGAAGGGATAAAAAAGCAAACAGTTAATAGAAATAAATAAAAAAACTTTTTAACCATTGCTTCAGGGATAGCAAACAAGTTGTTAATGATTTAAAAAATATGGCTTTACTATTTTAATAAA
>CAYZSD010000256.1:0-2337 GCA_964481075.1 uncultured Rikenellaceae bacterium | reverse complement strand
GATGAGCGAAGAGGCTATGCTTGAACTGGGTTTTCTTTAAAGAAGTTGTCGAAAGGGTTTGGTTCGTCTAAAAGGTGATGAGTTAGTAAAAATATTAAATTATGCTTGAGATTATTAAAGAGATTGACGTTAATCTTTTTCTTTTTCTAAACGGTTTAAATACACCCTTTTTAGATGAGGTAATGTGGTTGTTATCAGGTAATTTGGTGTGGGCGCCGTTTTATATTATACTCTTATATTTTATATATAGAAAGTTTGGTAAAGACTCAGTTTGGGTTCTATTTGCATTAGCATTAGCTATAACCATCTCCGATCAGCTTTCGGTTCATCTATTCAAGAATGTTTTCGAGCGACTTCGACCATGCCATAATACCGATATTAAAGAGCTTGTCCATGTTGTGAAACGATGTGGCGGGGTATATGGATTTGTTTCATCGCACGCTGCCAACACATTTTCCGTTGCCTTCCTTTTACATAAGTTACTTAGAATACAATGGCTTAGCATCGTGCTGTTTGTTTGGGCTGCGTTGGTTTCGTACAGCAGAATTTACCTCGGAGTTCATTTTCCCGGTGATGTTATTGGGGGTGGTTTACTTGGAGTTGGGGTTGGATATTTTGTTTATCAAATCTTTTCGGTCGTGAGCCTTCATTTTAATTTGAAGATTTCTGAACATTTCAACTCTAAAAAAAATAGTTGAGACGTCTGCCACAAAGCATTGAAAACATGTTATGTATAAACTCACCTAGTAACGACCCATACTTCAACATAGCAACTGAGGAGTATTTTTTGAAGAATTTTTCACAAGACATATTCATCATCTATCGCAACTTACCTTCTGTTATTGTTGGCAAACACCAAAACGCTCTGGCTGAGATTGATGTAAACTTCGCTAGAAGCGAGGGTGTAAGTATTGTTCGACGGATGTCGGGTGGGGGAGCCGTTTACCACGATCTAGGAAACTTAAACTTTTCTTTCATAAAAAATGGTTGCGTTGGAAAACTTGTGGATTTCAAAGGTTTTACTACTCCTGTTATTAATGCACTTTCGAAGTTGGGGGTTATAGCAAAGTTTGAGGGACACAACAGCTTAACCGTCAATGGAAGAAAGATTTCAGGTAACGCTGAGCATGTCTATAAGAATAGGGTTCTTCATCACGGCACCCTACTTTTCAAAACAAACCTGAACCATCTGGCGAGAATTCTATACGTTGATCGCGAAAAGTTTGTTGATAAGGCTGTGAGATCGAAAAGGGCAGCGGTATCGAATATTTCGGAGTTTCTTCAAAATTCCTTGGATATCGAAGAGTTCTCAGACTTCCTCTATAGAGAAATTGCGAGTATTACCCCCAAAAGTGTAGGTTATTCATTGTCAAATACTGATATTGAACGCATTCAAGAACTTGCAAATAGTAAGTATAGGACATGGGAGTGGACCTTTGGTTATTCGCCTCTTTTTAAAGTTGAAAGAGCTTTTGAAACAGATCATGGGGCTTTTAACCTTATCGTTGAAGTTGATAGAGGTTTTATCGTTAATGTTTCAATGGCAAACAGTTCTGTTAGGGTTGAATCAATGGAGAAAATTTCCAGAGCGTTGGTTGGTTGCCAGTTCGATGAGCAGAGCATGGCACATAGCCTGGTGGCTGCTGGGATTGAAGTTAGCCTGGTGGAAGCAATTACGAAGGGAGTTTTCGTCTAGGTTTAAAAACCTTACATTGGCACAACTAGTTAGTTCTCAGGATCTATTCTGTAGAAAACCTTTTCTGTCATTATCAAATCGAACGATTCAGGGCTTAGCTCTGACGCAACGCAAAGAGTTGAGTCTAAGAAGAAAAGACGTTCTATGGTCTGCACTTCGCCGGCAAGGTTGGTGGTTTGAAACTTATGAAGCATGATGTACCCAAGAAGGTTTCCCTTGTTGCTCTCCAGAACCCTCTTGAGGCTGTCGAGTTGGCGCGTGTCCCCAGTTTCTTTGCTAATAATTTCCTGCTCGTAGATTTGGGTGGCAATCTGAAACGATTTGTTAGTTCTTTCGTACCGAGCGGTTAAATCGCCAAAAACAATGGGTCTGTAGTGAGGATACTCTACGTTCTCGAGCATCCAACTATTTATTGCATCCTCAGCTTTCTGCTGGTTGTTTAGCTTTGCAGGTTGGTCGGTGGTTGTGCTTTTGCAACTAAAAATTATGATGCAAACAGCAACAAAGTAGAATTTTACAATACGTTTCATGCTAATGGAAATTTTTATTTACCAGAAAAAAGCATTGAATTGATTTTGCTGGCAAGTTATGAAAACGATTATAAAAAAAGTAATAAAATGAAAAAAAATCCCGATATAAAA
>CAYZSD010000255.1:0-2338 GCA_964481075.1 uncultured Rikenellaceae bacterium | reverse complement strand
CGGACTTAATACTACGTGATTTTGACCTTATTGCCGAATTGGCAAGCATTACATAAACGTGGCCTGTACAATAACCACTATGGACGAGGATATCCTTAAAAAGATAGAGCCCAACGGAAGCCCAAGCATCGACCGGTTTAATGTACTAGCCGAGTTTCGGAAAACAAATGCTTCGGTGGGATTGCACACCATGCCCATAATTCCGTACCTAACTGACAGCTATTCAAATATTGAGCATTTGTGCTCAGAAGCCCAAAAAGCAAACGTTCACTATATGCTGCCAGGGGTTTTGTATTTAAGGGGTTCGACTAGAAAGCAATTCTTTGACTTCATTCAAAACGATTACCCTGATATATTTGATAGGCTGAAGCAACTATATAGAACAGGCGGCGCAGATAAATCGTACAAGGATAAGTTATACAATGAAACTGTAAATCCCTTACGCACTAAATACTGTATATCTAACAACTATATGAAACCAATGAAAGAAAAGTTGGGTAAACAGTAAAACAGCCAATAGGTTGCCAATAAAAGGTTAATGAGAAAGGTATGAAATTCCAAATTATTAAACCATCGGGCTTTCTAAAAAATTACGTGAAGCACTACTGCTTTATGGAATCGGATATGGGTGAGGGCGATATTACCGAGCGGGTTATCCCAACCGATAACGTTCAGCTAATGTTCCACTACAAGAATCCATTTGTGGTTATTAATCCCGATGGTTCAAACGTAAAACAACCTAGATCTATTTTAAGCGGGTTAAGCAACTCATTCTCCGATGTGTCAACTTTTGGAGAATCTGGGGTTGTGTTCGTTACGTTTCATCCCAACGGGGCTTGTCATTTCTTCGATTTTCCTCTTTCGGAAATTGAGAATAAAAGCGTTGACCTTTCCAACATTTTTTGTAAGCAAGTTGAGGAGGTAGAGGAGTTGCTTTTTCTTAAAATATCGATGGCTGAGAGGGTGAGCGTTATTGAAAACTTTTTGCTGAAACGTTATTCCCCAATCCCCGCCTATGATAGTTTAATAATACTAAAAGGGATTGAAGTAATAAAGAACTCAAAAGGGCAAGCTACCGCACTATCATTATCAAATTACTTGTCGGTTAGCCCTAAGAGCCTCGAAAGGAAATTCTCGCAATACCTAGGCAAAACCCCTAAGCAAATTATTAAACTCATCCGATTTCAAACGGTAGTGTCGGATTTGAGTGTGAATTTGGATATGAACCTAACGGAATACGCCTATCTGAATGGCTATTTCGATCAGGCTCATTTTATTAAGGATTTTAAAGCCCTCTCGGGGTATACACCAAAAGAATTTAGGGATAGATATTGTGCTGGCACTGACAATGCAAATATTGCCTAACTATTCCATTTTGTCGTTTTTTTACAATTTTGACTTTTAACTCCGAAATACTTTTGCTGCGTAATTAAAAATGATTCATTATGGCAGCAGAAATTCTAGTTCAACAACTTTTCAAAAAATACCCCAACGGCACACAAGCCTTAAAAGGGGTAACCCTCGAAATTAAAAAAGGGCAGTTTTTCACCCTACTTGGCCCCAATGGCGCAGGAAAATCAACCCTGGTGAAAATAATGACCACTTTGATCAACAAGGACTCGGGCAACTTCCAAATTTCGGGGATAAACCCAGAGCAGAACCCTTCGAAAATCCAGAAGATCATTGGTGTCGCATCGCAGGACAATGAGATTGATCCAGCGGAAACGTTGGAAAACCTTCTTGTTTTTCAAGGCAGATTATTTGGACTGACCAAGCCTGAGGCAACCAGGCGCGCGGACGAGTTAATTGAATTGTTTCAGCTCTCAACAGAGCGAGGCAAGAAGGCTAGCGCGCTGTCGGGAGGCAATAAGCGCAGGTTGCACTGCGCATTGGCGCAGGTGCATCGTCCGCAAATCCTTTTTCTCGATGAGCCAACCGTTGGGATGGACCCTGTGGCAAGGGCTAACTTCTGGGAGGTTATAACCAAAATGAATAGGCAGGAGGGCGTAACCGTTTTTCTCACCACGCAATATCTCGACGAGGCCGACAAGCACGCCACCGAGATGGGGCTTATTGTTGGTGGAGAGATTAGCTATTCTGGCTCAATCGCAGGCTTTAAGAGAATGGTAAATCCCAATGGCGAGTTGTCGCTCGATGACAGCTACCTGCGTTATGTGTCACCCCTGACAGGGTTCCAAACCCTGTCAGGGTTATAATATAAAAATTAATAAAAAAGAGAAAAAAATGAATACAGCAAATTTACTACTGATTAACAGAGGAATCATTAAGTTGATTAAGCAACCCTCGGCACCCATTATGGGCTTTGCTATGAGCCTAT
>CAYZSD010000254.1:0-2348 GCA_964481075.1 uncultured Rikenellaceae bacterium | reverse complement strand
TAGCTCAGTAGGTAGAGCAACGGACTGAAAATCCGTGTGTCCCTGGTTCGATTCCCGGTGGCACCACCAGCAAGCAGAGCCCATCCTTGGAAACTTAGGGTGGGCTTTTTCTTTTATAACCGCAGCAAGTGTTTAACTTTACTTGTCTCAAAAAAAATCATACTAAATAAAAAATAATTATACAAAAAGAAACATTATGTTACATTTTGCGTATATACATACGACATAAGTAACTTTGTTATGTATTTTTCTAGTAAAAAACACAAAGACATTGTCCTGACAGCCAAGGAGTTATTCTGGAAGTTCGGCTTCCGAAGAGTTACTATTGAAGAAATCTGCCAAAAGGCAAATGTGAGCAAAATGACCTTCTACCGTTTCTATCCCAACAAGCTGGAGCTTGCAAAAGCAGTTTTTGATATGGTGATCGATAGGTCAATAAAGGATTTTCATGAGCTGCTAAATAAAGAAATACAAGCATCGGAAAAGATAAAGAGGATGCTCATGATGAAGTTCGAGGGCACCAACGATATCAGCAAGGAGTTCCTGATGGATTTCTACAATAATCCTGAGGTTGAGGTTTCTGCATACATCCAGAAGAGAACCAACGAGGTATGGGGTAGTATTATTGAGGATTTCCGAAAGGGACAGCAGGAGGGCTGGCTTCGGAAAGATTTTAAACCCGAGATAATCCTCATCATGTCCCGAAAAATGATAGAACTAGTTAATGACGAGAATGTTCTAAAGCTATACGGTAACCCACAGGAGCTGATAATGGAGATTGCAAACTTTTTTACATACGGTATTGTACCACACGATTGAACATGAGAACTATAATTGTATTGTCTATCATTTTGTTAAACAGCATAACCTTAAAAGGGCATGAGAAGGATACGCTCATTTTCAAAGGGCAACTGTCTTCCTGGCTTAACTATAATAACACTTACGATGACCTTAGCTTCGGTGGTAGGTATGTCCCACAGCTAAGCTTCAATAAGTACTTCAGTGAAAAGCACCTGCTTGATTTAGAGGCATCAATGAATATGTACGGGAATAGAATAGGAAAATCCGATGCCGATGAGGATTTGAAGCCCTACCGGGCTTGGGTTCGCTACTCAAACTCGCAGTTTGAGCTTCGCTGCGGGTTACAGAAAATCAACTTTGGATCAGCTACCATGTTCCGACCTCTAATGTGGTTCGACCAGATGAACCCTACCGATCCCTTGAAACTTACCGATGGTGTGTGGGGTTTATTAGGTAGATACTACTTCCTTAACAATGCAAACATTTGGCTCTGGGGATTATATGGAAACGAAGAACCTAAGGGCTGGGAATACCTCGGAACCGAGAAGGGAGAACCTGAGTTTGGGGGGAGGGTTCAATTGCCCGTGTTTGTTGGAGAAGCGGCAATCTCCTACCATCATCGATCATCGTACTTTCAATCATTTTTACATGACTATTTCTGGATGGATTACAGAAATATTCCTGATAATAAAATTGGCTTTGACACCAAGATTGATTGGGTGGTGGGTCTTTGGGTTGAGGGCTCAAGAAACTGGTTCGGAAAGGATTTGGAGCTAATCACCAACCAAACACTAGTCAATATCGGTGCCGATTACACCTTTGGGATTGGTAGTGGGTTACTGGCAATTTATGAGCATCTTTTCATTCATAACGACAAAGAGATCCTCGGCAGAAAAAAAGACTACCAATTTTCCATGCTATCCCTATCATATAATCTGGGGATCTTCGATCATATTTCGGCAATGGCATACTACAACTGGGATATGAGCGAGTTCTATACATTCCTCAATTGGCAACGAACCTACAATCGCATTTCGCTTCACCTAATGGCATACTGGAATCCAGATATTCTTTTTGTACCAAACTACAATTCTTATAGCACCTTTTTCGGCGGAAAGGGAGTACAGTTTATGTTTGTTTTTAATCATTGATTTTTAAAATAGAACGCAGATGACACGGATTTGGCAGATAAACGCAGATAAAAATTTTGATATTTAATCCGTTTTTAAATCCGCTCAATCTGCGTCATCCGCGTTCCAATAATATGCAAGCTGTATGGAAATAATCAAAACAACCAACCTCACCAAACGATTTCCTATGGGGAAAGGAGAATTTACTGCCCTCAAGGGCATAAACCTTACCTTTGGAAAGGGAGAATTCGCTGGGCTTATCGGTCCAAGCGGTTCGGGTAAAACTACTCTGCTCAACATCATTGGCTCACTCGATGTGCCAACCGATGGCGAAGCAATTGTTCTTGGTAACTCCATTGGCCAACTCAACGCCAAGCAGGCTGCCAAACTCCGAAAGGAGAATCTGGGGTTCATATT
>CAYZSD010000253.1:0-2406 GCA_964481075.1 uncultured Rikenellaceae bacterium | reverse complement strand
TTTCGTCTTCGGTACTCAAACGGTTGTACTCGTCCATTTGGCGAATTTCCTGCAACCGGGTTTGCACGGCAAAATATGTCTGTCCAAGAGCTACAACCTCCTTGCCTGGGTCGGCATTTTGTACAATGAGGTAGCAGGCATATCGGGATAGCTTTACGCTTTCCACCTCACGCTGTGCAGTTTTCCCAAGATTTATCATTTCGAGGATATCCTCGAAATGATCGGCCACCTGCAGTCCGCTATTGGCGCAGGCTTCTTTTGCCCTTTCAATTACCGGTAAGAAATGCCTATATTCGGAATATTCCAATACTTTTGACATATCTCTGGCACTCCAAAATTCATTGCCGTTTTCATCCGTGTGTTTGATTTCTTCAAACAAATTATTGTGCTTATTCGCCAATTCTTTTGCCATATCCTACAGTTTAATTTTTAAAAGGTTAGCGGAAATGATTTCGTTCAATCGGGCTTCTTCTTTTAGTTGCTCATCCAGTTCAGCTTTCAGTGCTGTGAATCTTTCTTTAAAATCAAAATCATCTTCATCATCGGGTAATCCAACATAACGCCCGGGCGTAAGCACATAATCAAGTTCTTTTACCTTCTCTATTGGTGCAGAAGCACAAAAGCCCGGAATGTCTTCATAAGCGGGGGCTGAGCCTGTCGAAGCCCTGTTGCGGTTTACAAACCATAGAGAAGCGGGTATCTGTGTATTCAGGAAAAGCTTTGCCGGCAGGTTTACAATGCAGTCTATAAGGTTGTTTTCAATCAACGCCTTGCGTATTTCTCCTTCACCGGATGTTTTAGATGTAAGCGAGCCTTTAGCCAAAACAAATCCTGCCTGCCCGCTTGGTGCCAGGTGGTAAAGAAAGTGCTGAATCCAAGCGTAGTTAGCATTTCCAACAGGAGGCACTCCATATTGCCAGCGTCCGTCTTTGCGAAGCATTTCGCCACCCCAGTCGCTCACATTAAAAGGCGGATTTGCAATTATATAATCTGCTTTAAGGTCTTTATGAGCATCGTTAAGAAAAGAACCTTCATTATTCCATTTCACCTGCGAGCTATCAATACCACGAATAGCAAGATTCATTTTACACAGCCTCCATGTGGTTTGGTTGCTTTCCTGTCCGTATATCGAAATATCATTAATCTTACCCTTTCGTTCTTCAACAAACTTTTCCGATTGCACAAACATACCACCGGAACCACAACAAGGGTCAAAAACACGGCCTTTGTATGGCTCGAGCATTTCCACCAGCAATTCCACAACACTTCTCGGAGTGTAGAACTGTCCGCCCTTTTTACCTTCGGTAAGGGCAAATTCCCCAAGAAAATATTCAAATACATGCCCAAGCACATCTGCGCTTCGGGCTTTAGTATCGCCAAGGGCTATATTGCCAATCAAATCAATCAACTCCCCAAGACTTGTAGGGTCGAGATTTTGCCTGGCATATACTTTAGGCAAAACACCTTTCAAAGATGGGTTCTCTTTCTCAATGGCATCCATGGCATTGTCAACAAACTTGCCTATATCAGGGTGCTTTGCTTTCGACAATAACAGCTTCCAACGAGCATCCATAGGCACAAAGAAAACGTTCTCAGCTTTGTATTCGTCTTTATCCTCAGGGTCGGCTCCCTGCGCTTCTTCGGCTTTAAGCCTTGCATACAGCTCCTCAAAAGCATCAGAGATATATTTAAGAAAAATCAATCCTAAAACAACATGCTTGTATTCGGCAGCATCAATGTTTTTACGAAGCTTATCAGCCGCTTTCCACAACTGCTTTTCTAATGGTTCTTCTTTGGAATTGTTTTGTTTTGCCATTTGGGGGGAATTAAATTATAACACAATCTTTTACACCTATCCAATTCATTATACTTCCTTTCACTTTATATTCTCCATCAGGTATAGGGTATTCAGGCTCAGCATCTATTATAACATCACCTTTTCTGATTCTTCCTTCCTTCGCTTGTTCAATCTTAATAGTATAACCTTGCTTTAGCTCAACGATATTTAAAAACATCCTTCATTTGAGTTCAAATTTATTAGAACTAGTTGGTCTTGCCTAACCATCGCAAACAAATATATATAATATTTCGATAGATTTTAAAAGATAAAGATTCACAATCACAAATAAAATGAAATAAAAAACAGCCACTCACATAATCTCTGCAAGTGGCTGTTTATGTAGTGACTCCGTCAGGACTCAAACCTGAAACCTTCTGATCCGTAGTCAGATGCTCTATTCAATTAAGCTACGGAGCCATTATTTTGGAGTGCAAAAATAGTGTTTTTTTTATTCTAATGCAATAGGTGGGAAAAAAAGAATTAGGTATAGGGTATAGGGTATAGGGTATAAGGTATAAGGTATAAGGTATAAGGTATAAGGTATAAGGTATAAGGTATAAGGTATA
>CAYZSD010000252.1:0-2417 GCA_964481075.1 uncultured Rikenellaceae bacterium | reverse complement strand
TTTAACAATGAATTGACGTTCTTTACTTAAATAATCTTAATCGGGGTGTGGCGCATCCCGAAACTTCGGGAGGCTAGCGCACTTGCTTTTCTCCTATTTAACAATGAATTGACGTTCTTTACTTAAATAATCTTAATCGGGGTGTGGCGCAGTTGGCTAGCGCACTTGCATGGGGTGCAAGGGGTCGGATGTTCGAGTCATCTCACCCCGACTAAGTAAAGTTTCAATGCTTTTCGTTTTTTATCAAAAAAGCCCGCTAAACTAGATTTGGCGGGCTTTTTTATTGATTTAATATTTCGTGTTATTTCGAAAAAAATCCTTTTTTTCGTGTTTTTTGATACATTTTTGTACTTTTTTTGATACCTAAAGTGTAGATTTGTACTTACCAATTAACTTTTCTTCAAATTTCCCGTTTATTAAAGTATAAAAATGTAATTAAATATTGAAACGATGAGAATGATATTAAAAACTACAATGCTTTTTTTGATAGCACTTACATACAATTTTGCGATAGAATCTTTGGCTAATAGTAGAGGTGATTTTGGTGTTTCTAACAACAAGGATAAAAAACTTTCACTACAGGAAAGATTCAAGGAGTTAGACTATCATGCTGATAATGTACCTGATAGTTACACCAAGAGCATTGATCAGCTGGTATCGTACCTCATACAACCAGCAACTAATGATATTGAAAAGGCCAGAGTAATCTTCCGGTGGATTACACAAAATATTTACTACGATGATTATGGCTTTAATACAGGCAATTACAGCGATCCAACCGCTACAGGAACCTTTCAGAATCGTCGTGCTGTGTGCGAGGGGTATGGGGATCTGTTTAAAGCCATGGGCGAGAAAGCTGGACTTGAAATCGTAAAGATTTCGGGATACGCAAAGGGGTATGGGCATACGCAGGGAAAATCTTTCACCGAAACCAATCATGCCTGGAATGCCATCAAGATTGATGGCAAATGGAGACTTTTTGATGCTACCTGGGGGCATGGGCATGGAATCACGGAGAATGGTAAACTCAAGAGTATTGTCCAATACACAGAGTTCTGGTTCGACACTGACCCGTATAAATTTATCTTCACCCATCTACCTGAAGATAAAAAATGGCAACTGATTGATAACCCGATTTCAAAGAGCCAATTTGAGAAGTTGCTATACGCTCATCATACCTTTTTTGCAGTGGGGTTCGATGGTAAAACTTGTTTTAAAGAAGTGCTGAACGGCACCATAAAAGAGTTTCCCAAGATATTCAGCCTTAAGGCTGAGGTAAAGGCAATCTCTGTGCCGTGCAACGGAATTCTAAAAAAGGGTGATACGGTTGAGTTTACCTTTCAATCGGCCGATGTGGTTGCTATGGCTGTTATTAGTGATGGCAAATGGACCCACTTCCAGAAGGATGGCGATATATTCACCTTGACCCTCAGCCCCGAAAAAGGCGAACTTTCCATCAGCGCAAAGCTCTCCGAGGATACGAATCGGTATGAAAGAGTGTTGACCTATACGGTTAAGTAGTTATTTTTTGTTCCAGATAATATCCCTTGCATTGAAACTAATCTCTATGCCACAGTAAAGGTTATGTGTTCTATTGCTTAACGTGTTGTTCTCCAATACAAAATCCAAAACATACTGAACCACAATGTTAAAGTTCTTATATCCTGACTTAAAGGTCAATGAGGGTTCAAGGAATTCCCTATTCAAATTATTGGGAATACTGCTGAAGGGGGTAATGTCGTAAAAAAAGGTCTCATCAATATGAATATTGGAACTCTCTAACATATTTCTATTAATGTGATACTTAGCATTGGAGCAGCCAACACGAAAAACAACCTGCGACACTCCATGATCATAGATAAAGTAGGGAATCAACGATGAAGTTTTGCTACTGGTTTCAAATAGATTGTAACCTTTTGCAGGTTCATTCGGGTTGATATTACTAAACTCATTAAGAAAATTGGAACCGTAACTATTAAGGTACGCTATCCCTACTCCAAACTGATTGTGCTTTTTAAAATACCCTACACCCCAAGCATTGCTTTTGTGCTTGTGAACATGATAATATCTTGATAATAATGGACTTCGTTTATCATTTTGGTAGTTTGATTGGGCTGTAAAGAAAAGATTGCTGGTGGACGAATATGAAAGTTGAAAAGACTGACAAAAAGGGTTTCCATACAACAACGTGTTCCCTAAACTACCACTTACACAAACATCGTGTGGCTTTTCAACTATTGGAGTTTGCTGAAAACAGGATGTTGATGCACTATTCTACAAGAGCATAATCCAAGAAGAATGAGTATGATAATCAGAAAAAACTACATTCTTGTTTTCATGGGTGCTTGAATATCAGTTTATGCCCCTAAAGATACAAAATGATTCGTTATTGAGGTATTTCAGTTTTTTTTTGGGAA
>CAYZSD010000251.1:0-2478 GCA_964481075.1 uncultured Rikenellaceae bacterium | reverse complement strand
TAACCTTTTCCGATAGAAGCTGACCATAGTCTTTGTCGGGTGTCATCATTAGCACCTCAAAACCAAGAGGTTCAGCTTTTTTAGCTATGGTACCAACGATATCGTCGGCTTCGTAACCCTCCTTTTCAAGGATGGTTATGTTCATTGCTCTTATGATTTCCTTGATTATTGGAACGGCCGCCCTGATATCTTCAGGAGTTTCCTGTCTATTTGCCTTGTATTCAGGGTATATTTCGTTTCGAAAGGTTTTACCTGATACATCAAAAGCCACAGCAATATGTGTGGGTTCGAATCGTTTCAAGGCATCGAGTAACGATTTGGTGAATCCATAGATAGCCGATGTATTTTGACCTTTACTAGTCTTTATTGGGCGACTTATAAATGCGAAATATGCCCTGTAAATCAGGGCGTAAGCATCGAGGATAAGGAGTTTCTTTTGCATCACAAGCTAAATAAATGTTACAGAGAGGTTGAACCACAATTAATCAATCGGATAAAGGTAAACATAAAAAGGTTTTTGAAGATAATAGACAATGATACAAATATTAATATTTTTGTTTTTCGTAACGAAATACATTCGAATAACAATGAACTCTATACCAGAAGATAAGAAGAATATTATCGTACATTGGATAGAAAATCTGGTTGGTACTGGCCCCCGATTTACTTTTAATTTGCTGATAACATTGTTTGGAGGGGTGCTATATAGTTTTAAGATATGGAATACAATCTTTGTTTTTATCATCTTTGGAGTTATTTCCCCTTTAATCTTTACCCTGTGTGTTTATTTTCTCGTTAAATTTTATGGAGAAATTGATGAAGATACCTTTCCGAGATTTCTTACTTCAAAAGGCAGTAACACCATGTTCATGATCTTCGATATGTCGATAATAATCATACTAGCAGTGTTAATACAACTTGGAATTCTAAACTATCTGTTTTTTAGGCTGCTTCAAACAGTTATTTTTCCTGTTGTTATGCTCTTTATGCTTCGAATTCTTTACCTAGGTGTTTTTCATAATTCGGAGGATTAGAATATAATGTTTTAATAGCTTGTTTTTTTATTCTTCGGCCTATTCAGGTATTTCCTCTTTAAACTTATATGGAACTAACACATCAAACATATAATCACTTTATTCATTGACAATTATTTAATAAAGAGTATGAAAACAATTTCAATTATTATCCTGTTAAGTTTTTATGCATTTAGTAGTACCCATGTTACTGGTCAAGTCCTCACCCCTGAGATAATGTGGGAGATGAAACGGGTTGGTAATCCTGAGGTTTCGCCCAATGGGAAGTGGAGTGTCTTTACGGTTACAGAATATTCGATTGATGAAAATTCAGGTAGAACAAATGTTTTTCTCATTGATAATGAAACAAGAATTCAAAGGCAGCTCACTCAATGCGGAAAGGCAAGTTCGCCTGTTTGGGCTCCCAACAGTATCGACATTGCTTTTGTTTCAAGGAGAGCAGATGGTCCGGCACAGCTCTACGTGATGCCTATCGATGGGGGTGAGGCAAGGTTTATTACCGAAATGCCTGTTGGTGTTTACGCTCCTAAATGGTTTCCCAATGGTAAAAGTATTGCTTTTGTTGCTAATGTTTACCCTGATTACAACGGCGATTTCGTTGAGCTAAAGCGATTGTTAAAGGAAGCGAAGGATTCAAAGGTTTCAGCAAAGGTAACCGAAAGCAGAATGTATCGTTATTGGGACAGATGGCTTACCGAGGGGATGTACCCACGAATCTTTTCGGTAAATCTAGAAAATAGAAAGGTGACGGATCTGATGCCTAACACCTCTATGCTTTTTGGATTAATGGGTGGTGCATCCTACGATATTTCACCCGATGGAAACGAGATTTCTCTTTCGGGCAATAGCACTCAGCAACCCTACACCGATGTTAATGCCGATATTTTTCTACTTAAAACCGATGGATCGGGCACAATGATGAACATAACCAGTGCAAACCCAGCAAGTGATAGCGACCCTGTTTATAGCCCTGATGGTAAATTTGTTCTTTATGGTAAACAGAATCGTCCCGATTTTTACGCAGACAACGTTCAACTTGTTGTTTATGATAGGGCTAGCAAGACACATCGAAATATTACAGAGAACATCGATATTTCCTGCTCAAATTGGTTGTGGAGTAACGATGGGAAAACCATTTTCTTTCTGGCTGAGGACCAAGCTATGCAGTCAATTTTTTCAATTCCAGTAGCTGGAGGTAAGCATAAGGAGATTTATCGAGGTGGAACTTGCACCGGGTTGGCAAATGCTGTTGATAAGTATTTAATATATAATAATAACACTATTAATAGACCCTCTGAACTTTTTCGTTTTGATATTAAAAAGGGAGAAAGTATAAGAATTACTTCGTTCAATGATGAATTGCTAAAGCAAGTTCAACTGGGACGGGTTGAGAATGTTACCTACAAAGGGGCAAATGATGCAGATATACAGATGTTTATTGTTT
>CAYZSD010000250.1:0-2520 GCA_964481075.1 uncultured Rikenellaceae bacterium | reverse complement strand
ATAGAGGTAAAGGAGATACATGCAAGCGGCCTCGGTTGATCTTATAGGGTCCATACGTTCATCGATGTAGCTGTTCACCTTAAGGTCGAACATTCGCCCTGTGTTTATCTTGAATTGCCACAACCCTACAGCGCCACTTGGTGATACAGCCAAAGGATTGAGAGCCGACTCAACCACTGCAAGGTACTTTAGCTCAAGAGGAAGCTGGTACTTGTCGAGCATCTCATCGAAAAGGGGAAAGTAAAGTTCAGCTAACCCGAGCATCTGTGAAACCTGCTCGCGACGCTCAATGGTGTAAATATCAATATATCTTTTTACATGCTGATTGTAGTCGAAATCAATTGGGGAAAGGTTGTCGATGGCTGCAATCTTATACTCGTACACTAAATCGGGGAAAACAGGGTGCTGATTGGCAACACCAACCTTTTCGGTAGAATCGGAAAAAATCTTGAGGTTTTTGAGATTTTCAAGTGAAAGGGTAACGCAACATGTATAGGAGTGTTCCTTTGTGCCAATCCTAAACGTTGCATTTGCCCGAACGGGCAAAAACAGAGCTAACGTAATAAGAAACTTCAGGTAGAATCTAATACAATTCAAAAAAACCATTCTCCTCATGAAATCCTACTTCTTTTCTTTTTGGGTTTCTTTTTCATCGTTTTCATCAGCCTCGTTCATGCCCTTTTTGAATTCACCAACACCCTTCCCTAGCCCTCGCATAAGCTCAGGAATTTTCTTTCCACCAAAGAAAAGGAGGATTAAAGCAAGGATTATTATTACTTGCCATACACCGGGTGTGCCTAAAATAATAAATCCATACATATTGAAAACAATTTATGTTGTTGAAAATGAGCGTCACCTAAATAGTTTAACTACATCATTAGCGTTAGCATAAAGTAGTAGCGACAGGATGAATACCATACCGGCAATTTGGGCATACTCAAGGAACTTATCGCTTGGCTTACGCCCCGATACCATTTCATAGAGGATGAAGACCAAATGCCCTCCATCGAGAGCAGGTATAGGAAGTACATTCATAATAGCGAGAACAATCGATAGCAATGCTGTTAAGCTCCAGAAGGCCTGCCAGTCCCAGGTGCCTGGGAAGAAACTGCCAATGGAAATGAAACCGCCAAGAGATTCATAAGCTTTGGTTGATGGAGAAAAAACCAGCTTTAGCTGCTTTAAGTAGCTTGTAAATGTTTGTACTCCAAGTTTTATGCCAGCTGGAATGGCACTAAAGAATGAGTACTGTTTATTCTTAAACTCGAAAACATGTGCCTGAGCAGATGGGTTAATCCCAACAATTCCCTCTTGCGGAATCTGAACAGTTAGTTTGACAAGCTCTCCAGCACGATCCATGACTAGATCCACAGAACCATTACGGTTTGCTTTTATGGCAGAAACAAACTCGTCAAAAAAGAACGCATCAGTTCCATTTATGGCAACAAGCTTATCATCAACCCTAATATCGGCACGTTCTGCATACGAATCCTTTGCAACGAAACCTATAGTCAAAGGGAATCTTGGTTGGAAGAGTC
This sequence comes from uncultured Rikenellaceae bacterium, assembly GCA_964481075.1. Classification (GTDB taxonomy): domain Bacteria; phylum Bacteroidota; class Bacteroidia; order Bacteroidales; family Tenuifilaceae; genus MWFE01. The sequence continues at coordinate 982 of CAYZSD010000250.1, read as the reverse complement.
TTGGAGTTTTCAGCATTTTGGGAATAAACTCAGGGAGAATTGCAATTTCATGTGTTTCACCATCCCTTTCTACTGTTACAGATGTGGCTCGTTCAAGGACTATTTCAGGAACTACCTGATGGAAAGCTTCAACCTCTTTACCTTCAACCAATAAAATTCGGTCGCCATTCCTAAACCCCATCTCCAGAGCCAATGAATCACATGCCACACCATAGGTGAGGTTACGAGTAGGCAGATACTCTTCACCCCAGGTAAAAAGAATCATTGAGTAGATAACAAGGGCCAGAATAAAGTTCACCATCACTCCACCAAGAATTATAAAAAGCCTTTGCCAGGTTGGCTTTGATCGAAACTCGTAGGGTTGAGGAGGTTGCTTGAGCTGCCCCTTGTCCATCGATTCATCAATCATACCAGCGATTTTTACGTATCCCCCCAACGGAAGCCAACCTATTCCGTACTCGGTTTCCCCTCTTTTTGTCTTAAAAAGAGAAAACCATGGGTTGAAAAAGAGGTAAAACTTTTCAATTCTTGTTTTAAAAACCTTTGCAAAAACAAAATGACCAAGTTCGTGCAGCAGAACAAGGATTGCAATACTTAAGAAGAACTGAAGAACTTTAATGAAAATTTCCATGTTAAATTTTAGTTAAATATACACTTAATTGTCTAAATTGCTGTTTATTAGTTAAATCATATCTGTGGCGGCTTCTCTCGCCATAAGGTCGCTGTTTAAGTAGTCGTCGAAGGTTGGATGCTTTACAAAGTGAACTTTAGAAAGGGTACCCTCTACGATGTCGGCCATTTGAAGGAATCCAATTCTTTCTTTTAGGAATGCGTCAACAACAATCTCGTTGGCGGCATTTAGGACGCAAGGCGTATTTCCCCCTTTCATCATGGCTTCACGTGCAAACTGAAGCATGGGGAACCGATGTTCATCGGGCTCCTCAAAGGTGAGGTTAGGAAAACCTACGAAGCTAAAGCGAGG
>CAYZSD010000249.1:0-2624 GCA_964481075.1 uncultured Rikenellaceae bacterium | reverse complement strand
CTGGCAAATTACCCAAATCACCGATTATGCCATTGGGATAATCGGCAGGACCAGGAAATGCAAAGCTGATTGCCACTGGTTTCTCCGAAAGACTTTGAAAAACTTTCTGAAAACCAGCATTTATATTAGCAAGGCATTGTTCAAGGTTATTCCCAAACGAGGGCAAAGTTATAGGCTCAACTATTTCAACTCCTGCCTTTATTGCCGAGAATACAAAGTTTGTTCCCCCAGCATCAAGGGTCATTACAACTTTCTGTTCTTTAGATAGTTCCATCAAGAAACCTTTTACTTATCATTTTAGTTTTCAAACCTTAGTATAAATGTCAAAATCCAAGACCTCTGGCCTTATTACCTTATTTTTTGGGGTTTAATCTAAACACTTTATATCAACCTCAGGTTATTACTAATATTTTCAAATTCAAAAGTGTTAGTTATTGTACTATCACTTCTTTGCAAATTTCAGTGCAAGAATAAATATGTAAAATATACAAGCAGCCGGCACCAAAAATCCGAGTTGAACATTAACATCTGCTACTGCGCCCGTAATTGGTGGAATTACCGCACCACCCACAATTGCCGTAACCATAAGCCCAGATAGCTCATTTGCCCTTTCGGGCATAGTATCAACGGTAATTGAGAAGATAATCGGGAAGATATTTGAGAATCCAAGCCCTATCATAAAAATTCCGGCAAATGCAATGTATTGGCTTCCGAAGAAAAGCATAAGCATACCAACAACTGAGAGCAAAACGCTAACAACCAAAAACTTGCCTACTTTTGTTTTCCTAAGGATAAATGCTCCGGCAAGTCGCCCAAGGAAAATGGGAAGGAAGAATAATCCCCAAGCCATCCATAGGCCAATGTCTTTAATGTTAAATACCCTATCCATTAGGATTGGAATCTGAGCACTCATTGAAACCTCAGCCCCAACGTATAGAAAAATCCCAAGAACCATTACAAAAACAAACGGATTGCCAAGCAGTTTAAGGCTCGAACCTAATGTTGCTGGTGCAACATCGGTGCTTTTTTTCTCTTGAATATTCAGCGAGTTCACCCAAATTAGAGTTATCAGAATAATTAAGGCAAACATTGGGAACAGGATAGTCCAATCGAGACCAAACCAAACTGCAACTGCCGGCGGTACAAGGAAACCAAGCGATGAACCGATTGCCTTGATGGATTGCCCAAGCGAAAGATTACTAGAATATTGCCCTTCAGGTGAAACATCTCTCATTATGGGATTTCCTGCAACTTGAAGCGTTGTGGCTCCTGCACCCAAAAGAAAAATGGATGCAAAAAGAGCATACAGTTTTGTGAATGAGCCCGTTTCAACCATAACTTTTGGGCCGTACATCCCAAAAAGAATTGGAACTATCAATCCAATAAGAGCAATGGTTAATCCCATTGAAAGGATGAACTTCTTTCCCTTTTTATCCTGGAATACTCCAAGGGGGATTGATAGAATCCCAAACATTATAAAACCGCTTGTGGTCATAAGCGATGCCACAAAGTTCGATACATCAAACGAATCCTTTACTAGCGATACGAGAGGACCTACAACATCGCCAAAGCCCATGGCCAGGAATGCTAGGAAAATTGGGAAGGTTTTGTTTCGTGACATAGTTTATGCAGGTTTAATGGATGATTCACGAATAATAATATCAACAGGAAGTATAACTGAACGTTCTTCGGAAAGAATCTCCTTCTTCTCAATTTGCTTTAACAGAAGGTCGAAGGCTTTCTCTCCAATTAGCTCAACAGGTTGGTCAATGGCAGTAACTGTTGGGTTTGTGAAGTTGAAGTATAACACATCATCGAAGCCAATTAGCACGATATCCTTTGGTACAGAAAGCGATAACTTTTTCAGACTCATTAAACATGCCGACGTTAAATTGTTGTTTAGCGTGAAAATTGCTTCTGGTAAGTTGGCCGATTGATACAGTCGGGTTAAGTGGACTTTTATCGATTCGTCAATATTCTTAAAAGGAATGCGTAAATTCCACTCAGGCTTAATGTTAATCTTCGATTCGACTAATGCCGATAAAAATCCCTCCTCTCTTTCCCTAATTGTTGAAATGTGTTCCGGGGTAATGGTAGCCAAACCAATCTTTCTAATTCCTTGGGATATAAGATGGCGAGCAGCCAATTGCGCGCCCCCAAAGTTGTCAACCGAAACATTAATCGATTTTATGTTGTCAAACTTTCGGTCTATCAAAACGTGGGGCATCCCCTCTTCATCAAGCTTGCTAAACATCTGGGCGCTCTGCTGCGATGAAGAAATTATCATGCCATCTACCTTCCTGTCGCGTAGCAGTCTGATTTGCTGCTTTTCCTTTTCCACATTCTCATCGGTACTACAAATAACCACGCTGTAGCCACGCTGCCAAGCATAGTCCTCAACTCTACGAGCAATGCGCGAGTAGAATCGGTTTGAGATGTCGGATACAATTAACCCAATAGTATTGGTTTTACCTGTCCTAAAGCCACGAGCCAATACGTTTGGTCGATACTTCAACTCCTCAATCTTATCCAATACCTTCTTCTGAGTTTCCTGGCTTATCCCATGATCATCACCTTTATTGTTAATAACCATCGAGACCAAGGTTTTAGAAACACCGAGGCTC
>CAYZSD010000248.1:0-2781 GCA_964481075.1 uncultured Rikenellaceae bacterium | reverse complement strand
CTCCCCCAACTAATGAACCATGAAAACAAAACAACAACTAATGATTTACGCAATCTTATCAGCATTTATTGTGCTAGTTTCTAACGGTTGCGATAAGATTGCTACTGAGGCAGATCGACAAGGTGTTTCCCTCTACCGCACAAGAGGGGATTACTTTGAGAACGTTGTGGTGTGGATGAACAAGGAAAAGGATGGTGTTGCAGGGCTGCCAGGATTCCCCCTGCCCAGACTTTACATCACCGAAACCGATACGATAAATAAGTTTAGGGAACGAATTGTGGATGGTTATGTCTTAGACTTTGAGGGTTCATTAAGGGATGCATACCTGTCTGTTACCTTCAAGGAATATCTGCTTTGGCTTGAGAGGTCCGATGAGCTTTCGTTTCCGAAGGACACCATCTGGAAGTATATGCTCGATTTGGATCCCTACCTTGAACTTTGGCAGGCTAAAAACAACGAGGCTTTCATTCATCTATCTGAAAATACAAAACTGGATACCCTAGGGCTAAAGAAAATAATACGGGATGGTAGAATTGAAGAATATTTTACCCGATTAAAATAGTATCAATTTATTAACCAATACCACTATGTTATGAAAAAACAATTAATCTACACAACGTTATCTATATTATTACTAGTTTTTTTCAGTTGCGATAAGATTTCTACAGAGGCTGACCATCCGGGTGTATGCCTATATTTAACTAAGGGTGATTATTATAATTTAATAACCGTTGGAATTAAAGATGGCAAGATAGTCAGAGGTACTTATAATGCATTACGATATATTGTAGTTGATGGTGATACGATTAATCTAAAGCGAGCAAAGTTGATAAATAATTACATTTTAGATGCTGAAGGTAATCATAAGAATGATGCCTTTATTAATGTCACATTCAATGAATTTATTACTAAGTATGATGGCTTATACATACCTCAGGACACTATTTGGAAGTACATGCTCGATTTAGACCCTTACACCGAGTTTTGGCGAGCCAAAGATAACGAGGCCTTTCAAAATCGCACAGAAATTTCTGTTTTGGACACCATTGGCTTAAACCAAATAATCCTTGAAGGTAGAATTGAAGAGTACTTTACACGATTAAAATAAACATAATATGATGAGAAAACATTTGATAGCTATCGCTACCGCGATGGCGTGGTTTACCAGTACCATTTTTGCCCAGCCCGTTGATATGAAGTCCATAGAACGAGTGGCTATTAACGCATACAGCGAATTGGCCATTGAAACGGGTAGGGAGCTACTCGATAAAATAGCTATTACCGAGGTTATCCCCGTTAAGGACGATGCCGGGTTCCTGCTCTACTGCATTGTCAACATTATGGATAGCGGGTTTACCATAGTATCGGCCGAAAAAATGATGATTCCCGTGCTGGGGCGGAGCATCAAGGGCCAATTTAGCTACGACAAGGCTCCCCCTGGGCTACTTTACCTCCTGGAGAAGTACAAGCATGAAATTATGCTTGCTCGTGAAAAAGGGTTAGGTAGTGGCGAAAAGGTTGATACGCTATGGAGTAAGTACGATGTTGAAATGAAACATTTTACTAGCCCCAGATCAGCCAAAAGCGTTGCATCGCTGCTTACCACGGAGTGGGGGCAAGGGAGTGGGTATAACCGTTTTTGTCCTCCGATTGATATTATTCAGAACTATCCAGCTGGTTGCGTAGCTGTAGCAATGGCTCAAGTCCTACACTATTGGTCATGCAGGGTAAAGGAAACAGGGGTGAAGTCTTACACATGGAACTCGCAGACCCTTACCGCAAATATTGGGCAGGCCAATTACCAGTGGGCTGGGATGAACCTCTTTTCTTCCAACGACCATAACGCACTGCTTATCTACCATTGCGGAGTTGTAAGTGAAATGAATTATAATATTTCTGGGTCAACCTCAACCCCATGGCGTGCAAAGAGTGGTTTAGAAAACTTTTTCGGCCTATCAAGCGCAATCGATCTAAAATGGAGGGTCTATCATACAACAAGTAATTGGCAGGGCATCCTAGAAAGCCAACTTGACAATGGCAGGCCCATCATTTACAGCGGTGGAAGTTTGGATGGGGGACATACTTGGGTAATCGATGGGTATTATAGCGATGGGTCTTTCAATTGCAACTGGGGATGGTATGGTGATTATAATGGACCTTATCATCTAGGTGAATTTGAACCTGGTAGCAGTAACTTTAATATGGTTGAAAGCGCAATAGTAAATATTTTTCCAAATAGGTTGTTTTCTGTTGGTCAACCAAACTTAACTGGTAATAGTATCTACGCTAAGCCTACACAAATATCGGTTACACCTGTTGAGCCAGCTTCAGGATACGAATGGACTACCACAAATGGGACAATAACAGGTTCAGGCCATTCTGTTAACCTTTATACTAATCTAAATACAACAGTATGTGTAAGAGCCCTCAACTCCCAATGTGATATTGCGTCTGAGTGGAGCTGTGCGAATTTTACCGTTTTGCCAGGGTCAATTTCAGGTATCGTTCCTGTATGTTCAAGCAACAGAACTTTCTCGTTAAATCACCTTCCTTTAAATGCAAGCATCACATGGACAAAAAGTAGCAATTTGGTTTATGTGTCAGGGCAAAACACCATCAATTATACTGTAAAGGCTTCTAGTTCAACTAATTCTAGCATAGGTTGGGTGAAAGCATACGTTTCAAATGGTAGTATTGATTATGGTTTTGCTGAAAAAACTTTTTGGGTTGGCACCCCACCACCATCGAGCCTTGTGGGGCCTTTCGATGGCAATGGCAGCA
>CAYZSD010000247.1:0-2800 GCA_964481075.1 uncultured Rikenellaceae bacterium | reverse complement strand
GCATCTCCTCCATATTTTGTCGCATCTCCTCCTCCTGCGCCTGAAGTTCTTCGGCCTGTTGCTGAGTACGTTCAAGCAGCTGCCTGGTATGAGTATTGATTCTAACCATTTGAAGGGTGGATGCCACATTGGCTACTACCTTTTCGATAAACTCAATCTCGTATGGTTGATAGATATTGAAAGAAGCCATTTCAATAACACCCAGCACCTCGCCCTCCACTTTTAGAGGAACTAAAATCAGACAAGTTGGAGTTGTCTCGCCCAGGCCCGAGGTGATTCTGATGTAATCTTTAGGAATATCGGTGAAAAGAGTAGTTTCAGCCTCAAGGGCACAAGTACCAACCAGTCCCTCGTTGAGCTCCACCTGCATCTTGGAGTACTTTCTACGCTCCCATGCGTAAGTGGCCAAAAGATTTAGCACGGGCTTTTCACCATCTTCCCTGTTCATTAAAAATATACCTGCCTGATTTGATTTTGTGTATTTTACAAGGGTTTTGATGATCTCAAAGGCCAAATCCTCCATCGTTTTATCACGCATCCTTAGGATTTCTGCGAAGATGGCCATCCCTTCATTTGCCCACATCCTGCGCTCGGTTTCCATGGCTTGCTGTTCCCTTTCATTGGAAACCTGAAGAAGTTTCTTCCGCATCTCAATAAGTGCTCCCCCCAAATCGCCCTTATTACCAAATACATTAACTTCCGAATCAAGATTACCGTTACCCACTTCAATAGCAAATGAGCGGGTGTTTTTAAGGTTCTCTGTTAGAGTATTGATTGATATCTCCATTTGGGAAATCTCATCGTTACTTCTTATCTCAATCTCATCGGGGAGTTCACCCAAGCCAAGCTGGGAAATGTATTTTTGCAACCTTCTGATAGCGTTTACGATATGCTTTGAAACGAAAAGAAGAAGGAGAACAGCAATAATCGAGATAACCACGATAAAACCAAAAAGAGAAGAGACGGTAGTGCCAATTCTTTTGTGAGAGTAATCGTAAATAACTTTATTTAAATGCTTTAAACCGCTTTCAACTGAATTTCCAGTCTCGTGCATTTTGCCGAGCATCCCTTCTGTTTCATTGAATCCTATCTGCCTATCCACCTCAATTAGCTTGTCGAATACCTCACCGTAGTTTTTTAGCAAATGCACTAGCTCTTCCCTATTCTTTAAATAGTTTTGATTGCTCACTTCCACAATTAGGGTTTGAAGTAAAGAGTGAAACCTTTTTTGGTAGCTTAAGTCCTTCCTGAGAAGATAGTCCTTCTCGTGCCTTCGGAGCATAAGCATTTGGCTGTTAAAATAGTAGTTCTTCATTTCGTTGAACTGGCTCTCTACATTATGTATTGACTTACGAAACTCACCAGTTAGACCCTCGTCTCTTAACCCGCGGTGCTTTATTAGCTTTGTAGTTTTTGAAAAAGCATCCATATAGCTTTTATGAGAGCCAATAGTTGTTTCCAAAATTTCAGTAAGGTTTAATGAAGCTATTAGATTTAGAGACTTTAATCTGTCGAGAGCTTTGCTTATTTCCTTCGAAAGAGAATCGAATTCATGTATATACCGGCTATTACCAGTTGCAAAGAAGTCGTAGTTAACAGTTTCTTTTAACATAAAATCTTTCTCAATGCTTCGAGCCCTAAGCCCCATACTATTAATCCTATCTATCTCCCGGAGAAGTTCAAACTGTGAAAAAGATTGTTTTAAAAAGAAATTGGTAATTGAGCCAATAAAAATAAGCATAAATGCAAGAAACAGTGCTGTAAGCAGCAATAGTTTGCGAATAGAAAAACGTGCTATCCTCATCTCAAATATTTTTTTGCAAGGATACTACGTTTGCTTTCAAAACCCTTAAACTTAAAGTTAAGGCTTTGTGAAATATTGAACCCCAAAAGTGGCTTTGTAAATAAATGGAATATAGACTCTTACGAAAGGTTACAGCATTCAAGAAGTTTAAGGATTTTTTAGCTTTTGAGCACAGATGCTCTCCTTCAAATAACATTCGTTTTACGACAGTTTAAAAGTAGGGCAGGCTGTATATTTTGGCTATTTTTTACAGATTTAACAGCCATTTCCAGGCGGGTTTAACATGAATTGTATATCCATTTTCAATTATGATATCCTCTTCATCATCGGTTATTATTAGGCCTTGATTTAGGCTATATGATTTTAAAGCATCTGTAAGACCATTGATTTCTCTTTTTCGAGTATCATCGTTGTGTATTGACCAGCAAACCTGAATGGCCTCAACAATTGAATTATTTCTCTTAATTACAAAGTCGCATTCGTGCTTCTGATTGTGATAGAAGATCTCTTCACCTCTTCTTTTTAATTCAATAAAAACAAGATTCTCGAGCAAACGGCCATTATCTTCGGAATGATGAAACCCAATCTCACGAATTAAGCCAAGATCAATAAAGTAGGTTTTTTTGGGATTTTGTATTTGCTTTTTAAGGGAGTGGTCGTACTTGCTAACAGTAAAAACAAGGTATGTATCTTGAATAAAATCAAAATAGCTTTTTATGGTGGTTGCATTTCTTACTCCAATAACCTTTGTTAAGCCATTATAGGATATAAGCTTAGATGTATTGCTCGCTAGGAAATGGACCAATTGAAGAATTTCTTTGTCGCTTTTTAACCCATTACGTACCAGTACATCACGGTAGATAATGCTTTCGTAAAGTGATTTAAGGTATTGCGAACTATTTGACTGCAAATAGAAAGGGAATCCCCCCTTGTTGAAGTACTCTAAAAATAAGGTGTGCAGCTTTATTCTTTCTTCGGTATTAAAATTTGGATTAG
>CAYZSD010000246.1:0-2802 GCA_964481075.1 uncultured Rikenellaceae bacterium | reverse complement strand
GCATCTCCTCCATATTTTGTCGCATCTCCTCCTCCTGCGCCTGAAGTTCTTCGGCTTGTTGCTGAGTACGTTGGAGTAACTGCCTAGTATGGTCGTTGATTCTTACCATTTGCAGCGTGGAGGCCACATTGGCAACTACTTTCTCAATAAATTCGATCTCGAAGGGTTCATAGATATTGAATGAAGCCATTTCAATAACACCCAGCACCTCACCTTCCACTTTTAGAGGAACTAAAATCAGACAGGTTGGAGTTGTCTCACCCAGGCCCGAGGTGATTCTGATGTAATCTTTAGGAATATCGGTGAAAAGAGAAGTTTCTGCTTCAAGAGCGCAGGTACCAACAAGTCCCTCGTTGAGTTCAATCTGCATCTTGGAGTACTTTCTGCGCTCCCAGGCGTAAGTAGCCAGAAGATTAAGCACGGGCTTTTCTCCATCCTCCTTATACATCAGAAAAATTCCAGCCTGATTTGATTTTGAGTATTTTACAAGTGTTTTAATTATTTCAAAGGCCAAATCCTCCATCGTTTTATCACGCATTCTTAGGATTTCTGCGAAGATGGCCATCCCTTCATTTGCCCACATCCTACGGTCAGTTTCAATGGCTTGCTGCTCCCTTTCGTTGGAAACTTGTAAAAGTTTTTTGCGCATCTCGATGAGCGCTCCACCCAAGTCGCCCTTATTCCCAAATACATCTACCTCCGACTCGAGATTCCCATTGCCTACCTCAATGGCAAAAGATCTTGTGTTCCTAAGGTTATCGGTGAGGATATTTATCGATGCCTCCATTTGTGAAATCTCATCGTTACTTCTTATCTCAATCTCATCGGGGAGTTCACCCAAGCCTAAACGTGTAATATATCTTTGTAAACGCCTAATTGCAGTTACAATATGTTTTGATACGTATAGCAAAGCTAGAACTGCTAAAACAGATATCATGGCAACAAATCCGAATAGTGTAGCAACTGCTGATCCTATTCTATTCTGAGAATAATCGTAAATAGCGTTACTAAGGCTCTTAAGGCCATATTCAACCGATTTACCACTCTCATTTAGAACTCCAAGTATTCCCTCGTTTTCGTTGAAACCAATCTTCCTATCAACCTCTATCAACTTATCGAAAATCTCACCATAGTTTGTTAAAAACCCTACCAAAACCTCACTATTCTTGATGTTACCATGCTTACTCACCTCATTCTCAAGGTCTAGGAGCAACGAATGAAACCTTTTTTGGTAGCTTAGGTCTTTACGAAGTAGGTAATCCTTCTCATGCCTCCTTAACATCAGCATTTGGGATGTAAAGTAATAGTTTTTCATCTCGCTGAAATGACTCTCAACATTATGAATCGATCTGCGAAATTCTCCTATTAACCCATCGTCGCGTAATCCACGATGCTTTATAAGTTTTGTTGTTTCTGTAAAAGCTTCGGAGTATATCCTATGCGATTCAATTGAGGAGTCCAGTATTTCGGAAAGATTTAACGAAGTAATTAGCTCGAGTGATTTTAACCCTTTCAACGCCTTGCCTATCTCCTTTGAAATTGATTCAAATTCTTCGATATACTGGCTATTGCCTGTTGCAAAAAAATCGTAGTTAACTGTTTCCTTGAGCAAAAAGTCTTTCTCGATACTGCGAGCTCTAAGACCCAAACTGTTTATCCTATCAATTTCGCGAAGCAACTCAAATTGTGAAAATGACTGTTTAATGTAGAAATTTGTAATTGTGCCTATAAAAAAAAGCATAATTGCTAGCACGGCTGCAGTTACCAGCAACAACCTACGAATTGAAAAACGTGTTATCCTCATCTTCACTATTTTTTTTGTAAGGATACAACGTATCAACTCAAGCCCTATCAATTTAAAGCTAAGGCTTTATGAAATCTGGAATCTTGAAGGATCTTTTGTAAATCAATGGAATATAGGTGCTTGCAAAGGGTTAGGGGAGTCAAAAAGTTTAAGGATTTATTAGCTTTTGAGAACAGATGCTCTCCTTCAAATAACATTCGTTTTACGACAGTTTGAAAGTGGGACAGGCTGTGTATTTTGGCTAATTTTTTAAAGATTCAACAGCCATTTCCAGGCGGGTTTAATATGAATTGTATATCCATTTTCACTTATGATATCCTCTTCATCATCGGTGATGATTAGGCCTTGATTTAGGTTGTATGATTTTAAAGCATCCCTAAGACCATTGATTTCTCTTTTTCGAGTGTCATTGTTGTGTATTGACCAGCAAACCTGAATGGCTTCAACAATTGAATTATTCCTCTTAATTACAAAGTCGCATTCGTGCTTCTGATTGTGATAGAAGATCTCTTCACCTCTTCTTTTTAATTCAATAAAAACAAGATTCTCGAGCAAACGGCCATTATCTTCGGAATGATGAAACCCAATCTCACGAATTAAGCCAAGATCAATAAAGTAGGTTTTTTTGGGATTTTGTATTTGCTTTTTAAGGGAGTGGTCGTACTTGCTAACAGTAAAAACAAGGTATGTATCTTGAATAAAATCAAAATAGTTTTTTATGGTGGTTGCATTTCTTACTCCAATAATCTTTGTTAAACCATTATAGGATACAAGCTTAGATGTATTGCTCGCTAGGAAATGGACCAATTCAAGTATTTCTTTGTCGTTTTTTAATCCGTTACGTACCAGTACATCACGGTAAATAATGCTTTCGTATAGTGATTTAAGATATTGCGAACTATTTGACTGCAAATAGAAAGGGAATCCCCCCTTGTAGAAGTAATCTAAAAATAAGGTGTGCAGCTTTATTCTTTCTTCGGTATTAAAATTTGGATTAG
>CAYZSD010000245.1:0-2957 GCA_964481075.1 uncultured Rikenellaceae bacterium | reverse complement strand
GAGCAGCTACCAAAGGATGAAGACGAATTCGCTTTTGTTCGTTCCGATGAGTCCTTTGTTCACCCCCAAGGGAACTGGAAGGGGGCTGGAGTTGCTGTTCCCGTTTTTTCGCTTCGCAGCGAGAAGAGCTTTGGTGTTGGAGAATTCAACGACCTGATTGACCTTATCGACTGGGCAAAGATGGTAGGTCTGAAAATGGTTCAAATCCTGCCTATTAATGAGACCATAGCCACCCATAGCTGGCTCGATTCCTACCCTTACAAGTCAATTTCAGTTGTTGCTCTACATCCCATCTACCTGAATATTCACAAAATGGGCAAGCTGAAGGACAAGAAGTTGATGGCCGAGTTCGAAGCTAAGCAGAAGGAATTTAATTTACACGATCATGTTAGCTACCTTGATGTTCACAGAACCAAGTCCAGATACTATAAGTTGCTATTCGACCAGGAGAAGACTACTTTCTTCGATATACCAGAATACAAAGAGTTTTATGAGAACAACAAGGATTGGTTAGTGCCTTATGCCGCATTTGCCTATCTGCGCGATAAGATGAAAACTGCCGACTTCAGAAAATGGGGCAAATACGCTGAATACAATCGGAAGGCTATTGAGAAGATTAGCCAACCCAATTCCAAGGAGTGGGACGATATAGCAGTTCACTACTTCTTGCAGTATCATCTCGATAAACAGCTACGTGAGGTGTCGGACTATGCTCGCTCTAACAGTGTGGTGCTTAAGGGTGATATTCCCATAGGAATTAGTCCTAATAGCATGGAGGCTTGGACAGAGCCACATCTCTTCAACCTTGAGGCACAGGCTGGTGCTCCACCCGATGATTTTGCGGTGAAAGGGCAGAACTGGGGATTTCCAACCTATAATTGGGCTCGCATGGCCGAGGATGGTTACGCATGGTGGCGTAAAAGGCTACAAAAAATGGCCGAGTACTTCGATGCCTACCGCATCGATCATATCTTAGGGTTCTTCAGAATTTGGGAGATTCCCATCGATGCCGTGGAAGGGCTACTTGGGGCATTCAACCCAGCGCTTCCTCTTTCTGCAAGCGAAATAGAGGGTTGGGGAATTCATTTTGATTATGAAAGGTTGTTGAAACCATACATTCGCCATCACCTCCTTTCACCTATTTTTGGTGAATACACCGATGAGGTAATAACATCATTCCTTGAAGATACTGGTTATGGAACTTATAGAATGAAGGAGGAGTTTAACACCCAAAAAAAGGTGAACCAGCACTTCCTGAAAGACGTTGAGGAGGAAGGGCTATCCGATAAAAACCGAAGAATCCGCGACGGACTGTTCGATCTGATTGCCAACGTAATTTTTGTGCAAACCGCCTACGATCAGTATCATCCAAGAATAACCCTTCAGTTCACCAGCTCATTTAACGAACTCGATGACCAGACAAAGGAACGGATAAATCAGCTTTACATCCACTTCTTCTACAAGCGTCACGAGGAGTTCTGGTATCATAAGGGGATGGAGAAGCTTCCGGCCATTACAGCAGCTAGTGATATGCTCATCTGCGGCGAGGATCTAGGCATGGTGCCCGACTGTGTTCACCCCGTAATGGATAAGTTGGCAATACTCAGGCTCGATATCCAACGCATGTCGAAGAACCCCAAGATTAAGTTTGCCCATCCAGCCGATGCACCCTACATGTCGGTTTGCACCACTTCGACCCACGATATGGCAACCATCAGGGGTTGGTGGGAGGAGGATCGTGAGTCGATTCAGCAGTTCTTTAACAGCGAACTTGGAAATCGGGGAGAAGCACCCTGGTTTGCTGAACCATGGATTTGCCAACAGATCATCACCCAGCACGTTTATTCACCTGCCATGTGGACAACCTTCCCTATTCAGGATCTTATAGCCATGGATGGAGAGCTAAGGTGGGATGAGACACATAAGGAGAAGATCAACGAGCCTAGCAACGTTAGGCATCACTGGAAGTACCGGATGCACCAGAGCATTGAAACCCTGAAGAAGGCTGAAAGACTCAACGAACTCATCAGTAGGTTTTTAGAGGAATCAAAAAGAAATGGGTAAAAGCCAGTAACAATTTCACAAAACCTTAATCTTACAAAAGACTTAAGGGGTATTTCATTGTATATTGACATTAATGCTCAAAACTATTTGGTTTGATAAAACTGGTTAATAATAAATGGATTTTGATAGGACTAATGACTATTTTGGAAGCAATTAGTTTTGCTCAAAATAGTAATATCGATAGCCTTGAAAACCTACTCAGCAAGCACATTACTGTTGACAGCAAGAGAGTTAACATTCTTAACCAGTTGGCTAATAGCTATGTGAGGGTTGATGCATCGAAAATGCTACTCTACGCTACTGTAGCCGATTCCATTTCAACAATTATTGGATATAGAAAGGGTCAGGCAGAAAGTTTTAGGCTAATAGGGGTTTACCATCGATTAAAATCGGATTATACTAAAGCCATTGAGTATTATGAGAAATCCCTTGAGGTTGCAAATGAACTTAGTGATGCCAAAGCTTTGATGATGTGCTACAATAATATTGGCAGCGTTTACTTTGCTCAAGGCGACTATTCTCAAGCTTTGGAGTACTATGGAAAATCCTTAGGTATTGCAGAGGAAGAGGGCGACAAAAGCGGAGTGTCCATGTGTTTCAACAATATGGGGTTAATCTACTTCTCACAGGGTAACTACGCAAAAGCATTGGAATATTTTAGTAAAACATTAGAAATAAAGGAAAAAACTGGTGAGAAGGGGGAACTTTCTGTAATTTACAACAACATGGGGCTAATCTACTACTACCAAGGGGATTACCCTCGAGGTCTTGAGTATTTCCAAAAATCTTTGTTTCTTAAGGAAGGTGGCTCTGATAAATCGGGAGTAGCAATGATATTGAATAATATTGGAAATATTTACTACTCGCAGGAGGAATACGCAAAGGCTTTGGAC
>CAYZSD010000244.1:0-2986 GCA_964481075.1 uncultured Rikenellaceae bacterium | reverse complement strand
TCAACCAGTAGCTCATCCATCTCCGGAAAACCGCCCGGTAGGGCATATGCTCCCACAAACGGGTCGTTGCCACGTTTCACTAACAGGATCTGAATTACTTTTCCGGGAGATTTAAGAAAGACCAACGTATCAACAGTAACTAGCATCCGAGGGTAAGGGTACGCAAAACCCATAAGCATATCTTTTTCTTATTCTATTTGATTATCAATGTCGTCGCTGGATCCTTCCTTTTTTCTAAAACCTATCCAAAGTGCAACCACAATTATGATCAGTACAATAACAATTTGATGTCTAATCATTGATATTGTTGGTTTGGAGTTAACAAAACATTCTATAACTCAAGAATTCTTTTAATAACCCGAAGTTTATAGGAATACTTCTTGGTTTTTATGGAGAAGATTCCCTGCTGATCGAGAAGATCGATTTTAACATACCCAGAGCTGTGAATAATCTTGTTCTCGGGTAAAATAATGCCCACGTGGGTTATGTTCCCTTCTTCGTCATCAAAAAATGCCAAATCACCGGGTTGAGTAAGGTTTAGGAAATCGACCGTATTTCCCTGTAACACTTGTTGGCTGGCATCGCGAGCAATATTTACACCTAGCATTTTAAACACAACCTGCGAAAGGCCTGAGCAGTCTATTCCATAAGGCGAGCGACCTCCCCAAAGGTATGGTGCGTTAAGATAGGATTGGGAGTATTGAATAACTTGCTCGCGCAAACCTCCGCTGGGGGGATCGAATGGAACATTGAAAGTTTTGTAGTCGTTGTTTAGCAGCCGGAAAGTCCCAGAATCACTATCAAAACCGTAAATAGTGGAACCCGGACACAATCTAATTGGGGTATCGCTGTAGCTGGGTTTAGCAGAGAAAAGTCGTGTGCAAATGTTTGATGCTCCATCGAGAGTTAGTAAGTTCATTTGCTCATCATCAAAAAGTTCACATACCTTTTTGTCAATCCAGCCTTCATATTCATCAATGGTAACCTTTATCCGAAGCCAGTCCCTGAAACTTTCTAGTACAGTAAATGTTTCACCAAAAAGGAGTTGGCTCACCATTTCACTTCTGTGGAATGGTTCTTTTCGGAGTGCTGCTAGGCTCTGATCTACTACACCGTACATGGTTTTGTAACTTTTTTGTAAATGTATTATTTTTATGGAGATTGGTAAAGCCTTTAAGCTGATTTTATGCCCTTTCAGAAGGTTTATCTTTGTAGTATTCTGCACTACCTCTAATAAAAGACTTGCTTATCAGATATATACATGTAATTGCGATAAGGCCGGCAAGTGTAATAATTAGGGCATAGTTAAATGTTCCACCAAAGTACTCGCTTAAAGAAATATTTTTATCAGCGCTTGATGTAAAGCCAAGCATTTCGGGAAGTATAGCGGCAAAGTTGTTGAATGCATGGATAATTATTGCCAGCGAGATGCTTTTGGTTCGAAGGTAAACCCATCCAATGAATAATCCAAGAAAAAAAGCTGATACAAATTGCCAAGGGTTTAGATGTACCGCTGCAAATAGAAGACTCGAAACCACTATAGATAGTACTGGCGAGTAGCGTTTGAGTAGTCCATTAAGGATTATTCCTCTAAAGATTAACTCCTCAAAAACCGGGGCTAAAATCACCAAAGTGGCAATGCTGAAAATATTGCTGGGATTACCCATCGCCATGCTAAATGCTTCGCGGATTGCATCGGACATAGGAATTTGAGTAGAAATGGGGAGAGTTATTGAGTACTGAATCCCAAGCGTGGCAAGCAGAATAAGGGGAATGGTGGATTTGTACGTAATGCTAAAGTTGAATGACCTCTCGCCGGTATTACTTTTTCTCATCGAGTACAATATCCAAAACGGAAGACCCATCGATAGCAAGTAGTAGATAAAGGTTGCCATCTCTTGACCAACAAATTCCTTCAGAAATACGATTGGTGAAAGAAATAGCATAAAAGCCACTACAATTAGCGACAGCACAACAGCCTGTCCAATGCTTGGGTATTGATTTGAATAGTTGTTTTCCATCATTTCAAGGGATTTTACTCTTTTTTATTCAGGTTATCGATAATTTTAGATGATACAGAGTGTAGTAGATTTACATCCTCATCTGCAATCTGGGCTAACCGTTCCAAAACACGTCCATGCACAAGCGATTCATTGGTTATACCTACTCTATTCAATAGTTGAATTATCTTGTTTTTCAATGATTTAAAACCGCTATTTTCCACTCCAGCAATGCTTTCGGATGGTAATTCCTGTGCAATTTCGGAAAGTGAGTATGCAAACACCATAACTGCTTGAGCAAGGTTTAGCGATGGGTAAGGGGCTGGGATTGGAATAGTGGCAACTGCATCGCACTGGGCCATATCGGAGTTCGATAATCCCGATTCCTCGCCACCAAATACCATGGCGATTGATGAAATGGTATTGCTTTTCTGCTTGATAGTCTTCCCAATATCCCGACTCGAAATGATATCCTGCTTCACCCAGCGCTGCTTGGCCGAGGTGGCTATGGAAAAGTCGACATCCTCAATGGCTTTTTCGAGCGATTCGAATACTCTGGCATTCTCCAGTATATCGTGCGATCCGTGGGCAAGCATTAACGCTTTGTCGCACTTATAGTCGCAGGGATTAACCAGTCTTAAGTCGGTAAACCCCATGGTTTTGATTGCCCTGGCGGCAGCCCCAATGTTTTCGGGAACAGCAGCATCAACAAGTACAAATGAAATCTGCATTTTTTTGTCGGAGATTTATCAAGTTGAGATGATTGCCAAACTTACAATCATCTCAACTTTGTAGAGACTGAAAGATCGCTTTTTTACAGCGATTTACTTTTCCATTGCTTTAATTGCCTTAGCGGCAGCATTTAGAGTTGGTTCAATGGATAATGGTGAGCCAACTGCACCGTTCATCCATAACTGCGGAATAAGTCGTCCCTGCTCAAATGAGCGTTGAACTTCGTTGGCAAATTGCTTACCCACCATGTGCTG
>CAYZSD010000243.1:0-2990 GCA_964481075.1 uncultured Rikenellaceae bacterium | reverse complement strand
TTATGGGGCGATATTTTCAACAATATCCCACGTTTTGGTAAGATGTACCGTAGGTTCCTGATTAAGAAATTTGGATAATATTTATGAATAAGAAAACACGACAATACATTCGCGAGTACAAGTGGTCTAACATATTCGCAATGATTAGAAATAATCGTAAAGACCCCAAAATTTGCCCCAATGACTTTAAGGATAAACTTGTTGTTATAACTGGAGCCACATCGGGCATTGGCTATATTACAGCCCGTAAGTACGCTTCAAAGGGAGCGAATCTTTTGTGCATTAATCGAAACCCTGAGAAATCTGAGAATCTTTATCGGGAGATTGAGAGTGAATTTGGCGTTAAGTGCGATTATCGAATTGCCGATTTAAGCAATCTGCAAGATATTTTCCGAGTTTCAAACGAATTGGCTCAACTTGAATCTCCAATCGATGTAATAATTCACAATGCTGGTGTTTATCTTACCAAACGTGAGTTAACCCCCGAAGGGTTTGAGAAGGTTTTTGTGGTTCACTACCTATCATCCTTCATAATGAACTATTTTTTAATGGATAAGCTAAAATCGCAGGAGAAAGCTCGAATTATCATGGTTGGCTCCGAGGGGCATCGCTTTGCAGCATGGGGATTGCGGCTTGACGATTTGAACTGGGAAAAACGTCGTTATTCAGGACTAAAAAGCTATGGTTCAGCCAAAACGGCTCAATTACTTTCGATGATAGTTTTTGAGCAACACTTCAAAAACACAGGAGTTACAATAAATACAATGCATCCGGGGGCAGTGAAAACAGAAACTGGACAGGAAAATGGGCCTGTTTACAAATGGTTTAAACGAAACTTCTTCGATAAAACTTTAAAGTCACCCGAAATATCAGCTGAGGCACTATACTATTTAGGCGTTTCAAATGAATTGGATGGTGTAAGCGGAAAATTCTTTAACCTAACCACCAAGGAAGAACCCGCACCGCCTGCATTAGACAAAGAAGTTGCGCTGCAACTATGGGATGAAACGCTGAAGATGGTGGGGATTGTGAATTGATTCTTGTATTTTTTGGGATTGCGTTCCTGAAATATCATAATATTTTAGGATTTGATTCATAGATTTTATATATTTGCAAAAAATCTGCTAGAAAATGATACAAAGATTCCTACATGGTGAAATTTCAAAGAACCTGTTTAAAGGAAAGGTAATACTTCTATATGGTCCACGGCAAGTTGGAAAAACTACAATGATACGTGAGCTTTTGAAGGAATACAAAGAATCAGCACTTCAATTAAATGCCGATGATCCTACAGTAAGAAAACTATTGGACACCCCAAATTTGGAACAATTACGTCAAATTATCAGCAATTACAAGATTCTATTTGTAGATGAAGCCCAACAAATCAACGAAATAGGTAAAACTGCCAAGTTAATGGTTGATACGTTTGACAATGTGCAAATAATTTTAAGTGGTTCATCCTCATTCGATTTGGCAAATGCAACCCAAGAGCCTCTTACAGGTAGAAAAAGAACTTTTTTTATGTTCCCTATCTCATGGTTGGAATGGCAAAATCATGTTGGTTACGTAAGAGCAGAGCAAGACTTGGAAAATCGTCTGGTATATGGGCTTTATCCAGACGTACTTATGAATTTAGAACAGCAAGAAGTTATACTACGCGAAATTGCCGACAGCTATTTGTACAAAGATGTCCTTCTTTACGGAAATTTAAAAAAGCCTGATGAAATAAGGAATTTATTGCAAGCAATTGCCTTTCAGGTTGGTAATGAGGTTTCTTATAATGAGCTAGGTCAGATTACTGGCCTTGATCCTAAAACAGTTGAAAGGTATATTAGTATTTTGGAAAAAGCTTTTATAGTATTTCGCTTGGGATCATTTAGTCGGAACTTGAGGAACGAAATACGAACAGGAAGAAAAATTTATTTCTACGACAATGGAATACGAAATGCCGTAATTGGTCAGTTGCAGCCTTTAGCAATTAGGCAAGATATTGGTGCTTTATGGGAAAATTTCATTATTTGCGAACGACAAAAACGCAATAGATATCAGCAACACTTTGCTAATTCCTATTTCTGGAGAACAACTCAGCAGCAAGAGATTGATTATGTAGAGGAATATAACGGACAGCTAACTGCTTGCGAGATAAAGTTTAGTGAAAAACGAAAGATTAAAATTCCTAAAACATTTACTAATACCTATCAAACTGAAGTTAAAATTGTTAATAGGGAAAATTTTAGAGATTTTCTGTTGTAAGATAATGAGATTTCCAACTGATTGTTGGATTCCAAACCATTAACTTAGTAATGAGCGAAAACACATACAATACCATAATAGTAGGCGGTGGAATAGCCGGCCTTACTGCAACAACCTACTTGGCCCGTGAGGGACAAAAAGTTCTGCTTATTGAAAAAAATCGGGAGTTGGGTGGACTGGTAAACTCTTTTACCCGCAACGGATTTCATTTCGATGCTGGGGTTAGGGCGCTGGAGGATGCTGGAATAATCTTCCCCATGCTAAAGGATTTAAATATCGACCTTGAAGTGGTAAAAAGCCCTGTATCCTTAGGGGTTGAGAATGAAATACTAAACATCAAGAATATCGATAGCTTAACAGAATACAAGCAACTCCTAAAAAAATTCTATCCAGAGAGCGAGAAGGAGATTGATGAGGTGGTAAAAACCATTCGCAAGATAATGAAGTACATGGATGTGCTTTACGGAATTGAGAATCCGCTTTTTAAGGATTTAAAGCGCGACACATCTTTCATCTTCAAAAAACTCCTTCCGTGGATGCCACGTTTCCTTTTTACCGTAGGTAAAATTAATCGAATTCAGGTTCCTGTGGAGGATTACCTTAATTCTGTGGTAAAGAACCCATCGCTTAGGGATATTATTGCCCAGCATTTCTTTAAGAATACACCCACATTCTTTGCATTGAGCTACTTTTCGCTCTATCTCGATTATTTCTACCCCAAGGGTGGCGTTGGTAAA
>CAYZSD010000242.1:0-3027 GCA_964481075.1 uncultured Rikenellaceae bacterium | reverse complement strand
CCAGAACCTCACCATGCCCGTGAGCATTGTACCGCTTAGTGCCGAGCTTAGCCTGCTCAATGGTTTGAGCGTGTATCCAAACCCATTTGATAACACTCTTAATATTACTAACTCAGATAAAGTTGAGCGTGTAGTAATTTCAAACATCGTAGGACAGATAGTACTCGATGAGTCTTTAAATGGAAGAACAAGTATTAATACTAGTGAAGTTAGTAGAGGAATATATTTGGTTTCTTTCTATGCAATAAATGGAGAAGTAAAAGTGATGAAGTTAATAAAGCAATAGTCACAAAATAGATTTAATAAAGGCGGATTTTAGTCCGCCTTTATTGCTTTATTTTTTATATCTTGCAACCTTTCGTTTTTTTAAAAATTAATACCTAATGCTAATTTAATTTGTATGATGAAAAACTACTTGAAATGGGTTAGTTTGCAAGCAATGATTTTCTTGCTACTTTCCGTAACTGTTGTAGGATGGTCTCAATCTCAAAAAATTGTTTTTGAGAACCATCAAGAAAAGCACTCTGCATTTGTAGTTTCGGAGAAATCCGATGAAATTGTTCTAACATTCCAACTCCATGAGTTATACCTTACAGAGGTTCAGACTGATTATGGAGTTGCGCATCTTGTTCATTCACCAAAAGCTCCAAATGTATTGGAACAAGGATATCCAGATCTTTTTTATCTGGCTCGTTCAATCATTATTCCTGATATGGGAGGTATGAAAGTTGAGGTGAAAGCTGGAAACTACCACGATTATTTCAATATCGAAGTTGCACCTTCAAAGGGAAACCTCACTCGTAATATTAATCCCAATGATGTTCCCTACGTTAAAGGGAAAATATATGAAGTAGATGATTTCTATCCATCTCAACTTGCTAGTCTTCGTGATCCTCATATTATTCGTGATTTTCGTGGACAAGCAGTAGAAGTTTATCCAGTTCAATACAATCCTGTAACAAAAACCCTGAGGGTTTACGAAGAAATTACAGTAACGATTTCTTCAAACGGTAGATCTGGTGTAAATGAGTTCATTCGTAACAGAATACTTTCGGGAGTTGATAGAGAATTTGCTCAAATTTATAGTGATTTATTCATGAACTATAGATCAGACAAATATCCTATACTAGAGGAAGAAGGTGATTTATTAATTGTTTGTTTCGACGATTTTATGACAGCGATGCAACCATTTGTGAATTGGAAGAATAAGATAGGTCGTAAGACTACCATTGTTCCAAAATCACAGGCTGGAACAACTAGCGCTGCAATAAAAACCTATATCACTAATTTTTACAACAATCCAAGTAATAACCTTACTCACGTTCTTCTTATTGGTGATGCAGCTCAAATTCCAACAAATAGTTTATCAACAGGTCACTCCGATGGTGCTTATGGATATATTACGGGAAATGATTCGTATAACGAATTATTTGTTGGTCGTTTTTCTGCTGAGAACGTAGCACATGTTCAAACTCAAGTACAAAGAATGATTGAGTACGAACGCGATCTTAATACTACCGATACTTGGGTGAATTCTGGAATGGGTATTGCCAGAAACGAAGGAACAGGTCAAGGACATAATGGTGAAAATGATTATGTCCACATGGATTTAATTCGTGATACTTTATTAAATTTCACATATAATACAGTTTATCGTGAGTATGATGGCAATGTGCCAGGTGTTACCAATACCACTGCGGCTCTTATTTCTTCTCGTATAAATAATGGTGTCAGCATTATTAATTTCTGTAACCACGGTAGTGAAACAAGTTGGAGTGTAGCTAATTATAGTGTAACACAAGTAAACCAGTTAACAAATATTGGAAGACTTCCATTCATTTGGTCAGTAGCATGCGTTAACGGGGCTTTTGTAAATACAACTTGTTTCGCAGAAGCTTGGCTACGGGCAACCCATGATAATCAACCAACTGGTGCAATTGGAACGATGATGTCAACGATTAACCAAGCATGGCAACCCCCTCAAACAGGACAGGATCATATGGTTGGAATTCTTGCTGAAGGTTTCCCAAATAATATTAAGCGTACTTTCGGAGGTACCTCTATTAATGGTAGCATGAAGATGTTAGATGTTCATGGAACAAGTGGAATTGAAACACATAATACTTGGGTTCTTTTTGGCGATCCAACATTAATGGTACGTACCGATGTTCCCCAACAAATGACGATCTCTCATAATCCTACACTTTTCCTTGGTTCATCTTCTTTTACAGTTAACTGCGATGCTGATAATGCTATGGTTGCAATTTCTTATGAAGATAACAACGGTGTTGTACAACTACTGGCATCTGCAATTGTTCAAGATGGTGTTGCTGTTGTTGAATTTGCAGACCCGATCGTTGAACCACTTGATCTTACAGTTGCAATTACCGCCTTCAACAAAGTAACTTATATTGGTTCAATTTCCGCTGTACCCGCCGATGAACCTTACGTTGTACTAAAAGCTTTTAGCACATCTATTGCCCCAGATTTTGGGCAAACACTAGGAATAAACGTTATTCTTGAGAATATTTCTGAGCTGCCATATATTGCAAATGGAGTATCAGCACAGATTTCTTCAGACAGTCCTTACATTAATATTATAGACAATTCAGTAAGTGCAGGAACAATTCAACCTGGGCAAGAGGTTGCTTTGAGCAGTGCATTTACTGTTTCAATTGCTAATGATGTTCCAAATCAAACTACTATTCCATTTGGAATTACTATTTCAGGCGAGTATGATGGAACGGTTTACGAGTGGAATCAATCATTCTCATTTAAAGCAAACGCCCCTGTTTTAGCTATAGGTAATCTTTCCATTGATGACGATGGTCAAGGAATTCCTAACTTCCTGGAGCCTGGTGAAACTGCACAATTAATTCTAACAGTAACCAACTCAGGAAATGCTGGCGCAACAGGAGTTGTTGTTACAATTAGCGCCCAGTCGCCCTTCTTCAACCTGCTCACCAGCAGCGCCACGGTTGACGTGGATGCCCAGGCCAGCGTTCAGGTTGCCTTCGACGTGGAGGC
>CAYZSD010000241.1:0-3035 GCA_964481075.1 uncultured Rikenellaceae bacterium | reverse complement strand
TGATCCTAAGAATAATTTAGCCTTCTATCTTTTTGATAAAAAAAGGTTAGACTCTGGAAAAGAGCACACCCTGTTGCTTGAAGCTAATGATAAAAAAGGGAATAAGGCTACTTATGAAACAAGATTTTTCTGGTAATTTAATAACATCAAGGAATAATAAACAAGCTAAGTATTGCAAATACTTACTTTAATAGATACTTTAGCTCAATAAAATCTTAGCATATATGAAAAGAATTGTCTCTGTTGTTCTGACTTTACTAGCATTATCGATAACTACTGTATCCTTTTCACAGATTCTGAGAAACAAGCAAATAGTTCTAATTACTTTCAGCTATACAATAAACCCCCAAATTAAGCTAGAACTCGATGCGCTTTCACACCTATTTCCTGAAGTAAGCGGAAAAAAGGTTGACAAGGTTATTGCCCGAACCAAGGAGAAGTCGTGGTTTCTTCTTCAAGAAATGCTTGAGAAGGAAACCGGAGTATATATTTTACCATTGAACACCTACGGCAATGCTTTCAACTACGATCCCTATGGTTTTCCTGATGTAAATATAAATAGAGCGATAAGGGTTGGTACATCGAAGTTATATTTTAGGGTAGATATGACAATTGGGTATATTCAGGCTGCGAAAGAATCAGGATATGGAACAAAGAATCCGGATAATCAGAATGAAAATAATCTAGGACTCATTCCCCAAGTAAGTATCACTATAACAACTTATTCCGACAAAGGTGTTATTCCACTAAATAAATACACAGGTACTGCTTCGGCTAAAGAACCTTGGCAAATAAATGCCAATACCCTTTCTGGTTTCATAAATGACCAACCTTTGAAGCCTGATGATACAAGTACTCTTTTAGGGTTAATTCATGAAGCTTACAAGAATCTAATTGCATACCTACCTAAGTAAATGTTTTCAAACATTTTAGATAGCTTAAAGTTTAGCAAAGGGGCATCCATCCCTGTTATTGGTTTAATGTCCGGAACATCCCTTGATGGTTTAGATATTTGCCTTGCAGAGTTTACTGAAAGCAAAAAGGGATGGATTTTCGAAATTACAGAAGCCACAACCATAGCATACCCCCAAGAGCTTGAGGAAAGACTTAGAAATGCTATGAATACGAGTGCTTATGCTTTAATGAAGCTCGATGTTGACCTTGGTCGATGGATGGGTGAAAGAGTCAAGGAATTCCTAATAAACACCAACAGTTCAACCGCTCTTATTGGCTCTCATGGCCATACTGTATTCCATGATCCTATTAATGGTTTCAGCACCCAAATTGGCTCTGGTGCACACATAGCAGCCATTGCAAGCGTTCCCTGCGTTTGCAATTTTAGGGTTAGTGACATAGCCAGGGGTGGTCAAGGTGCTCCCCTGGTACCCATTGGCGATGATCTTCTTTTCGGCGAATTCACCTTCTGTTTGAACCTCGGAGGCTTTTCGAATATATCGTTTCGAAGAGCTGGCGAACGGGTAGCATTCGACATCTGTCCGGTAAATATAATCCTAAATCACCTTTCAAGGCTTGAAGGGAAACCATTTGACCATGATGGAAATTTTGGGCAACAAGGTGAAGTTTTTGAGCCCATACTCAACGAATTGAATGAACTACCTTACTATGAGGATATTAGACCAAAATCCCTTGGAAAGGAGTGGTTTGAAAGTAGTTTTCTGCCTGTTGTCAATCGGTATGAAATTGCTTCGGCAAATAAATTCAGAACAGTTTACGAACATATAGCAATTCAAATTGCTAAAGTTCTTTCGAACAGACAAATCGACAATGTTCTTGTAACCGGGGGTGGTGCAAAAAATACTTTTCTAATTGACTTGCTTAAGAAGAATACAAGTTGTAACATCCAAATTCCCTTACAACAGGTGGTTGATTTTAAGGAAGCCCTAATTTTTGGTTTTCTGGCCTTGCTATACATAAAAGGGATTCCTAATTGTTTGGGCTCGGCAACTGGTGCAAGCTCTAACTCAATAGGAGGATGTTTATTCTTTTAATCATAGTTCGTTTTTTTTTTGGTCTTAAGGAGCTAATTGGTTGTTTAAACTTTCCAATAAATTTGAAATCATACAATAATGAACTATTTTTCTATTTTTGCAGAATTGTAAACCAAAAACAAACTTAAAAAAATGAAAAAAACAATCAGACCTCTATGTTTTGGATTAGCCCTAATGATTTTAGGATTTGTAACCGAAACACATGCCTGTACAAATTTTCTTGTTACAAAGGGAGCATCGGTTGACGGATCGACCATGATTACTTATGCAGCCGATTCGCACTACCTTTACGGTGAGCTGTACTTCTGGCCTGCAGCCACCTATGCACCAGGAACTATGCTAGATGTTTATGAGTGGGACACAGGAAAATTCCTAGGTAGAATTCCACAGGTTGCCCAAACCTTCTCGGTAGTTGGTAACATAAATGAATATCAGGTTGCCATTGGAGAGACCACCTATGGTGGTAGAGATGAACTAGTTGATTCAACAGGTCTTATTGACTATGGTAGCCTAATCTACATCACACTCCAACGGGCAAAAACTGCCAGGGAGGCAATAAAAATCATGGCTGAGCTTGTTGCAGAATTCGGATACTATAGCAGTGGCGAATCGTTCTCCATTGCCGACCCTAATGAGGTGTGGATTATGGAAATGATTGGTAAAGGCACCGATATGAAAACCGACCGCAAAACTAAGCAAACTGCCAATGCTAATAAAGGAGCTGTTTGGGTTGCGATGCTCATTCCCGATGGGTATGTAAGCGCTCATGCAAATCATGCACGTATCACCACATTCCCCAAGGAAGATGGTAAAACGTCTATAAGTTCTAAAAACCTGAATAAAATATTTGACCCTGAGGTTAAAGTAGTTTACGCTCACGATGTGGTAGATTTTGCTAGAAGCAAAAACTACTACTCAGGTGATGGAAGCGATTTTAGCTTCTCGGACACCTATGCTCCTCTTGACTTTGGCTCAGCCCGTTTCTGTGAAATTAGGGTTTGGTCGTTCTTTAAGGATATTGATAAG
>CAYZSD010000240.1:0-3040 GCA_964481075.1 uncultured Rikenellaceae bacterium | reverse complement strand
AGAGCGCATGATTCATAATCATGAGGTCGGCGGTTCAATCCCGCCTCTCGCTACAAAAACCCACTGATTGCCAGTGGGTTTTTTATTTAGTGATTTTTTGAAGAACAGGCTTTTGCTAGTCAGCCCTGTGGGCATTCCATCCCTGTGCTGTTAATGTAACCTCCTCGCCTTGGGTTGGAACAAGTTTTGCACCATGATTCTCGTGTGTAATATGACCAATAATTGAAACCCCTTCAAGCTCAGTAACTTTTTCGTGCATACTAATTGGAAGCGTGAAAAGAAGTTCGTAGTCATCCCCCCCATTAAGAGCCGCAATAACTGGCTCTATCCCCATTTCCTGTGCAAGCTTTGAGGTTTCCTCATCAATAGGGATTTTCTCAGTGTAAATTCTGCATCCAACTTTTGAGTTCTTGCAGATATGCAGGAGCTCGCTCGATAGTCCGTCGGAAATATCAATCATTGAAGTGGGAACTATGCCGATGCTCCCAAGCTGCTTTAGAAGCTGGATTCGGGCTTCTGGTTTCAAAAATCGTTCAAGAACGTAGCTATATCCTTCAAGTTGTGGTCTTACATCAGTATTTCCATCAAGGACTCTCTTCTCTCGCTCAAGAAGTTGAAGACCCATATAGGCAGCCCCAAGGTTACCAGTAACACAGATGAGATCTTTTTCCTTTGCACCATTTCTATAGCATAACCTATCCTTGTCTGCCAATCCAAAAGCTGTAACACTAATTATCATTCCAGTTAGCGATGACGAGGTATCGCCACCCACCAAATCGACACCATAGCGCTGGCAGGCTAACCTAATTCCATCGTAAAGTTCGTTAAGTTGCTCAAAGTAGAACCGTTTTGAAACCCCAATGGATACCGTAATCTGTGTTGGAGTTGCGTTCATAGCTAGAATATCGCAAATGTTTACCACAACTGCCTTGTAGCCCAAGTGCTTAAGGGGATGATAGGTTAAATCGAAGTGAATACCCTCAAGCAAAAGGTCGGTTGAGGCAACAATCATTTTTCCCTGTGAATCCAGAATGGCAGCATCATCGCCAACACCAAAAAAGGTGCTAGGATTCTTGGAGTAAAAATCATCGGTTAACATTTCGATAAGTCTGAATTCTCCAAGCTCGTGGAGTTCGGTTCTTTTATTGGCCTTCATACCTGTATTTTTAAATAAAGTAGCTCACAAATGTACATTTTTAAGAGGTTCAATCGTCCTATAGATTAATGAATGATTAAAATCACCTTTCTTGTACCTTATTGTAAAGCTGTAAGATAGCATATTACATTGAGGGTTAATGAACCAACAAAGATTTATATCACCCTTTTTAAAGACAATATTTCGATTGAAAAATCATATCTTGCGTTAAGTTAAACAAAAACATCCTCCGCTATACATTATTTTTATACATGGAACATTTTAATATCACAATACATCAACTTCCACAAGCATCAGTTGTTTGCAATGAGTTTGGGGTAATACTAGATGCCAACCAAAAATTTTGCGATACCCTAAGCTATCAGCACAATGAACTAAAAGATATTCAACTCATTTCTCTATGTCCTAACGAAGATCCTTCGAAGGTTGAGTCCATACTCACACAGGCAATACAAGGCACTTCATTAAAAACCGAACTTGAGTTCTTCTCAAAATTTGGTGGTAAGATTACGATGGAGATCCGAACCAGCAAGATTAGACATGAAAATGGGGATTGTATCATCATTCTTGCAAATAACATTACTCACTTTAAGAGGGTTAACGATGAGCTCATTGAGCAACGACGTTTTCACAAAACCTTAGTCCATAACCTCCCAGGAATGGTTTACCGATGCCAGAACGATCATAACTGGACCATGGAGTATATCAGCCATCACTGCTTTGAGATTACAGGCTATCGCCCAGAGGAGCTTATTGGAAATCTGGTTACAAGTTATAAAAACATTATCCACCCAAAGCATCGTGAGCGATTGTGGAATAAAT
The DNA here is from genome assembly GCA_964481075.1 of uncultured Rikenellaceae bacterium. Classification (GTDB taxonomy): domain Bacteria; phylum Bacteroidota; class Bacteroidia; order Bacteroidales; family Tenuifilaceae; genus MWFE01. The sequence continues at coordinate 1,062 of CAYZSD010000240.1, read as the reverse complement.
GGCAGGAATTACTTGCAAAACAGGAAGTTTTTGTTGACGAGTATCCTATCATAACTGCCAAGGGCACAACAAAGTGGGTTTGGGAGCAGGGGGTTGGTGTGTTCGATAGCGAGGGGAAACTTCTTGCTCTTGAAGGAATTATTATTGATATCACACAGCAAAAGGCCACAGACGAAACCCTGCAATTCCAAGCAGCGCTACTCGATCAAATTGGTGATCTAATAACTGCAACTGATCTTGAAGGGAATATCATTTATGTAAACGAGGCTGAAAGTAAGCTTACAGGACTATCCAGAGAGGATCTGATAGGGAAAAAAACCAATATTTACGGCGAAGATGAATCGATGGGAGCAACCCAACTAGGTATCCTAAAGTCAACCCTCAATGACGGTGAGTGGCGTGGAGAGGTTGTAAACTATGACAAGGATGGCAAAAGGGTTATACTTGATTGCAGAACATGGATAGTTAACGACGAGAACGGAAAGCCAATTGCACTTTGCGGAATCTCTACAGATATAACTGAACGTAAACACACCGAGGATGCCCTAAAAAATAGTGAGAATAGGTTTAGGATTATCCTTGAAAATATGCCAATACTGCTCAACGCATTCGATGGGGACGGAAATATAATTGTATGGAATAAAGCTTGCGAAGAAGCCACTGGCTACAAAGCTGAAGAGATTATTGGAAACCCAAGAGCACTTGAGATTCTATACCCTGATCCCGAGTATAGAAAATATGTTTGGGAGTCATCACTAAACCCAGATGTCAAGCACAACGAGTTTAGTCTCATTGCAAAAAATGGGGAGACGCGCATAATTTCCTGGTTCGATACCTACCATTATGTTTCTCTACCTGGTTGGGCAACATGGGGAATAGGCCAAGATGTTACTGTGCAAAGGAAGGCCGAGCAAGCCCTCCGCGAAAGCGAAGAGAAGTTCCGTATGCTGGTCGAAAACGCTTTCGATGGGATATATCTCATGCGAAACCGAAGGTATGAATATGCAAATCAGCGCTTTATTGAGATTACTGGTTACACTTTCGATGAGCTTTCGAGCCAAA
>CAYZSD010000239.1:0-3079 GCA_964481075.1 uncultured Rikenellaceae bacterium | reverse complement strand
AACCTAACCTTCAACGGAGCAGATTTCGAAATAACCCAACGTGAACTCACAATCGGAGGGAGCTTTTCAGCAAATAGTAAGGTTTATGACGGAACAACAAACGCAACCTTCCTAAGCAACGAGCTTACGCTAGAGAATGTTGTAAACAACGACGATGTCGTTTTAACCAACGTAACCATTGATTATACCAATGAAAACATTGGAAACAATATTCTTGTTAGCATTTCAAATGCCGAAATTACTGGTAATGATTCTTTTAACTACGAACTCTCTTTAGTTGGAGCCCCAACTGCAAATGCTAATATCACGGCGCCTCCAAGCACAGAGGCAGAAATCCTTTCCTTCAGCTTTGCAGAGCAAACTGGACCAGCATCCTTTGGCAATGGCACCATTGACATTGAGGTTGAGAATGGAACTAACCTTGCAAGCCTTGTGGCAGCATTTACCCTTTCAGAAGGAGCGGTAGCAAGGATTGACGGAATTATTCAAGTAAGTGAAGTTAGTATCAATAGCTTTTCATCACCTGTATCTTACATCGTTACCGCTGAAGATGAACTAACCACAAAGAATTGGGTGGTTACGGTTTCTGAAGAAGAGCTACCACCAACCCCAGAGGTTGTTTTCATTGAAACAATGGGAACGGTAGGGGCAACTACCTTAATATCAGCTCACGAAGCAAATAATGGGTTCGACAACGATCAGTACACCATGACCGATGGAGGTGCTGCTGCTGCTGATATTAGGCAAACAAGCATATCGTCTGGATATGAGGGAGCCTCGGGTGGTGCAAATGTATGGTTTGCCGCTTCGGGCGATAGAGGTTTTGCCATCGAAGGTATCGATGCATCCAACTATGAATCATTGTCAATTCAATTTGGGTATAGAAAGGAATCGAGTACTGAACTTCCTACATTAACTTTCTCCTACTGGAATGGTAGTGAGTACATTAACATTCCTTTCACTTTTAGTCAAACCAATGCAGCAGCAGTTGCTTGGTATCTAAGCCCCGTTATCTCACTACCCGAATCAGCATGTATCGAAGGACTAAGGATAAGGTGGATTAAGTCTGGGTCTGTTGCTGTTCGGATTGACGATGTTGTAATGCGAGGCGTTCCGCTACCCGATACAAATCCACCAGTTGCCACCTTCAACCCATCCAATGGGGCAACGAATGTTGCTGTTGATGTACAACCAACCATTACGTTCAATAAGCCTGTTAGGAACATCAATAATAGCGAGATTACCAATGCTAATGTGGCCAACCTGATTACCTTTACCCAAGGGGCAAATCCTGTCAGCTTTACAGCAAGTGTTAATGAGGAAAAAACACTAATAACAATATCGCCCGCAACTATTCTAGACAAGGCTACTACTTATACTGTTACTTTGGCTCCAGTTGAAGATGTTTTTGATAATTCATCAATTGAGCAAAGCGTTTCGTTTACAACAATCATTAGTAGTAACATTGCCACGCTATCAACACTTTCCCTTGGTGGAATAAATGTATTGAACCTCAACGGAATTATTGTAACCGATACTGAGAATGAGCCAGGAGCCTTCCTTTCCATAGTAGATTATACTGGGTTTACTGGGATTGACGCAACTCCAACTGACAGCTACGCTGAGGTCACTCTTACCCTCAATGGAGGGGTTATTAATAATCCTTCAAATCAAGAACTTAACGAAGGGGATGTTGTTATTGCCACTGTTGTAGCTGAGGATGGAGTTACAATAAAGTATTACAAGGTTACCCTTATATCTCCCAGCAATCAGGCTGAAATCTTAACCTTCAGCTTTGCTGAGCAAACTGGTAATGCAACAATTAATGATGGGGCAATTGCCATTGAGGTCGCTTTTGGAACAAGCCTCGAAAGTCTTGTTGCACAATTCACCCTATCGCAAGGTGCTACTGCTAAAGTTGGAGGTATTTCTCAGGTAAGTGGTGTAACATCAAACGACTTCTCATCACCTGTTACTTACGTAGTTACAGCCGAAAATGGCATAACCACAAAGGATTGGGTTGTTACAGTAAGCATTCAAGTTTTACCCCACATTGTGAGTATAACCCCAGTTGAAAGTATTGAAGTGATATATGGAACCAGCGAGAACTACGCAAAGCGAATGCTTCCAGCTACAACAACAATTTTTGATAGTGAAAATGCATCGCATACTGTTTCTATTACCTGGACTATTGAGAGTTACAATGGTTATACCCCAGGGGCATACGAAGCAACGGGCGTGTTCAATCTCCCAACAGGTGTAGTTCAGAGTGATCCTGAAACAACATTGGAGTTGACAACGCTTGTTAATGTTAACAACCAAACCGAAATTATCTATTATGAGAATGTTGGATTCCCATCGGGAAATACGGTTATTTCATCCTACACTGGTTGGCAGATGGGCTATCCTGTAATATATACGGGTGATGTTGATGTACGTACAACTACCCCAAGCACAGGGTATCCTGGTGCAAGTGGAAACGGAAATGTATTCTTCACTTCAATCATTGGAAGGTCTCTACTTATCTCAGGGATCAATACCCTTGGGCATACATGGCTTTCCCTTTCGATTGGGCATCATAAAAACGACATCAACGGGAACAATGAGTTGACAGTAGAAGTAAGTTCTGATGGTGAAACCTGGACACAACTCACATACTCTAGAGCAACTGGAACAGGAACAGCGAATTGGACAAAAGTAACACTTTTAGGTAATGTTCCCAGCACAGAAAACCTTAGAATTCGTTTCACCCAAACCTCGAGTAGTGTTAGCTTCCGTGTTGATGATATTCGCATTTATGTTACACCAACCATTGCAAGCATAACCCCTGTTTCGAGCATTGAGGTGAACTATGGCTACAGCGAAGTTCAGGCGATACAGCAACTCGCCCAAACAACAACAATTACCGACAGCAATGGTGAAACCCATACAGTAAACCTTTCGTGGAGCATTGAGAATTTTAATAGCGAAACCCCCGGAATCTATAATGCAACTGGAACTTTCTCATTACCAGCAGGAGTTGCACAAACAGACCCAGAAACCCCGCTTGAAGTTTCTGCTACTGTTACAGTTGGCGAAT
>CAYZSD010000238.1:0-3098 GCA_964481075.1 uncultured Rikenellaceae bacterium | reverse complement strand
CACCCGTTGGATTCTTAAGTGAACAAATGTCGAAGTATCGTCCTCAAATGTCTAAGCATTACAAGACCCCGGCATGGTATGACGGCCCAGAGATGATTAAGGAATAAGTTAAATGCTAAACACCACCTACGGATTGTGATATGATCCATGGGTGGTGTTTGCTTTTTATACAAGGTCCGATTATAGAGAAGATTTTTCCTCATTTTTACTTAGGAGTATCGCTTCATAACCAATTCCTATAACAACCATTCCTGCTTTCTCTAACGTTTTTCTTGAAAGACGGTTGCTATAGGAACACCCCGCAATGGGTTTTAGCCCATTTTGATATGCCCAATCTTTTAAGCAAAGAATAATCTTCTGCCCTATGCCTTTTCTTCTGTATTCAGCACAAGTTATCATCCCAACAGATACATAGTCTTTACAATAAAGACTTCTCTCGATGTGACCACAACCAAGCAACTGATCCCCTTGTTCAAATAAGAATATTGTCTGTTCTGTGATTCTCTGTTCTAAAGAATCATAAAATGCTCCTGTCCCCTCCAATATTCTCTCGCGGTCTTTCAATTGAGCGAGATGAATCGTTAGTCCTTCTATGTCTTTTGTTATGAGGTAGCGCTTATTACTGTCGATAAACAGACAAGACTCGTTCTTCTTTTCATAATCCCATTCTGAAAGAACTGCTAAGAATAGTGAATCCTGCGTCATAACATAAACGCTTTTGGGCTTGAATGAAGAAAGAATTTCACAAAAAGCCATAGGTGCTATTTCATGATGCTCCAAAAGTACATGGAAAAAATGAAGACTCTCTTCTAATAACCCAAAGTAACCAAAAACTTGCTCCTCCATCATGACTTGATAAATCTCGCAAATGGATAAGCGATATTCTAAATAGGAGTCCATTGGATAAGATAAGGACATGAAGTGAGACCTCAATATTGGCTCTACTTTTTCCAAAGAAGACACGACAAAATGGAAATTATTTTTCATGCAATGCTTCCACCCTTAAAATGAATGATTTCGTTTTATTGATTCATGGACGAACTCTTTGCTTTGACAATTGAGAACCTCGATGCTATATTAGCCTTGTTAGGCGAATCGTCATTTTCTATAGCATAGGCAATACTGAAGCAGAAAGGAGTCCTCCATGAAAGCAGCACTTTTTTATTACGATGGTTTTGCTGAGTTTGAGGTGGCTTTATCCCTCTTTTTATTGAGAGAAGTCCACTGGCTCCACGTCGGTATTGAGAATCGAACGTTTAAAAGTTTAGAAGGTCAGACCTTTTGTATCAGTCACGACCTAAATCATGTTGAACCTTCTTGTTTAGATTTATTACTTATCCCTGGCGGAGATAGTATGCCTTTGTTTTCCAACGGCCCACTAAAGGAATTCATTCTAAATGTTCTACAGCACGGTGGGGTTATTGCCGGAATATGTGGTGGTGCAGAATTACTTGCTGGTATGGGTCTTCTACATGGACTGCAATGTACCGGTGGAACTTCTGGCGTAACGGTTCAAGATACGGTGTATCCTTACTACAAAGATACGTTCTATATGGATAAAGATGTTGTTGTATCTCCGTCTGGTCAGGGTGTCATCATTACCGCACAAGGCCAAGCCTATGCAGAATTAGCCGCACTTCTTCATTCGAAGTTGCTTGGAGAAGATACTCGAGAGGAAGCCGAAAACTCGTTGAAATGGTTGAAGAATCAAAGGTAGAGGAATAGAATAAGCTCATATATTCAGCTTAACACTACAAGTCAAGAAGATAAGAAAAAATAAATTCTAACAATGAACCACCTATGGATAACAGTGCTCCATAGGTGGTATTTTTTTGGATTTTTCTACTTTATCTTGCAACCCAGACATCGGGTAGCCCGTTCTCGATGAGCATCTTGTTCAACTCGCCTGTATGGTCCGATAACTCTCGCATCATATACAAGTGCATAGCCATTTGGGTTCCACCCATCCAAGTCCGTTCCGGCTCAAGAGGTGACAACAGGATTTCGTCGTTCAGAGTAGCTAATGCCCTGTCAGCTCTTCCAAGAACTGCACTGAAGTACACCATGAACTCCGCTTTGTTGGGAAGAATTTCTGCGGTGGCTTCGCTCCACTTACCGTAAGGAAGTTTGGATGCGAAGTCTTTGTCCTTGTACCCACCCGCTACATAGTTGTCAATTACGACGGCCAGGTGATAAGCAATTCGACAAGGTAGATAATACTCATCTCCGTGTGGTTGTAGCCACTGATCTTCCGGAAATGTTTCTACAATTCTCCGGATTGTAGTAAAAGTCTTCTGGTATTGTAATCTCACATCGTTCGCTAAAACTTCGCTCATGTCGTCATCCCTTTCCATAATTCGTGTTTCATTGGAGAAATTTGCCTTTTCTATATTCGTTTGTTCCCTGCTCAAACCCTTTATGAACAAGACTTATTTTGCATTCAAAGAAGTAAGCACCTAGTATGTTCTACTTTTCTCTATACATTGAAGCTACTAAAGGTCTCAGAAAAAAGGTTGAGAATATTTAAAAAGAATGGTAAAATGTAGTAACGATTTGAATCATATAAAATCCAACCAAGTGAGGTGAGTACTTTGGAGAGTGCAGTGCTTTATCCGCTGATTAATAATGCAGCTTTACTGTTGGTACTCTCTGCCGTGTACGAAATCTCGTATTTGGTCCCTTCAAAGTATCGTTACTTCAAACTTATTCTCAGTGGATCTCTTATCGCTCTGATTTGTCTTGCCATCATGAGCGTTCCTTTCGATTTGCATGAAGGCGTCTTTTTCGATACCCGGTCCATACTCATTAGTGTGACTGCTCTCATTTTTGGTCCAATCCCAACCTTCATATCGAGTGTAGCTGCTTCTCTATACCGTCTGTCAATTGGCGGTAGTGGCGCATTGCCCGGTGTTGCCGTTATTTTTTGCAGTGCTTGCATTGGTTTGGTGTGGCGACGCTGGTTGTATCCGGTTTCCAAAAAAACTCGCTGGTTCAGTATTTATTCTATGAGCATCGTAGTCCACATCGCGATGCTTCTGTGTATGATGCTCTTGCCTGCTCCGAGTAACCTTATGGTAATTCGTACCATTGCATTACCT
>CAYZSD010000237.1:0-3144 GCA_964481075.1 uncultured Rikenellaceae bacterium | reverse complement strand
CAAAAAACGTTGATGAAATTTTGGTTTGTGGCCTCTCAACGCAGCACTGCGTAAATTTCACCTGTCAAGCTGGAGTGAAGAACGGCTTAAACGTTTCAATTCTAAAAAACGGTCATTCTAACTGGGCCAAAAATGCGGCAGATCTGGTTAATAAAACAGAGAATGAGTTCACCTCGATGGGCATTAAAATATTTGAATTACAAAACAATCAATAATAATGCGAATTAACAGTTGAAAAGGATTTTTAAAAGTTATGCTTAATGGAAATTTTTCAACAAAAAGATTCCTCACTGCCTGCCTGACTGCGTCATTCAGGCAGGCGTTCGGAATGACAGGGATAATAGAGGAGAAGAAGAAGGATTGGTGAGCGAGCGGGAGTGGCATCGCCACTCCCGCTCGCTCACCAACCCTCAAAATAATAAAACACTTGTCATTCCGAACGGAACAAAGTGAAGTGAGGAATCTAGAATTTAAAAAATTAGTTCAACTGTTAATTCACACGAACAACTCAAATCATAATCGTTATGAAAACTTTTCAAATCATCATCATTGTTGTTGCAGCAATAGTTGCAATTGTTTTAGGCTTTGCAGCCTACTGGGGTGCGTTTAGGAGCATCCAGTTTAGCGTGGTTGAGCAGGGTGGCGAAACCCTAGTTTACAAAGAGATAACGGGCGATTACCGCCAAAGCGGGGTGGTAATGGATAGGGTTTACTACTCGATGCTAAACGATTACAAAATCGAAACATTCAAGGGTTTTGGAATATACTACGACAATCCACAGAAGGTGGAAACCAGCAAGCTGCGCTCCGAGCTTGGATGCATTCTCGAGGAATCAGATATTCACAGGCTAAGTGAGCTGGAGGGCAACTTCAAAATCAAAACCTACCCAAAGGGCAAGTGCATTGTGGCAGAATTCCCCAACAAGGGAAGGCTCTCGGTAATATTTGGCATTATGAAGGTTTACCCTGCACTAAACAAATTTGTAAAGGAGAAAGGATACGATAAGGAGGGTGCAATTATGGAGATTTATGATACGCCGGGGAAAAAGATTGTTTATAGGAAAGCCATATAAATAGTAATATTAACAAATTTTGATATGAAAGTTAGAGTCAAAATTTGCTGCATAAGCAGCATTGAGGAGGCCAATCTGGCCATTAAATATGGTGCTTCAGCATTAGGCTTGGTGGGCAAAATGCCCAGTGGCCCTGGTGTAATTGATGATGATTTGACAAGGAAGATTGTTCGGGTTGTTCCCCCGCCCATTTCAACATTCTTGCTAACCAGCGAGACCAACGCCGACGATATAATTGAGCATTACAAAAAGGTTCATACATCTACCATTCAGTTGGTGGATTGTGTTGACCACAAGGAGTATAGTAAAATACGAGCTGCGCTACCTCACGTAAAACTGGTTCAAGTTATCCACGTTATCGATGAGGAGTCGATTGCCGAGGCCATCGAAGTTTCTCACTATGCGGATGCCCTGCTCTTGGATAGTGGGAATCCGAATCTACCCATTAAGAAGCTAGGTGGCACTGGCAGGGCACACGATTGGAATCTCAGCAAAAAAATCTGTGAGCCGGTGAATATTCCTGTTTTTCTGGCAGGTGGATTAGGAAGCGAAAATGTCAAAAGTGCCATTGATACTGTAAAGCCCTTTGGGGTTGATCTATGTAGCAGTGTAAGGGTTAATGGGTCTTTGGATGAAAATAAACTGCAAAAGTTTTTTAAAACTATTGGATAGAAAGTAAATTGTATTCACTGATCTAAACTTTAACTTATTGAAATGAGTTTGATCTCACATTTTATCAAACTATAAAAAAATAGATAATGAAAACAGTAAAACTTTTTTTTAGATTCTTATTCAGATTGGTTAAGTGGGGACTCGTTCTGATAGTTGTTTTGGCAATAGCATCAACCCTATATAATTTAACTCTGCCTAAAAGATCCGAAGTTACAGATTGTTTAACTGAAAATCAAAAGGCATACATAGCAGAGATGATGAACCTTCAGACGGAACTTGGCGACTCGGTATGGCCTGGATGGGGGATGCTCCAAACACCGGTTATTGTTTACAATGAAGAGTTTGCTTTTCTGGTGGGTTATCAAAATCCTCCTGCAGGGTGGTTCAAAATGCCTAAAAAGGAGTTTAGGGGAACAGACTGGAAACCGCTAACAAATGACAAGTTTTTTGGTGAAACCTACTATAGGCAAAGATTGAATGATCCGAATATTACCCCTGAGAGTTTTACTGCAACAGTTGGTGATAGGTGGGTAGTAACTATGCAAACCAAGGAGTATGCTGAGGTGGCCTTCTATAATGGATTCAGGAACGATTTACCGCCGGTGGTCAAATCATTATTCCCATACAAACTATTTTGGAATTTAATAATGGGAAATGCTGAGGATTATATTGTAGGCCTAGCTCACGAGGCTTTCCACGCCTTTCAGGGTACCTACGCATGGGATAAGTTAAGAATGGGCGAGGATATAACATACCTTTCGGAGGAGTACCCTTGGTTTGATGAGGTTAACGCAAGAGGCTGGGTAACGGAAATTGATATGCTAATGAAGGCCTATGAGGCAAATGATATTGTTGAGGTAAGCAAATACACCAAAAAATTTTTGGAGATTCGCAAGCTGAGAAGAGCTGAGGCCAATCTTTCCATTGAGCAAATTGGCTTTGAGCAGAAACGTGAGTGGCTAGAAGGTTTGGCAAAGTATTTCGAACTTACCATTGGCGTAAAAGCACAATATGCTAATAACTACAAGCCAATTCTAACAGTTACCGAGCTAAAGGAGTTTAATGGCTATAAGAAAAGGGACAAGCATTTCAATCAGCAGGTATACGAAGCTCCCCGAACAGCTTCGCGCAGAGGCGATAGCCGCTTTTATTACGTTGGTATGCTTCAAGCAGTAATTTTAGATAGGCTGATGCCCAATTGGAAGCAGGATGCATTTGAAGATGACATATTTTTAGATAATATGCTATCAAGAGCGGTTGGCTTTTAAACTCCAGAAAACAACAATATTTTTACTGATTATGTGTGAACCCAATAATATTGAAAAAATCATTTGCAAGACTGCCCTCAATAAGCTGAAGCGAAAAATCCCATACGGATGGGATCTCAATATTTACAGGG
>CAYZSD010000236.1:0-3184 GCA_964481075.1 uncultured Rikenellaceae bacterium | reverse complement strand
AAAGATGGGCAGGAAAAACTTTGCCACCACAATAAGCGTTAGGGCAGCCATCCACTCGTAGGTGGCAATGGCCAAACCAATGGCAAAGCCAGAACCCGACATGCCAATGAACTGCTCGGCCGATATATTTGCTGCTATAAGCGACGCCCCAATTGCCCAGAAGGGCAAACTCTTCCCAGCAAGGAAGTAGTCCTCTGCGCTTTTCTTCTCGCCCTTCTTGGTGCGCGAAACCCAAAGGCCAACGGAAAGTATTAGCAGCCCGTATGCTGCAAAGATGATGTAGTCGAGTGTATGAAATGTTGACATGGCTGAAGTATATATTATTAATTTTATCTTTTAACTACAAAAATACTTTTTTTCTTTTAGAAATTATTGTCGAAAAGAAAAGGGTAACTACAATTGTAACTACCCTTTTCCAATCCACTCCATTTACAAACTAGCAGAATTTTTTGATGTATTTCTGCCTACATATGCACAATTACTTGTGCAATCTCTTTGGTACGATTGAATATTTTCTCAGTAATTGCTTTTGGAATCCTGTAATTGTTGATAATTAACGGTTTAGTTGAATCATCAGCCCAGTGAATCTCAATCACTTTGCTATTCCGTTTTATGTAGCAAATTGGAGTTCCACAATATGTGAATCTCAAGGTTTTTCGATCCACTAAATCATTGTCCAGAAGTAAATTAAGATTAAATACTATTTCTCCCTTTTCAACCATAATCCCTAACTCATTGAAACGACTCAAAACATCCTCCTTAACCTGACCTGTCATTCCGGGTTGCTGTGCTCCCGTCATGGATGGGGTGTGTGAGTAGGGATCGGTGGGAAAAGCCCCATAATTTTTAGGATTTTTGTGAACGCCAATGCCCTCCCTTATTCTGTAGTAGAAGTTTTTTAGCTCCATGATTTCATCTTTGCTACAACCATTTATGGCAAATTCCCCAATGGCTTCGCCAAGATTTAGCAGTTGCTTTGAAACTAGATGCCAATAAATTGAACCTAACCCTTCGTACTTGTAGAAAGATCCTGAACGACCCGTAAAATATCGATGCTGAAAAACAGACTCGTAGATATCACAGATTTTTGTGGTTTCTTCTTGGTTAGTACTGATTGTAAGATTGCTAAGTGCCTTTTTCAGTTCCAAAACATTCTTGAAATCAGAGTTAAAGTGATTATCACCATTCTCATCCTGTTTAACAATCTGGATGTTACCCTTCTCGATAAGTTTTAAGAGCAGTTTTGAGGATGCGATTAAATTCTTGGGAATAATATTTTTCTCCAAAAACTTTGGCAGTTCCTTGTATGGGTAGAGCAAGAAACTTTGCTGATCATCTCTCCACAGATTGCTGTCAAACAATGCTTTCAAAAGGTCAAAGGTCTCGTTTGCATTTAGGTAGGAACTACTAAGAATTGCTGTTTGCCCTTCAAGCATTAGCTGTAGGTTGTGAACTTTTATTGAATCGGGAAGAAATTCTAGCAGATTGTAGGAATGGTATAATCCATCAGAACGCTTATTCGATGAAATTGTCTGATTTACAAACTCTAGGGTTAACTCGAAGAAGTTCAATAGGTCGGTCTTTTTCAGACTTTCTGTTTTACCCGAAAAACCTTTGTAAACAACGCTTCGATAATCACAGCCAGCACCACTTAGCTTATCAACAATTTGCTTTCTAGAAAAATCGTTGAATCCATTTATCAAATGAGGTTTGAACTCTATGAGTAATGTAAAAAGTTGATTGAAAAAAGCTGTTACATCTGCTGAAACATGAAATTGACTTTTAGAACTAGTTTTTAGTATTGAAACGAAAAAGTTTAAGTAACGCCTTAACTGATAGAGCGTAACCATCGATGCTCCATTGCCCACAAGGGCATTGTTGGCATCGTTCCATTCAGGGCGTTGGGTGTTTAGCCAAATGCCCGCATCGGGCACAAAGTTGCTAAGCTTGGTAAGGCAGCTAACGAGAATTTTCTCGATAAAAGTAGCCCTTACAAGTTGTCCATTCTTATTGCTTAGCAACTTTCCATCGGCTCCAAGATTCTCGCTTTTCTTAAGCAGTTCTTCGTGAAGTTCTCTTTCGAAATCAATGGTAACTTGTGGATTCTTAAGAATATCGGCATAATTCTTTATTCGGTAAGGGACATTGGCATAAACAAATGTTGGCTCATCGAAGGTCTCAATCAGTTGATTTGGGAAGAACCTATGGTGAAGTTCCATGAGCTTTAGCAGGTATATAAGTTGATGGTCACCCCAATAGCCAATGTAAGCCCAAGGGTTTTCGGGCTCGGGAGCTTCCCAATCGAAACCCTCGCGGGTTATGCGGTAGGGATTGTAGCCATCGGCGGTTGATGTATTGAGAAAACGGCAAATCATACCCGGAAGAAATCCTGGAAACGAGAATGCCAGAGCCTCCCAGTTTTGAAAAATATCGCGCCAGTTGCCCTGATAGTTCAGCGATGGGCTTCCATCGGGATTCTTTATGCTGATATCGAAGAAGTTCCATGGGCGACTTGGATCGCCGTGCCGGCGACTAAAGCTAAGCGGAAGGTACTCAAGGGTTAGCCTGTGTAAATCAAAATCATTGCAACTTTTTGATACTTCTAGCAGTTTCTCAATGGTTGTGGGACTTAAAACATTGCTGTAACAATCCTTAAATTTATTGAATACTAACCTGTTAGATTGCTCAATATGTTTAAGAAAATCTTGAACATCAATATCATAGCCGTTCTCAAAGATTCCACCCCGCATGATATTGAACATCACATTGGCAAAATGTCTGCGGTCGTTTAGTTTATCGCCAGTTTGCTGGATACCATCGGCTAAGGCAACCAAACGGGTTAGCTTTTCGTTGCTCTCGCGAACGCTCGATTCAATAAAATCGGATAAATCCAATTCCTTGGAAATTCTATTTTGTAATGCAATAACCTCTGAGCTATCCTTTGCCACATCAGCAGTTAAATACCAGATTTTGGATTCGCTTGGAACAAGCGAAATTTTATCGTAAACAAAATAGGATGTTTTTTGCCCGTAAATCGTGTCCTCCGATTCAACAGTGCCACCAAAACGAAAGGTTTTTAGCTGCTTGGCGCTAAGAAGATTTTTTTGTGCATTTAGCCCGTGCATCCAAACCAAGGTAGTGCGCAGCGCCTCGCTGCGTTCGGCTCGATCAACGGGAATTGACG
>CAYZSD010000235.1:0-3244 GCA_964481075.1 uncultured Rikenellaceae bacterium | reverse complement strand
GTTTCGCCCGCTCGGGCGTTTTCGTCGGGGGAGTGAACTCCGACTATTTGGAGGCTGCTCCGATGTCCCTCACTAGACTCATCCCCCCGTTGATGGATGAAACAACAACTTTCTATAATATTGTTATTGAGAAAATTGGGGGTATTTCTCAAAAGATGATTTTTTGGGAAAGAATTATAAGATTGATTGAAATATTCTATTCTTATAAATAATGTGTACTTGCAAAGGTACGTTCAATTCCCTTTAAGAATTTTGTTTCGGGATAACCAAAAATCACAAAAAGCCCTTCACGGCTCTTGAATTTAATCCCATGCTCCTCCCTGAATTTCTTTGCTTTATTCCCGTTTTGGATTAGGGGATGCACTGCTCCAAGCATGCATGTTCCTAATCCAAGCGATTCGCCCGCAATCATGGCATAAGTGGCTGCAATTATTGGATCGGCAGGATCAGTATAGGGCGAACCATAAAAGTAAATGGCCAATGGGGCATCGTAGTTTACAAGATTTTTACCATTTCGCATTCCATCTGTATAAGTTTTAAACAAAGGCTTAACGAAGCCCTTGAACATCTCATCGTTGGCCTTACCCCAGAAAGGTCGCATTAGTGCAATGAACCAATCCGAAACAAACCACTTCATGTCTTCAAGGTAATTGCAAAAATCCTTTGCAAATGCCCTTGTTTTCTCCTTTGAGTCGAGAACAAGAACATTCACATCTGAAGGTGGCAAACCCATTGGGGCTGTTCTTGCTGCACAGAGAATCTTATCAACAAGTTCTGATTCAATGGTTTTATCTTTGAATTTACGAATACTTCTTCGCCTTTGCAGTAGTGAAAGCGTTTGATTATAGCTTGCCGTATTTTCCTTGGGTGGTAAAATGAAGAGATCATCAGGGGAGATTGTCCTTCCAAATACTTCAATTGCACCAGTAGGACAAACAGCCATGCAATGACCACAACCAATACATCCAAAAAGAGGATTATCGCTTATGGCTGCTTTACCATTCTCGATTTTCAAACTGAAATCGCTGCAAGCCGATACACACAGCCCGCATCCAGTACATTTCTCCGAAACAATTTTTATTTGAGCTGTTTCTTTGGCTCTTGAAGTTGGGATTGCCATATAAGTTGGAGTTTTTAATGTTTTAGAATAAATCAAAATTATTCCAAAATATTGTCATTAATGAAAAAAAAACAATATTTATTTCGTCTTTTGACTACACATTTTCGTCTTATCATCAAAGCTTTTTAAAACGCAAAAATGGAATTAGCTAACGGCCGTAGCAAATTGGTGGAGTTTGAAAGGGTAATAACAGAGTTTCAGGATCAGCTTTTTAGGTTTGCTTTCTTCAGAACTGGCTCCCAAGACGACTCACAGGATATTGTTCAGGATGTTTTTATTAAAATGTATCGTGATAATAGTCAGTTTGAATCGATTTTAAACATAAAGAACTACTTGTATCGGAGCATAACCAATGCCTGCATTGATTACCAAAGGAAAAGAAAACAGCAGAAGTTTGATTCAATTGATAGGACGGTTTTACCAAAAGACCTTTATGAAGAGGATGTCTCGAAAAATCTGATTCAAGTTGAAGAGCACAAAAGGTTGGAAAGAATTCTAGCCTCTTTACCAGAGGAACAATCGGAAACAATTAGGATGAGAGTACTTGATAACCTCAGCTTTGTTGAAATCGCTTCAATTCTTGAAATTCCTGTAACAACCATAAAATCGAGGTTTAAGCATGGAATCGATAAGCTTAAAGCACAAATAATATCATTAAGGGAGGCTTAAAAATGGACTGTGAAAAATGTAAACTGGAGATAATCGAACTGTTCGATAAAAATGTTACCTCTGATTTGGAGGCAAGAATTCTAGAGCACATTGAGCATTGCCCTGAGTGCTATAATGAGTACAAAAGTATTCTTGATATAATAGAAATCCTCAAACCTCAACAACTTCCAGAAACTCCATTTTTGCTAAAGCAAAACATTATGAATCAACTTAAAATGGAGGAAAATGAAATGACCACTAAAAAATCACGCATTATTCGTTTAAGCAACCGAGCAAAAAAACTACTTAGCGTTGCTGCTGTTCTCGCCTTAACAATGCTTGCCCTGCCAATTATTGACCATAACACAAATCTTTTTAACAGATCAGTCAAAGCCGCTAACAATCTCATTGAGAAGTCGATAAGGGCAGCTCAACAGGTTAAAAGCATGGTAATAACCCTTTACGTAAGAACACTAGAAGACGATAATTTTTCCCTTGTGGGAACAGATTACAAAATGGTTAAGCACTCTATCTATAAGTCGTTTGAGTATCCTGAAAAGTGGAGGGTCGAAAAGCCTGGAAGGATTGTTGTTTTTGATGGAGAAAATCAGTATCTGCATATTATTAAGGCTCAGGAGTTCATGAAAGCCTCACGAAGTTTCAATATCCTTGAAGGTTTTGATATACTACTTGAACCCGATAGGATTATGATGAGAGAACAATCTACGCTTAATAAGTATGGATCAAAATTGCAAATGGAGGAAAAGGATGGATTGGTTTACCTAACTATCACATCCAAAGCACAAGGTAACTTCTTAAACGATTACAACAGGAACAGCTCAATCATCGAGTCTGATAATCGCCGAGAGTACGTTTTTGATAAGGAAACAAATCTTCTCAAAGGGTTGAAGGTGTTCATTATCGATGGCAAAAAGGAAACCCTAATCCTCGAATCTGAAAGCATCGAATACAACACCAGCATCGACCCATTGCTCTATGCAGTTAACATCCCCACAGGCGTTGCCTTCCGCGATCTCACCCTTATTCCGGAAAGCGATATTTTCAAAAATATTTCTAGCAAAAGGGCTGCCGAACTATTCTTTAATGGTTTAGCAAATTCTGACTGGGATCTGGTTGGCCAAACATACGCAACCTTCCATGGTAAAACCGAAAGGGTAGAAAAACTGAAGGACACCTTGGGTGGATTGAAACTGGTAAAATTGGGCGAACCATTCAAATCGGGGCTATATGCTGGCGAGTATGTTCCCTATGAGATTCGGTTGAAATCGGGTAAGACCATAAGGCACAACCTCGCCCTCCGCAACGATAATCCCAATAAAGTGTGGTTGGTTGACGGTGGATTTTGATAATTAAGGCCATCCTATACAGGTTCTTCATCCCGTACTTCCCACAGAGCATGGGGTGTTTTCTATTAAACTATTTGAATAAATAGGTTAAGTACATGACAAAAAACTA
>CAYZSD010000234.1:0-3323 GCA_964481075.1 uncultured Rikenellaceae bacterium | reverse complement strand
GGCGAATCAGAGATCGAGAACAGGGTGCCTGACAGGATACTCACTCTTATGGAAGTAGGATCTGTGAACACGCATGAATTCTTTCGGGCTTAAAATCTCTTCGAAGTGGCTGATTGTTTGCTTGGTTAGCACGGCTCGGTCTTTCAACATAACCTTCGAATAATCCTTAACGCTTTCAATATAAAGGATATCACCGATATGAATTCGTATTGTTCGTTTGTTTTCCTTAAGGTAAATAAATTCCGATGAATCGGAAGGCAGGGGTTGTACTTTCGTTGACTTAAGCTCAATAATTTTATTAATAGCCTTTAGAACCCTTTCAAAGCTTACTGGTTTAAGTATGTAATCGGCTACATTTAGCTCAAAACCTTCAATTGCATAGTTCTTATTTGCCGAAGTAATTACCACTAAAGGCGGGTGCGAGAGACTTCTAATGAAATCGATACCTGAGAGGTTTGGCATTTCAACATCAAGAAAGAGAAAGTCGATTTGTGTTTGGCTTAGAAAATCGTAAACTAACAACACATCGTTGAATTTTGCAACGACCTCAACATTGGGAATCTTTTTAATAAGCCCTTCTAGAACGGTTAATGCTAAGGGTTCATCGTCAATAATCGCACATCTGAGCTTCATGGCTGAAAGGATAAAGGCTTTAAAAAAGTTCTAACCAATTCTTCTGCAATATAAATTTTTTATTCATGCATTAGCTTAATTTATCTAAATAAAACAGGTGATTTTTATCAATTTTTTTCGGAGATTTTGGTCGTTTGTCATTTGTTTCTTGTCGTATGTCGATGGATGTTGCAAATTACTGTTGAGTTGTCCTATATTCGCATTTTTTTAATTTGAAAATTAAAGTCATTTGACCAAGTTATCATAACTCTAACCAAACGAAGTTTACTATGAAGAAATTGATTTTTACCACTTTGCTAGCCCTATTGGCTTTTGGAGTTTTCGCTCAAACCGTTAATTTGCAGGAATCTCAAGCTTATGCCATTGAGTATTCATCGACTAGTGCTACTGAGGCTATTCTGAATTTGAAGATTGAAAACTACCAGCTGGTTGACGTTGAGGAGAATGGTGAATTATTCACAGTTGTTCAGTTTGAAAATGGTATTAATACCTTTAAGAAAGGGTTTGCTGAGCTACCTATGCTGAATGTAAACCTTCAACTTAACCCTACAAACGATGTGAAGCTAGTTGTGCTTGACGAGAAGTTTGAAGAGATAAAGTTGACAAATCCAATTCTTCCTTCGCGTGGCACCATTTATCGTAATCAGGATATTAAAACGATTCCCTATGTTATTGCACCAGAGTCGATTATTGATGCTTGGTATCCAGCCGATATAGTTGAAAGTGCTGAACCATTTATACTTAGAGATGCACGTGGGGTTAATATTTACGTTTACCCCTTTCAATACAACGCAGCAAATAACACCCTTAGGATATATAAGTCAATTGTTATTGGGGTTGATGAGGAAACCTCTAAGTCAACCAACCCACTCACCAACATTGCTACTTCAATTGATCCTATGATGAACGATGTTTACAAGTCGTTGTTTATCAATTATAGTGAAACGAAGTTTGCCAATCAGTTGGGTGAAGTAGGAGAAATGCTTGTCATATACACATCTCGCGATGCTTCTGCCATTGAACCATTCATAACATGGAAAAGAGAAAAGGGATTTAAGGTTCATACTCAGCAGGTTGCTACCAACACAAACGTCAAAACTACTATTCAAAACGCTTATAATGCTAACCCAAACCTTTTGTATGTTCAGCTTGTTGGCGACTGGGCCGATATCAAGTCTGATCTGGGAACAGGGCAAAATGCACCTATGGATCCCATGCTTGGCTGTGTTGCTGGAAGCGATTTTTACCCTGAGCTTATTATTGGAAGATTTTCTGCAAATTCAGCGGCTCAGGTTACTGTTCAGGTTAATAAAGCTATCAACTACGAGAAGAACCCTGATATGGGTGCAACCTGGTACAAAACTGGTTTAGGATTGGCACGTAACGAAGGGGCAGGTCAAGGTGACGATGGTGAAGGAGACGATCTTCACATGGAAAGAATACGAGCAAGGCTTCTTACCCCTTCTTACAATTATTCAACTGTTTATCAAGAATATGATGGTAATAGCACTTATGTTTCATCCAATACAACTTCAACAATTATTTCATCCAGGATTAATAATGGCGTAAGTGTCATTAATTTTGCCAATCATGGTTCTGAAACAGGCTGGAGCGTAGGAAGTTACAGCGCAACTCATGTGAATAACCTTACTAATGCTAGCAAACTTCCGATTATCTTTTCTGTTGCTTGTGTGGTAGGTAAATTTCACCGTACAACTGGTGATTGCTTTGCAGAAACTTGGCTTAAGAAGGAGAATGGTGGTGCAGTTGCAACAATCATGTCAACCATCAATCAGCCCTGGATTCCACCAATGAGAGGTCAGGACTATTTCAACGATATTCTCATAGGAGGATATAACTACTCCAGTAACCCAGGCAATGGAGCTAGCACTACTGCATCCGATAAGCGTACCACTTTTGGCTCTATAACATTTAATGGTAATGTTTTAATGCTTGCCGAGCAATATACTAATACCGATACCCGGGAAACTTTCCAAACCTGGACTATCTTTGGAGATGCTTCACTTCAAATCAGAACAGATACTCCCAAACCCCTTACAGTTACAGCAGGCGATGTTACAGGAAATCCATACTCCGTAACCGTTACCTCTAATGGAACTCCAATGGCAAATGCAATGGTTGCTCTAAGTCAAAACGGCAATACTTTTACTGCTCTCACAAATTCTTCGGGTGTAGCATCGGTTAGTCACAGCTTTACTAGCGGACAGGCAACCTTAACGGTATCAGGTTACAACCTTGGCACCTATCAAGGGGTAAAGAATGTGGGAACAGGACCTGTTGAACCACCTGTAACTCCAACAGGTTTAGCCGCTTCGAATATTACTGACGTTACTGCAACCCTGTCGTGGGGTATGGTTTCGGGCGCTACCTCGTACGATCTTCAGATTCGGCCTCAGGGCGGAACTTTCACAACTCAAAACGTAACAAGCAACAGCGTCAATGTAACAGGACTTACTGCAACAACAACTTACGAGTGGCAGGTTCGTGCAAAAAACTCTGCAGGAAATAGTGCTTATTCAAGTCTTTCGAGTTTTACAACCCTAGCAACAGTGGTTACTTACTGTGCTTCGAAGGGTAATAATGCTCAGTATGAGTGGATTGCTAAGGTTGATGTTGGGAACTTCTCAAATAGTTCCGGGTCGGCTGGATATATTGATTTTACCTCTCAG
>CAYZSD010000233.1:0-3477 GCA_964481075.1 uncultured Rikenellaceae bacterium | reverse complement strand
GAACAACGACTTCTGGGACCAAGCACACAGGCCATTGTAAATGAGGCAGAACGAAGAAAAATCCCGGTAATCCGACTCGATAAATACAACCAGGTTCAGCTTGGCACTGGTAAGAACAGAAAAATAATACGAGCTACAATGTCCGACGAGACAAGCCTTCTTGCGGTTGAAACCACAGACGACAAATACTTGACAAACATAATTCTAGCCGAGGCTGGCATACCAGTTCCAAATCAAATAATCACCGAAAATTTAGCTGATGTTGTAAACTTTCATGCTGGGCTAAATAAACCCATTGTGATAAAGCCAGCTCAAGGTTACCAAGGAAAACGTGTAAGTATCGACCTTAATTCGCACGAAACTATTGCAAAAGCTTTTTCATGGGCCAAGGAATTCAACGATGAAATCATTGCTCAAGAAGATATTGCGGGCGGAACGTATAGATTGCTTGTAATAAACTTTCGTTTGGTAGCTGCTGTTAGGCTAATTCCAGCAAACATTACTGGGAATGGAATTGATACCATAGAAACCCTTATTGAAAAAATCAACGCTGAGCCAAATCGAGAGTATGGCGACAAGGGAATCCTTTCGAAGGTTGAGGTTGATGAGGAAACTCTGAAAATAATTGAATTAAGAGGTTACACACTTCAAACAATTCTACCCGATGGTGAGGTTATCTTTCTAAAGAATAGTGGGAACATGAAATTAGGTGCAACGTCGTTAGATGTTACCAACTTTGTGCACCCTTTCAATGCTTTCATGGCTGAACGAACAGCAAAAATCCTTAATCTAAACGTTGCTGGTATCGATATTATTTCAAAAGATATCGCTGTTCCCCTTACCGAAAATTCTGGTGTGGTGATTGAGGTGAATGCTGCCCCCGACTTCCGTATGCACCTGAACCCTACCCTTGGGACAAAGCGATATGTTCAGCAAGATTTTGTTTCAATGCTATTCCCTCCAAACGCAAAAAGCAGCATTCCCATTTTTTCCGTAACAGGTTCTGTTGGTAAATCGTTAGCTGTAAGCATAATCGATAGGTGTTTGAGGAAACAGGGTTTTAAAACTGGACTTGTAAGCAAGAAAGGACTTTTTATCAACGGAAACTGCTTAAAAAATTCCGACGCCACCGATTCACCCAACGTAACAATGGTGCTTAAAGACCCCACCATTGACTGTGCCGTGGTTGAAACAACAGTTGAGGCAATCCTTTCATCAGGGTTGGGCTACGAGTTTGCTCACTTTGGAGTTGTGCTTAACTTACAAGACCTTAAGGAAGAATACTATACATACGATCATATTCGCGATATCGACGACATTGCCTACGCTAAGTTTGTAATTGCCGAGCAGGTTTATGAAGATAGTTATTCCATTATCAATGCCGATTGTAAGCACATTATAGACAAAAAACAAAGGGTTTATTCAAAACTGGCACTATTTAGCTGCAACCCTTCAAATACAATTTTTTCTAAGCATGTTCGCAACAATGGCATGGGAATCCTGCTCAACAATGAAGGTATGATAACAATCTTCGATAAAGGTATAGAAATGAACGTTATGACCATCGAAGAGATACCCACACTTCAAAGTTCAATGCATCAGCATAACAAGGAAGCAGTTCTCGCATCAATAGTATCACTTTATCTTTTCGATATTCCCTTGGAAATGATTCGACAAGTACTTGTCGAGTATTCTTAGCTCATTTTATCCAAAAATTGTTGATTTTTAATATATAATTTTCCTAACTTTAGAGCCATAATTTTTACAACTATTCTTCATTTACAAACGCTCTAATTATTAGGTTGTTGTATGTTTTTTACTTCGCCTGATTTTAGAAAAATAAAATAATCATGAATTTTATTAATCGAACCCTTTTCAAAGCTCTGATTGTACTTTGTATGGTTTATACAAACTTTTTGTATGGTCAGAGTGTAATTACACCAAATCTTCAGGAAAGATTAGGAAGTGCCAAGGCAAATGAGATGATACGAATCAACATTCGCCTTAAGGATCAGTATGATGCTGAGCTTATGAGAAGCAAAACAGCACATTTTGTCACACCAGAGCAGAAACGTTCGTTTGTGATTAACGAGCTAAAAGTGTTCAGCGACGAAAGTCAGAAAGATTTGATAGCATTTTTATCAAACCATGAGAAATCACAAAAAGTTGATCAGGTTCGTCCTTTATGGATAGTGAATCTTATCAACTGCTATGCAACCCCAGACGTTATCGCAGCTTTAGCCCAAATCTCTGATGTTGTTCGTATTGATTACGATCAAATGCGTAAGGTTATTGAGGAAGTGGTTCTTAAAGATGAAACATCACCCATCGATAAAACTTACTATAACCCGAACGTTGCTTGGAACATCAGCCTTATCAATGCTCCGACAGTGTGGGAGGAAGGATTCACGGGAGAAGGTGTTGTGGTTGCAGTACTCGATACGGGAGTTAACCCAAACCATCAGGATTTAGCCGGTAGAATGTGGACCCATCCAAATTACCCAAACCACGGCTATAACTTTGTGAATAACAACCATGTAACCATGGATAACCATAGTCATGGTACCCATTGTGCTGGGACGGTTGCAGGAAATGGAATGGCTGGAACAACCACAGGCGTTGCCCCAGGTGCTACAATCATGGCACTTAAAGTTCTTGGTGATGATGGTAGTGGAACAGAAGCAGGTGTTTGGACTGCTATCCAGTTTGCAGTTGAGTACGGAGCCAGCGTAATGAGCCTTTCCCTTGGGTGGCAACACTCTTGGAATCCTGACCGTTCGGCTTGGCGAACAGCTATGGTAAATGCCATGAATGCTGGGGTAATAGCTGCGGTTGCTGCTGGTAACGAGGGCGATTACGGAGCGGCTCCTCCAGCACAGGTTCGTACTCCGGGAGATTGCCCTGCGCCGTGGACACACCCAGACCAAACATCGCCTGGTGGAAACTCGGCGGTAGTCACCGTTGGCTCAACAACCGATACCGATGCTATTTCGAGCTTCTCGAGCAAAGGGCCAGTTACCTGGCAGAACATCGCTCCTTTCAACGACTATGCTTACAACCCCGGAACTGGGCTTATCCTTCCCGATATCGTTGCTCCTGGGAGTAATATCTTGTCACTGTCTAACACAAATAATTCGGGCTACACGACTAAAAGTGGTACCTCAATGGCAACACCAGCCGTAGCAGGTCTTATGGCTCTGATGATATCAAAGAACCCTAATCTTACACCCCAACAGATAAGCCAAATCCTAGAGGAGTCGGCAAATTCAATGTCAGCTTCAAAAAGCAACACTTTTGGAAGTGGAAGGATTAATGCTGTTTCAGCAATAGCAGCAACACCTTACATGGGCGTTATCTATGCAGGTCATCAAATTAATGATAGCCAAGGTAATAACAATGGATTTGTTAATCCTGGTGAGACAATTCTTCTTTCGCTTGCGATGGAAAACCCAACTGAAAATACCTTGACCAATGTTT
>CAYZSD010000232.1:0-3488 GCA_964481075.1 uncultured Rikenellaceae bacterium | reverse complement strand
GTTCATGCTCAACGTGAAACCTTTAAAGACGAAGATCACATTCGTGTTCATCCCATCATTACAAAAGGTGGAGACCTAGTCAATGTAGTTCCAGCCGATGTCAGAATCGAAACCTATGTTCGTGGTAGCAATGTTCCGGCTATTTTAGATGCCAGCTTCAAAGTCAATCGAGCTTTCAAAGCCGGTGGCGATGCGGTCGGTGCACAAACCGTCATTACAGAACTACCTGGTTATTTACCCAGTTGTTTCGATGAGAAACTAACCGATGTGATGCATGCTAATTTGGTTGCATTACTCGGTGAAGAAGCCGTTTTACGTGAAGGTCCCAGTGGTGGTGGTTCCACCGACGCATCTGATGTAGCACACTTGATACCAACGCAACACATTTATATGGGCGGCTCGGTAGGTGGAGCACACAGTAAGGAATTTATGATCGCTGACAAAGAACTGGCCTATATCAATGCTGCCAAAGCCTTGATTTGCACCGCCATAGATATGTTAGCGGATGGAGCAGAATTGGGTCTGGATATAAAGAACAATTTCAAAGCTCCCATGACAAAAGAAGAATATTTAACCAAGTGGGGTCATCTAAATTCTTAATTTTTTTAGCTGAATAATGATTCAGTAACTAATCGTATAGGAGGAAACAATAGCATGAAGCATTTTAACCTCAAAGACTGGAAAGTCCATTTAATGTGTATTGTCATTGTTGTTATCGCAGAGTTAATCGGTAACTTCAAATATGCCAACGGTCTCTTAAGTTTTACATTATTCCCCATGCTCTACGCCTTGGTAATTGGCGCTATCTTCTTTGGTGTGAAGATCATTGATCAAAAAATGATGGAAACTGCATCCCCTTACATTGGGATTAGCGTTACCCTTTTAACCGTAAAAGTGGGCTCCACCATTGGCCCGAACCTTGAACAAGTTATCAAAGCCGGTCCTGCACTTTTATTACAAGAATTAGGAAACCTAGGACCAATTCTGTTCTCTATGCCCATTGCCATCTTTGTGTTTAATATGGGTCGTGAAGCCGTAGGAGCTTGTTTCTCCATCTCCCGTGAAGGTTCCTTAGCCGTTATCGGTGACCTCTATGGTCTCGATTCTGCTGAAGGCCGCGGTGTTATGGGTGCTTATGTTACCGGAACCTTATTAGGCACCATTTTCAATAGCTTAATGTCATCTGCTGCTTTAGCATCGGGCTTGTTCCATCCTTTCTCTCTTGCCATGGCTTGCGGAACCGGTTCAGCTTCGATGATGACCGCAGCTTTAGCACCACTGGTTGAGAAATTCGCTGCTCAACCTGAAATGGTAACCCAAATGCAAGCGTATGCGGCAGGTAGCCAAATTTTAACTGGTGTTGATGGTCTCTACATTAACTTATTCGTAGCAATTCCCTTTACCAACTGGTTCTACAAAAAGTTAAAACGTATGAGAAACCCAAATATCACCGAAGCCGAGCTATTACCTGTTAAAAAAGTGAAATAGGTAGGAGGACAACATCATGGAAAAATGGGCAACTCGAATAAAGGTCCTGTTCTTTGCCGCTTTATTTGCTTCCTTAGGAAACACAATAAACACCTGGGTAACACATAACAGATCTGCTACACCGGCAAAAGTCATTATTTATATGCCTTGGGACGTTTGGCCAGCATTGGCTTTAATGGTCGCTATTTGTATGCTTGGCCTCGTCATCACCGATTGGGTAGAGAAAAAATGGCCAAAAGCTGATTTACCAAGTATTCTTTTCATCTCAATGATTGCTATTATTGTAGGGTTACCGGGAGTTTCTCCTTTAGCCAACTTCATGAAAGTTGAATTTGCTAAAATTGGTTTGCTGCCTCTTTGCACCCCGATTCTTTCTTATGCCGGTATTTCAATTGGCAAAGACCTACCTGCTTTTTAGAAGCAGGGTATAGCCATTGTCACCGTAGCATTATTCACATTCATTGGTACCTTCATTGCTTCTGCTATTATAGCTGAAATCGCTTTACGGGCAACCGGACAAATCTAATTATACCTTTGTTTAAAAAACGAGCCGCTTCACCAGAAGCAGCTCGTTTTTTATCTTCCTAAAATTAAAAACCCGAAAAAGAAAATTCCCGCACCCATGAGAGCTCCCATGACTGAGCTAAAATTCATTCCAGTTCGTAGTGCCGCAACTAATGCCAAGCCTACAGTATAAATTCCCAATCCCATAATGCTCAAGCCGGGTAAGTATTTTTTCATCGTTCTATCCTCATGGTGCTATATTTTTGTCACATATTGCTGCAAAAATTTGACCTTTTTTGGAATGTATTCATCCCGTGCTACCCAAGAGGCTGCATTGTGAGAAGCATTCTCCACAATCCAAATTTCTTTTGGAGCATTGCACGCTTGTATCATTTCTTGAGCTGCTGAAAGGAGTACAAATTTATCTTGAGCCCCATGGATGAAGAAAGTAGGCGTCGTTGATTTTTTTACCGCCTCTATGGGAGTTATTTCATCAAATGTATAGTGGCAGATTAATTTACACCATTGTTCAATAGCCCACATATGAATTTGTTTCAAGTATTGCGAAGGGAAATGGACCATCCCGGAAATGAGCCCACGTAATGACGCAAAAGAGCTATCACTAATCAGAGCTTTCACTGATTTAGGAAAGTTGCCTTCTCCACTTAAAGACAATATGGCAGCTGCTCCAATGGACGAGCCATCGAGTACAAATTCGAGCTCGGAACCACTGAGCTTTTGAAGATGATTCAACCAAGCAATAATATCATATCTGTCGCTAATTCCCATACCAATGTACTTACCTTGACTTTTGCCATGGGAACGGAGATCCGGAAGAAAGACCGAATATCCTAATTGGGCATACTCGAATCCTTCACGCATTTTCATTTCAGCTTCATCCTGCCAACCATGTAGGAGGATGATTGTGACCGGGTTCTTTGTCGGTAGATAATATCCATGAAGTTTATACCCTTGATGAACAATATCTA
The DNA here is from genome assembly GCA_964481075.1 of uncultured Rikenellaceae bacterium. Classification (GTDB taxonomy): domain Bacteria; phylum Bacteroidota; class Bacteroidia; order Bacteroidales; family Tenuifilaceae; genus MWFE01. The sequence goes on along the minus strand of CAYZSD010000232.1, from coordinate 507 downwards.
ACTCTTGGGGATTTAGTTTTCTAAAATTCTCTATTCCCTGCCAATAATGTTGTGCTTTAGCCATACTTGCTTCCGGTATTTTTTCGATTATCAGTTTGCGCCGAGGGTTTTGAAATAAAGTCTGAAAAATCTGATAGGAAAATAATAACAAAACGAACAAAAAACCAGCGACCACAATAGCAGGCAAATACTCCATGGATAGTACCTCTTTCTCAGTTGGTTTTCATCATTATAACACGAATATTGGCTGTTATCCAGCAAATCCTTTTTGTGCTGCTACCTTTTATAAATAAACTCAAACTTGACTTCGTGCATTTTGTGGATATAATCATAGGAGAAACATATTCTTAACCTTGAAAGGACTCTTTATGAAACATTTTTTACTAAGATTACCACGCCTTTTTTTAGGGCTCTTTCTGTATGCTTTGGGAATTTACGTTACAATTCGTGCGAACATTGGCTATGCTCCTTGGGATGTCTTCCACACCGGCTTATCTAAGGCTACAG
>CAYZSD010000231.1:0-3553 GCA_964481075.1 uncultured Rikenellaceae bacterium | reverse complement strand
GGCCGATACGTGCGATCCATCTCCTGACAAAAATGCAGGTAAGCTTCCGCCAAGGGGAGCATGGCTCGATAATGAGTAAACGGATACGTCTGAAGCATGCGCTCACCGGTCTCTGCCACTTTGCATATGGATCGCACGAAAACGCTTTTTCGCAAACTCCCTTCCAAAATAGCCAGTCGCAACTCCTCATTCCCCGAGTAACTCCCTGCCAAATACACACAAGCCAAAAAAAGAGATTGCATATGTTGCTCCCGTTCTCGATGACGTTCCGAGTGAAAACCATTCATCGTGCGAGCTAACAACCTGGCTTCCGTTAAAATGCCGGTCATTTTCGATTGCAATAGACCAGATGGTTCAGATGCTGCAGCCAGTTGAGCAGCGAAGAACTCGTCCCAAAAACGGAACATCATGAAGCTCCAATCGATTCGATTCTCCTCCACAATATAAATCATCTTTCCTGCAAGTGTTTGCAGGCTATTATTGTTGTGAACATGAGCCAATTCGTGCTGCAAAGTGTTTTGCATAATGCGCAAATCCATCAAACGAGTTTGAGCATTTTCCCACATTTCTTCGGAGATGAGAATGTAAGACTCCCCATTTTTTCTTCTCAGAAACTCTGCTCCGTATTGATGTACCACCAATTTTGGTGTAAAAACAAAGCCAAGCAATCCATCGAGGTTCAAAGAATGGCGCTCCAAATACGGTTCCAGCCAAAGTTTAAGTTGCTCCTCCCGCTCCCGGTCATCAAGACAAACTCCTTCTTCATTACAAACCTTACAGGAGATCTTATACTTCATGAGGAGGATCCTCCTCGACCCTAGGGTGGAGGCTCCCGGTAAGAAGTGCTTCATCCACAATCGGCGGTTGAGTAATTACGGGGATCTCTAACTCTTTTTCATCGAGTTTGCGATGCACTTCTCTTCGTAACAAGGTATAGAACACTGAAGACAGAGGGATGAACAGTAGAATTCCCCAGACTCCCAGTAAACTTCCGCCTAGAGTAACCGCCAACAAAACCCAAATCGAAGGTAAGCCGATCCGGGTGCTCATGACCTTGGGATATATGATATTGCCTTCGATTTGTTGGATGATCAAAAACAACAAATTAAACCAAAACGCTTGAATGGGATTAACCAAGAGGATCAAGAAAAATCCGATGAACAAGCCAACAAAGGCGCCGAACACGGGAATGATAGACGCAAAGCCAATAAATATGGAAATGACCAAAGCATAAGGGAACCGGAAAATCAGCATCGTGATCAGAAACAGGATCCCTAAAATCAGAGCCTCTAAAACTTGTCCGGCAATGAAACTGGAAAAGGTTCTTTGAGTCAACGCTAAAATTTCCAACGTTGTTTGGCTATGTTGGGGGGTTGCATACGCATAAAGCACTTTTGTCAATTGTTTGCGCAACACTTCTTTTTCCATCAACATATACACAGCAAAAACCATGGATAGTATAAAGGTAATCATGCCACTAAAAATCGAGGAAACCATGGTTACAGTGGAGTTGAAAATCCCTCCCAGAGAGGCTTGGATCATATCGGTGATGGTATTAAAGATGCGATTCCAATCGAATTCCAATGCTTCCACCCAAGCGACTGCATCTTGGAATTGCCATGAAGCCAAAATTTCTTCCAGCCAGTCTTTGGTTTTTTCAAAATACTGAGGCAGATTATGGCGCAAAAGTTTTAAGGTGGTCGATAATTCAGGAATCACCGAAACCATGACAATCGCTAAAATTCCTGCAAAAATGATAACGGTTAGAAGCAAAGCAATCGGCCGTTTCAGCGAAGAGTGCATCGGGATCTTTAATTTGGTGAACAGCAGATATTCATTGAATTTCATGGGAATATTTAAGATAAAGGCAATGGAAAAACCCATAATGAAGGGAGCTAAAACACGTAAACACAGTAAAACACCGCTCCATAGGACTTCGATGTTTTGCAATCCCCAAAACAAAAAAATTGCTGCAGCTAGAATTTTGAACCATGACATGAAATCACACGGACGATGCTCCATACTCCCCACCTCGTTTCAGAAATTATTCTCACATCAAAGTAACTTCGCGAAAGAAGGCTTTCATTCCTGCATCTAATTTGACTTTGCTTTTACTACAATGGCAATTATATTGCTTAGTCTCCGAATTATATCCTAATAAATCTAATTTTTGATAAAATTTGTTGACGGATTAAGTATTGTATGTTATAGTATGTTATAGTATTTTAAATATTTTTTCTCCGTTGTTTGCGTTTATATACAAGTTTCTTGCAGAACCACTAGCAAGACGAAGGAGGGGATACCAATGATTTAAGCACTCCACTCAATAAGTTCTCTTCTTATAAACATGAACTTTGGAGGTGAATTTTTGTGCCTATTTTTAAGGGACAATTTGTTGGAATGATGATTCAAATTGCCTTAGCATTGGTTATCTACTTACTATTACGGAAAACACGCAATGGAGGAACTCTACCGAAAATCCGACGTTTGGCAGGTCTCGATGCTATAGATGAAGCAATTGGGCGGTCCACAGAAATGGGGCGGCCAACGATTTTTGCAAATGGATCAAATGGGTTAGATGATGCTCAGACAATCGCTTCCTTTCCAGTTTTGTCCTATACCGCACGCTCTTGTGCTCGCTATGACACAAAACTTATAGCGGTAAGTTATGTGCCTTCTGTATATCCTGTAATGGAGGCAATAGTTCGTACTAGCTATCTAGAAGCTGGAAAAGGCGATTCATATGATCAAATAAATACAGTACGCTTCATTGCAAGTGGGTGGGGGGCTGCCGCTTCCGCATTGCAAGGTACCATGCGACGTGAAAAAGTAGCGGCTTGTCTGTACATGGGAGCTTTCTTTGCTGAAACAACGATGATTTGTGAAGTTGGAGCCAATTTAGGCGCAATCCAGGTTGCAGGAACAGCACAAACCGCTCAGCTGCCTTTTATGATCTCATCATGCGACTATACCCTCATTGGTGAAGAATTATATGCGGCTGGCGCCTACTTATCAAAAGATGATGTGCAAAAGGTCAACTTGGTTGCCTTGGATTATGCCAAGGTTCTTTCTGTTGCATTGATCATTCTTGGAGCTCTTTTAGCAACCTTTGGAGATTCCACTCCCCTAAAGAATATATTGAATCTATAGAGCATATCGATTCTTAGATGTGCTCTATTTCCATGCAAAGGATGGTGTGATATGTATCGAAGAACTCTTCCTTTTCTAGTATCTATACTAATTGGACTCAGTTACATACTTAGTGGTGCATTGCCCGGGATCGAAGCCTGGAAAAACACTCTAGATAAGTGGTTTCAAATTTCAACGGCATTTGCAATTCTTATCGGAACCATTAGCTTAACCTCGGTCCATTTCCGTAATTTTAAGCGGGCCGAGCGTCGTATCTATAGTATAACCCTTTGCTTGGCTCTCTTTGGTACTATTGGGTTGGGTTTAATGCAGACAGGAAAAGGACCACAATATCAGTCTTGGTATAATATGACCATTGTTCCACTTGAAGCAGCAATTCTGTCACAAATTGCTTTTTATATTA
>CAYZSD010000230.1:0-3565 GCA_964481075.1 uncultured Rikenellaceae bacterium | reverse complement strand
TGTCATTTCGAGCGAAGCGAGAAGTCTGTATTAATTAGTCGGTCAGTAGTGATAGAATTATTTAACTAATTGCTTGGTGGATCTGATCCGTAAGCTATTCCTTCCACAAAGTGAGACGGGGTTTCTCCGTAGCCACCTTTCGATTCTCGTTTTGTGATAAGGACAATTAGTCCTCCCATATTTACCGCTCTTTTCTTTAAACGAATGTCGGCACTTTGTTGAGCAGCCTTTGCATTTCGGCTTTTAGGCGAAGATTTTGCGTTCACCTCACCCAGGGCAAAAAAACCTTCCACGTCATCCTTATTATCGGTTAGAATGACAGTTTTCCAATTGCCTTCGGCAACAGTTTCAAAGGCTAAGCTGTTAAAATGCTCAACCCTACCAGTACGGTAAAGAATCTTATGTACCTGTTTCCTGTCCATCTCCATGGGCTCATTCTTCCCGAGAGGGAAGTAAGTAATTTTACTTGTTGAAACCCCCTGAACCTTTACAATCACTTTTCTACCGCTTATCAGGATAATTGTATCCGCTGCTTCTTGGCTTGCTGCAGGAGCTTGCCCAAAGGAAATTGCAGCTAAGCAAAGCAGCCCCAATGTAATTGAAAGTACCTTCATGTGTCTCCTCTTTTTCTCTTAATAAATAGTATCTGCAAGTTAAGTCTTAAACCTTACCGACAAATATATACATTTTTTATCATTTATGACTTTTTAAAATATATCAAAAAAAACCTTGTCGAAATAGATATTAACATTATCTTTGCGGCTCAAAAAATTGTAGGTTTTAACTAAAAAGCGTAAAAAAGTATGCCTGTAAAGATTAGACTTAGCCGCCACGGACGAAAGAAAGCTCCTTTCTATCACGTAGTGGTGGCGGATAGCAGGGCGCCACGGGATGGCAGATTCATCGAGAGGATTGGTTCGTACAATCCTGTCACTGATCCTGCTACTATTGAATTAAATTTTGATAGGGCATTGGATTGGCTGCAAAAAGGCGCTCAACCTACTGACACCACTAGGGCTATCCTATCGTACAAGGGTGTTTTAATGAAGAAACATCTTCTCGATGGTGTGAAGAAGGGTGCATTAACCCAGGAGCAAGCCGATGAGAAGTTCGAAACCTGGCTCAAGGAGAAGGAATCGAAGATAATGGACAAAAAGGAGCGTATTGCTAAGGGCAAGAAGGACGAATCGCTGAAGCGCGTAGAGGCTGAAAGCAAGGTTCGTGAAACAAGAGCACAGGCGATAGCCAAGAGGAATGCTTCACTTGCAGCTAAAGAGGCTGAGCAATCGGCTGATGGAGTTGAAGATGCTGCCCCTGAGGCATAGTAGTTTTTTTTGCTAACCAACTCATATCCGTTGATGATTAAAACTCCTCTCACCCAGGTAGGTCTTATACAGAGAACACATGGTGTGAATGGTGAGGTGCAGGTGGGTTGGGATGATGACTTCGACCCAGAAAAAAACAAGCTAAAATCGGTATTCCTACTAATTGAGGGAATACCGATTCCTTTTTTTATAACCTCCCATAGGTCAAAAGGATATGATTCTCTTGTTAAGTTTGAAGACGTTGAAAACCACAATCAGGCCTCTGAACTTGTTGGTTTAAAAGTGTTTGCAAGCATCAAGAGGTCAAGAACCACCAAAGAACTCACCCTGAACGATTTAATTGGATACACCATAATATCCAGTAAAGGTATTCAGGTTGGCACAGTTGAAGAGTTCCACGATTATTCAGGAAATCTTGTTTTTAGTGTGTTAAATACCGCTGGGAAAGAGTTGCTCATTCCTGCCTCACCCGATTTAATTATTGAAGTTAATGAGGAGTCCAATTATCTCATTATTGAACTTCCCGATGGCATAGCTGATGATTAGTAAAGTTATTTGTTCTAAGTGATAGAAAGTTTGCTTTCGGCAAACACATCCTTTTCAAAGCTTATTATTTTATCTCTCCAACGTTCAGGAACAGGAATGCTAACCCCTTTGGTTGCGCTATAGCCTACCATAACTGATTCACATTCAGCCGAAAGACTGTTTGTGGAAAGATTCCAAACATGTTGAAGCATGTTTAGGCTCTTGTTTCCAAGTTTATAAATCTTTGTTCTAACCTCAACCTTATCGTTAAGCTGAATCTGTGTTAGGTAGCTTGTGGTTACCTTTACAACTATCAACCCTTCAACTTGCCAGTCCATCTTTTCATTGAAAACATCCAAAAAATAATTCATTCTACCTAAATCAAGGTAATTTTGATATACCGAATTGGTAACATGTCCTAGCAAGTCAATATCGCTGAATCTTATTTGGATAGGGCAAGAATGGTAGAAATGGAATTGTGTGCTCATTGTTTTATTGTTTTACTCTCTAATAACTTTAATTTCACCTTTTTGACCAAGTTGGATGATACTCGAAGGGACAGAATGAGTGTTTTCTTCAAAATCTCTTGGTATAACAAAATCTACACCTTTGATTATTTCACTATCAATTTCTTCAAATCTTTTTGGGAAAGGGTTTTCGCTGATATTAGCCGAAGTTGAAACGATTGGTTTTCGAAATGCACGAATTAGCTCCTGGCAGAAAATATGCTTCACCACCCTAATCCCTATGCTTCCGTCAGAAGCAATAAGGTTTGTTGCTAGCCCTCTTGCTTTTGGGTATATAATTGTTAGAGGTTTTACAGATACCTCAAGTAATTCCCAAGCAATGGCTGGCACTTCGGTTAGATATTCATTTAGCCAATTCGAATTCTCAATCAGAACTAGCATACTCTTAAAATCTTCTCTTTGTTTAAGCCGATAAACTTTTGCAACAGCATCTGGATTAGTAGCATCACAACCTATCCCCCATATTGTGTCAGTTGGGTAAAGGATGAGACCTCCTGAAGAAAGGATTTTAACAGTTTCTCTTATCAGTTGAACCATAGACTATGAATACTTACTGGGTTACTATTACTACCAATATTCTACGCGTTACCTTGATGTAATGTGTAAACTTTTCCAGGTTTACTTTTAACAATCCCTGCAAACTCAAGGTTTAGTAGAATTGATGAGACTTTTGCCACATGAAGTTTAGTTTTGTGGCAGATGATATCGATACTCTCTTGCCCTTTTTCTTTCAGTGCATCGAGTACAATCATTTCTTGATCGGAGAGCTGAGGGAAAAGTATGGCTTGCTGGGGTTGTTGCGATTTCTTTGGCTGTTCCCAACCTAGCTGGAACTCGATATCCTCAGCTTTTTCAATCAGGGCCGCTTTGTTGGTTTTAATTAGCATATTACAGCCCTGTGAGTATTTATTCCCAACATTCCCAGGTACTGCTAAAACCTCACGGTTATACGATTGAGCAATATCGGCAGTAATGAGCGACCCTCCCTTCAAGCCGCTTTCTATCACAATGGTAGCATCTGAGAGGCCTGCTATAATCCTGTTCCTTTTGATAAAATTGTTCCTTTCGGGCAGAGAGTCCGAGGAGAAGTCAGTAAGGAGACCTCCGTTTTTAAGCATCGAAGCTGCAATGGACCTGTGAACGGAAGGATATAGAGTTTTAAATCTGTTTATGAGAAAGACAACTGTC
>CAYZSD010000229.1:0-3583 GCA_964481075.1 uncultured Rikenellaceae bacterium | reverse complement strand
CTGTTTTTCAATATGCTGATAACGTTTAACTTAATAATTATTTTCGGATGAAATTAAAATCAATTATTTTATCAACAATTAAACGTAAAATCATGAAATTAAAACATTTACTTGTAGTCATTCTAATCATTGCTGTTGGTACATTAAAAGCACAAAAAGAGATTCCCAAATATTCCGATAGAAAAGAAATACCAGAGGAGTACAAATGGGATTTAACCCCAATTTATAGGGATTGGAATCACTGGGAGCAGGATGTGGAAACGTTTAAAAGTATATACGGCAAGATGGCCAGCATGAAGGGAACTCTTAGCGTTAGCCCACAGAATCTTATCGAGTTCCTTAGCTTGCAGGAGCAAGCTGGTAAGATTGGCATTAAGCTTTACTGTTATACATATCTTTACCGCTCAATGGATTCGCGCAGCGCTGAGGCAAATTCGCGGCATCAGAAGATTAATAGCATTATGTCAAGTCTGGGGTCATCTGTCAGTTGGGTAAGTCCTGAGCTTTTGTCAATCCCTGAAGATGAGTTGATTAAATGGATTGACGGGTACAAGGAGCTAGAAGTTCATCGTTTCAATCTGACGAAGATGTATCGAGTTCAGAAGTATGTACTCGACACAGACACTGAAACCATTCTCTCCTATTTCTCTCTTGCCCTTTCTTCTCCCGGAAGCATCTACACAGAGCTATCAACTAGCGATATTAAGCGTAAAGAGGTTACCCTCTCCGATGGAAAAACCCTAACCATTACACCCGGAAACTACTCTCAAGTTGTTACTTACAACAAAAACCGTATCGACAGGGAGTTTGCATACAATGCATTTTTTGAACCCTTTGTTGAGTATGAGAATACCTATGCAGCCATTCTTAATTCAATATATCAGGCCGATTGGGCTTCGGTAAGGGCAAGAGGCTATGATAGTTATCTGCAAGCATCGCTATACAGTAATGATATTCCACAAGAGGTTTATCTGAACCTTATAAACACTGCAAAAAGCAATCCAGAACCATTGAGAAGGTATATCGATATCCGCCGAAGAGCATTGGGATACAGCGAGTATCATCCCTGGGATGGAAGCATAAGCTTAGCCGATTTCGAAAAGATATACCCATGGGATGAGGCTGTAAACCTTGTGAAAAAGGCAGTTGAACCACTTGGTAAGGAATACCTCGATGAAATCGAAAAGTGCTTTGCCGGTGGGCGTATCGATGTTTACGAAACCCCTGGAAAAACAGGAGGTGCATACAATATGGGGGTGTATGGTGTACATCCATACGTTCTAATGAATTACAATGGAACAATGAACCATGTTTTTACCTTAGCCCATGAGTTAGGACATAGCTTGCACTCCATTTTTTCGGGTCAGAATTTGCCATTCAGTTCACATCGCTACAGCCCCTTCGTGGCAGAGGTGGCTTCAACATTCAACGAGCATCTGCTTCTCGATTATATGCTGAAACAATCGAAGGATCCCTTAGAGCGCATTGCATTACTAACTCAAGCAATAGGTAATATAACTAGCACATTCTACAGGCAGAGCCAATTTGCCGATTTCGAACTTCAGGTTCGCACTCTAGTTGAGGAAGGAAAACCCATTAACGCTCCAATTCTAAATGAGATTATGAGCGACTTGAATGCTGTTTACTTTGGCAATACGGTTGTTGAGAACGACCTTTCGTCAAGAACCTGGGCGTATGTAATGCACTTCTATCAACTTAAATACTATGTTTACCAGTATGCCACCAGCTATGCAGCATCGGCACATCTATTCGATAAAATAACAGCTAGTTCCAAGAAAGAGAAACAAGAGGCAACAGATAAATTGATCGAGCTATTGAAGTCGGGAGGTAATGACTTTCCAATTAACCAACTAAAAAAGGCAGGGGTTGATATGACGAATCCCGAGGTAATCGCCAGCGTTACCCGTAGATTAGATAACCTGGTGAGCCAGCTAGAAAAAGAACTGGAAGCATTGAATTTATTATAGTTCGTAGCATTTTCTAAGCACTTAAGTGTATTAACATGTTGATTAACCGTTAGATGTAAAGTTATGAAAAACATATTGACTTGCTTTTTCATTGTATTTCACACACTAATGCTTCAAAGTACACCGATCTTTTCTCGTTCATTTCACAATGTGGAGAAAACTCCAGAAAATCATCTAAAACCAATCATGGCCGAAGTTGAGGAACTGCCAAATTTTTTGTGGCACCTATTCGCCTCAGCAAACCTTTGGGAAAAATCGGAAAGCATTTACCGTAAACTTTATGGAGATTTAATCCCACAGGAAGATATTGACTTTCTGTTCAACCACCGTGAGCATATTGTGTGGGGAAATGGACGTAGCGGGAAGTATGCACGGCTACTGTTTTTCATGCCATTAGGTAGGACTATGGAGGTGGATCAGTATTTTGACTACTTGAATTTTCTTTCTTCTTGCAGTTCTCGCCAAAACATACCAGAATTTTCAAAAAAATATGGGCGTAACGAGTTTGACAGTAAGTATTTATCAGACTTCCCCTTTGATTCAACTGATATCGTTTTTTTTAAAAAATTCCGAGAGATAATTATCTCAAACCACAAAATATTTCATGAACATGCTTGGCCTAAGGTATTACCAATTTTAGAGAGCGATCAGAGGTTTATTAATCAATATTTTTCTAGTTTGGATATTGTTGGGCAGTGGGAAAACCTGCTGAATATGCCTTTTGAGGGTGAATTGTTCTCCCCGGTACTCACGTATGCCAATGCGGTTGATAATCTACCCTCGGCTAATAACCTGAGCAATTCTCGAAACAACTTCGGCGTGAGCGGAAATGCTGATAATTATTTGCTCGAGCTTGTGGTACATGAGGTTGGAATTTATATACTCATGCCGGTTATTATTGAATTGTTCAATAATCCTAACCTGCAAACCCAATACATTCAGGAAAATAATCTTATATATCAGGCTATAGAAAGCTATATCGAGTTTCTAAAGAGAGATATAACAGGAACCAGCCAGCTCTGGAAAGGTGATATGCATGGAGGTGGAGAATTCGATTTTGAGAGGTTCTTCAGGTATTACAAGGAAGCATCTTTGAACGATAGCGATGTTGCCCAAATACTAGAGGGGGCCATAATGCAGTACAATAATTAATTGGAGCATAGCTGGGCGATACATTCGATAATCATTCAACCATACAAGAACATCCTTAAACACTGTTCATTTCCGAACAGTGTTTTCCATTTTAAAACACTTTTGGCAAATGCATGGTGGTGGTTATTAGCCACATTATCATTGTGTTTTACAAATTGGCACAGCAATTGATTATACTCAAAAAAAATTAACGCAATGAATAAGCACATACTACTTGACAACCTAACAGCGTCCATTGGAGCAATAGTGGCTGGAAAGAAAAAGTTTTTTGCAAAAAGTATCGACAGCGAGACTTTCGAAGAAAATATCAGCAGAATAAAGCTGCTAATGCCTAAAATTGATGATGAGGGTGTTTTTGATGTTCCCGCAAAAACCATGGTTGGTTTACTCGATCCCGCATTCTGCGTTGCAAAGTGGAAGGGCAAGGACTACCCCACGGTAAT
>CAYZSD010000228.1:0-3641 GCA_964481075.1 uncultured Rikenellaceae bacterium | reverse complement strand
ACGCTCAAAATTTCAACAGATATTCGTACTGCCTCAACAACCCGCTGATGTACACTGATCCGAGTGGGTATAACTGGTCTCCCTCAGAGGCGTGGTACGCGGCAAACTGGATAACGTTGGGAGAAAGCATGGACAACTTCATAACAGTATACTTCAACCTAGCGCAAGATGGGTTACATGGTGGTAGTTGTGGCGGTGGTGGTGGCGGAAGAGCCTACAACCTGGTAGCAAGGTCAGAGAGGTACTTCGACTCAGGCACAGGCAAAGAGTTTACGAAGATAGGAAACACCTCGTATGTAGTTAATTCGGAGTGGGTGCAAACAAACTTCTGGAAGTACATCGATGAACCCGAATTCAATTACAAGGGGTTGGCAATTTATTGTGTTAATAGATTAGTGAACAATTACACACCAATCCAAGGAGAAGCAGGACGAGTGTACCCACAAGGAGGAGGGGATGATGGCTTGATGGCAGCTGCTTTAGGGTTTGCTGCTGTGGCTGCTGTAATTGACGGGCCCTTACCTGTTGGTGATGCAGTAGGTATAGCAACGATTGTTGCAGTTGGAGCGTATGTGGGTGCTAAAGCATTAATTGATAATATTAATAATGATAGACGTGCTGCAAGAGATTGGGAAGCAAAGCAGAAAAAAGATTTAGAAAATGAGTTGCGACGTATTGCTTTAAGGCATAAAGAGTCTCTAAGCCAGAGCGGATATGAATCTTCCAACATTGGAGATCCATCAAGGATTCCGCCTATTATACCACCAGGTGGTATGGAGTTATATATAACGTTAAGGTTATTTGAATTTTATCTAAACTGGGACAAAACTACTAAGCCCAATAAGTCTCATCCACCAACAAATCCCTAAATTTTTTTATTATGGAATATATTGATTTCTTTAACACGATTGAAAAGTATTATTTCAACGAAGACTATCAGAGTGTAGTGAATTTATATGAAAAGTATGCACGTGTATTTAGGCTTAACTACTCACGAGAATATGATTTTAAGATTGTTGAAGCCATTGCAACTAGTTATCGAGAAATTGGAAAACCATCAAACTCTCTCTCTTTTATTGACCAACAGATAAACTATCTATCAAACAAAAAGAGTTTAAATAGTGATGAAAAAGAGAGTCTTAAGTATAATCTAATATGTAAAATAAATATTTTAGGAACGCAAGGCAGTTCTTTGAAGGAATATAAAATGATTAATATGTATTTCAAATCAACAAGAGAATTGAATGAACAATTGTTACTAGGAAGAAACAATATCGAGGAAATATTGTATCAAAAACTTCTATATTTCAATAAGACGTTAGGGCATATTATTGTTTTTTTTATTATACTAGCAATTATTTGTCATTTAGTAGATTATCAAATAAACAAAACACTTTACTGTATATATAACATTACAACGTTAATTGGAATTATTTGGCTGTTAATCAATCATTATTTTCGTGTTAAGATTAAATCGCTATTTATTAAATCATTAAGAATTGTTTTCGACTAGAGTGCCAGACACACCGCTACATTGGTTGTCTGGATACAGCTCAGCAAATCGTGAAGCACATGGCCTGCGTTGGGTTAATAAACATGCCTACCCGTCCGTAGCAAAGCGAAGACGGGAACAACCCCGTTTGGCTCAGTTTTACTTACAGAAGGCACGTTGCCCATGAGTTAGGCTATTTACAAGCAGGCTGTGCCTGCGGTGTAAGCTAAAAGAAAAGCGCAACCCGCCTGTTGTGGGAGGCTTGAGCGTTTTTGGTTTAACAGCTGGGGCATCAGCCCCACAGCGGGCGGGAATGACAATTCCGACTCCGAAGCATCGGAGTTCGGAGTTCGGGAGGCGAGCCGGCGTGAGCGTGTGGGTGGAAGCATCCCTGCCTGCCTAAACGGCAGTACAGGCAGGGTTTTGTCTTGATCTTTTTGCCTACTTTTTCCATCAAGGGAAAAAGTAGGTGGGGTCTGGGGCAACGCCCCATGAACAGAACTTCGTTATTCGTTATTCATTATTCAATGTTCATTATTATACTTAATATCGAATGTCGAACATCGAATATCGAATGATGAATGATAAAGTATTTTTTGTACCTTCGCCCTAGCGTTCTTTGAAAACAACAACTCACCTGGGTACTCCTCCCCATCGATGTAACCGATGCCCTGCTCAGCCTCAGCAACATGCAGCCCTTCCTCGATAGGGGCTACACCGGACACGAACACATGGCGGGTTTTGGCCTGATAAACATGAATGGAAGGCTATACGACCCGTACTTACAGCGCTTCCTTAGCCCCGACCCCTTTATACAGGCACCAGGTAACGCTCAAAATTTCAACAGATATTCGTACTGCCTCAACAACCCGCTGATGTACACCGACCCGAGTGGGTATAAACTCGAGTACGACTGGCATTTAGGAGAGTACCGACTTGATGGAGAATGGGTCTCCCATGAGTTTGCAACCGCTTGGATGCAGATGAACGGAACTACTGGAAGCAGTTGGGGAGGTTTGGGCGAATTTGAGAATAGTTTCTTTGGGAAAGGTGGCTCCTGGTCTTTCGGTATCACTAAAACCAATAACAGCTGGAAGTGGACTTCGAACGCCGACTCTAACAGGAAGACCGGTCAAATCCTGATCACCATTTCTTGGAGCGGAGTACCGCTGGGTACTAACCCCCTCACCGCCCTGATGGACAGCTGGCTGCAGGGGCCGAGGAGCGGGGAGCCTCCCATTGCAAGCAGTGCTGATAGGGGGCAAGGAGAGGGAAGCAGTTGGTTCCCCTTTGGCATTCGTAATAAGTCGAGTGAAGTGATTTGGATCCTTGAAAATTGGGGCGATAGTTGGCAGCCTTTAAAGCCAAATGATCCTTGGTTTAAACCTTTTGATGCAGTAAAAGCACACGGTGTTATTATTAAGGTAAATGATGTGCAAACTTATGGTCCTTTTAGAATAAACATAATTGTTGTTGATAAAGTAAATTCGATGGATAGTGGCTTTAGGTATAATGTATTGGCTATGAGTTTGAATCAATTACTCAACTTTTTTTATGGTTTATTTTTCAATAAAACTAAAGAAACTTTTATACCAAAGAATACTCCTGGCTGGGAATAATGAGTTAGAAAAATAGAATAGCATGAAAAAGAAAATAATTTGGGTTACGCTTGGAATAACACTCCTTTTTGCGATATATGGTTGGGGTAACCGATTGTTCACACTATGTGCTTTCAAGGTTCTGGGGATTGAAGTGCTTGATATTGGTTATGATTTTTTTAACTACTTAGATGCTACTATCATGATTAATATCGATAGCACAACCCACCAAATAACCTTCGGTGCAGTAAAACCAAAATCATTCTTTAACCGAGGTTTTTTAATAAAAGGAATCAATGGATATACTATAATAAACTATTCCTGCCAAGATGCTTCATGGCGTAAGGTTTATAGCAATAAAGCAGAACGGTACGTTGCAACTGTTGGGCTTTCATCTAGTATTATTATTAAAAAAGAATCGGTTTTTGCTTGGTTCTTTAGCATAGGTGAAATCAACATCCCCTATATAATAAACAATATAACTACCATCGAGGCACAGCTAATGGCTATCCCCGATGACCGCTACAGCTACTACCGCAGCCCACGGGGTG
>CAYZSD010000227.1:0-3647 GCA_964481075.1 uncultured Rikenellaceae bacterium | reverse complement strand
AAAAGTGAACCCAGTGGACTTCGAAGATCGTGTGAGATTATGGAAAAAAGCTTATCCTTGAGCTGATTCAATTCCCTGAGTTGCTGGGCTTGAGCCTGAATCTCAACGTTCTGGCGTGAAATCTCATCATTCTTCTGCTGAAGCAGAAGGTTGGCTTTGGTCTTCTCCTGGTAGAAGTAGTAAATCAAGCCAGTAACGAAGAGTATGGTAATGATGATTCCGATGTAAACGTTCCTCATCTGGTTCTGGTGCGAAATAATGGCATCCTGCAGCTCCCGCTCCTTCCTAAGCAGTTCTATCTGCATCTGCCTCTCCCTCGATTCCTTTTCGGCTTGCTCAAGGTATTTCTGCTTCTCCTGCAACTCTATGTCTCTTTCAATCAGTTCCTTCTCGGTTGCTTTCTTCTCGGCCTCCACCTCAAGGACTCTTGTAGTAGCCTGACTAACAAGTTTTTTTGCTTCCTCCTCCTTCCGCTTCATCTCTTCCTGCTGTATCTTACGGGTAAGAGTAACAAAAAGGTCGAAATACCTGGCTGACTCTTCACGTTGGCCTGTTTTTTCGTAAATCTTTGTGTATAAGGAGTATGAATTTCTGAGAAGTTTTAGGTCGTTGAGTTCTTGTGCAAGCATGTGAGCTTGATTTAAATGCCTTAAGGCCTCGTTATTGCGTTGAAGGACGAAGTTGGCATTGGCCATGTTTAGCAACGAAGAGGCAACATCATTCTTTCGCCCCAACCTATTGGCCACATCCATAGCCTTTGTAAAACTAGTTAAAGCCCTTTCTGGTTTGTCTAAATCGGTATTAATCAATCCAATGTTTGTATTTAGGATGAAAATACCGTTGAGATTATCCAACTTTTCGGTACAAACCAAAGCCTTCCCAAAAAGCTCTGCTGCCCTTTCCAGGTAGCCGTAAACCCAGTAGCTGTTTGCCGACCGATTGTAATGAAACGCTGCTTGATTGGGATCCTGTTTCTGCTCAAAAATTGTGGCGCTTTCCAAATCTCGCTGAATCTCCTTCATCACATCATCTGGAATGGTCGTCTTTTCCTGAGCAATCATAGATAAATGCAAGCCTAACATTAGGACTAGCAGTCGAACAATTTGGAAAACTTTTATGCTACTTGGATACCCCATTAGTAGAACTCGTATGGTATTTGAATTATGGTAACCTTAAGGTCGGTAAGTCGCTCAAATTCTGCCCCCTCATCATACATATCCTCGTCATTTTCATAACAATACCAGATAAACTCAACAGGGTATCCTTTCTTCAAAAGCGCTTCAAAATGAGTAACAATTTCCAGAACCTTTTTCGTAGAAGATGAATTTAAATAGTTCATCTTCATCTGAATAGATGTTTTTGAATGAGGTTCCTGGACGTATTTCCTCACTGCATTATCAAGTGGGCCGTAGAATTCGGTTGTATTTTCGGGCAAACTTTTCCCTTCAATTCGAAGCAAACCCTCCTCGGGGTTGAAAAGAATGTAAGGAGATTCATCGGTTGCTAGTATCTCAATTATCCCGCTCATAGGCTAAATAGCTTCAGTTTTTCATAAACAAGGAACTTACTAAAATAGTATTTTTTCAAAACTAAATACCATTTCAAAATAAAAATTTTAAAAAAATGAAAAAACCATAGCTATATTGCAGTCGATTCAAATAGGTTCATAAATGAAAGTTAAGATAAATAATAAAGATCTGCGTGGATTGGATATTAACAATCCAGATGCCTTGATTTCAATAAGTTCAGAATCAAACAAACTCCTCAAAAAGAAGCAGATAACAAAGCCAAAACTCTTAGAAGCTATAGGTGAGATGCTCACCCATCCCGATAGTAATCAATGGAAAAACCATCCCCTTCAGAGCCTTTGGGAAACCGTCAAACGGTTTCAATCTGAAACTACGAACCTTCAGGTGGAAGGCAGTTCGACACCACAACCTGTTAAGCTTAGCCAACAAATTCCTTCTTACCCAATTTACGGGAAAGAACAGATTGAACCAGGGGCATTAGCCCAAATGGATAGAGCGATGAGCCTTCCCGTATCCATAGCCGGTGCTCTTATGCCCGATGCCCACGAGGGGTACGGGTTGCCAATTGGCGGTGTGCTTGCTACCCTTGAGAATATTGTGATTCCTTATGCTGTTGGCGTTGATATTGCTTGCAGAATGTGCATGTCGGTTTACCATCTACCTAGCGAAACCGTTGAAAAAGAAAAGCATAAACTGATAGGTTTGCTTGAAAGAAACACAATATTTGGTGTAGGCGCCAAGAACAAGAACCATTTGAACAGCGATCTTTTCGACAGACCAGAATGGAACTCAACTCGTGTTATAAAATCGCACCGCAATCTGGCTTACAGCCAGCTAGGTACGTCAGGCGCAGGGAATCACTTTGTGGAATGGGGTGAACTTCAAGTACTTGTCGATGTGCCAGAGGTAAACATAAAGAGGGGCTCATACCTAGCACTCCTCTCCCACTCAGGATCCAGAGGCTTTGGTAATGAAATCGCAAGCTACTACTCCAAGGTTGCCATGAGCAAAATCCAGCTTCCTAAGGAAGCGAAACATCTTGCCTGGCTCGATCTTGCATCCGAGGAGGGTCACGAGTACTGGATTGCCATGAATCTGGCAGGCGAATACGCTTCGCATAACCATAGGGAGATACATCAAAAGATTGCCCGCGACTTTAACTTAAACCCTCTGAGCACACTTGAAAACCATCACAACTTTGCATGGAAAGAGAAACTCCCTGACGGTCGTTATGCTGTTGTGCATAGGAAGGGGGCAACACCAGCGAGCTCCGATGCCATTGGGATTATCCCAGGCTCAATGACCCATCCGGGTTTTGTGGTTAGGGGCAAAGGAAATCCCAGGTCGCTCAATTCGGCCTCGCATGGAGCAGGACGAAGCATGTCGAGGGCACAAGCCCTTAAGGCATTTACCTGGAGCGATGTTGAAACCATGCTACGAGAGCATAAGGTTGAGCTAATTGGTGGCGACATTGACGAGATACCAATGGCCTACAAAAACATTGAAACCGTGATGCAACTTCAACACGATCTGGTTGAGGTCCTAGCTGTTTTCAAGCCTAGAATCGTTAGAATGGCCGAGCCAGATAGGAAGAGGAGGTGATTGGTTGGGTGGAAAAAGGTCATGGAATTTTGTTTGACCCTTCAATCGTTGTTATTGGTTTTAGACTCTAAGGGTTTCAGAAACCCTTAAGGCAGCCTTTCAAACCATGTTGTTGTGATCATTGTTTGGTAAAAGCCAACCACGTTGGCTACCTTGCTGAAAATGCACCGTTTCAGCCTTGTTGTGATGGAAGTTGCTTTGGAATAGGACATATAGACTAAAAACCTAAGCTAATGGACTAGTTTCAATCCTTGTTGTGATGGAAGTTGCTTTGGAATTTTTCCAGGAATCCGGTCACCTTCTCCAGAATAGGAAGTTTCAATCCTTGTTGTGATGGAAGTTGCTTTGGAATGGTTTTTCAAGGCCTCCATACGAAGAGGATATGAACAGTTTCAATCCTTGTTGTGATGGAAGTTGCTTTGGAATTGTACTCATCACGGTTAATATCAATGGTATGATGTTCGTTTTCATCCTTGTTGTGATGGAGGTTGCTTTGGAATTATTGTGGGCGGAGTA
>CAYZSD010000226.1:0-3737 GCA_964481075.1 uncultured Rikenellaceae bacterium | reverse complement strand
ACTTCACAACCTGATCGCCACCCGTTCTAGAGTACTTAACAATGTTGCCATTTGCGGTTGCCGTGAGTTTTCCAGTTCCCATAAAAGGGGTACCTTGAATCTCCACCTCAGAGTCCTCATCGTTTATCCACTCAGAATTTGCATTGGAACCATTGATATTCGAGAAAGCAAAAACCCTCCTTCTGTTTGTTACAACAACATTGCTTGCTATTGTTACTGCATCGCCGAATCTAAAAATTCCAACACCTGTTCCATCACCCGAATTCTGTATGGTAAGATTTGCACTGACAGTTACAACATTTGCAAAAGTCACGTTGCCAGTATTATTGGCAATGCTAAAAGTTTGCGGATTGCTTACAAAGGTTGCAGCACCAAAAGCAATTGCTTGGGAACTTTCATGGGTAAAGCCATTCCTAATCAAAAGGTTTGCAGCTGTTGAAATTGCTGTTGAAGTCCATCTTCCATCATTTGATATGGTAATTAGGCCAACGAATGTACATGAAATATTGTTATTAAGTTCAAATTCCCCATTGTTTGAAATAGTGGTTGTGCCTGATATAGAAAATGCTCCGCCAGTATCTTTGCTAAACTTTCCTTCAGAAACAGAAAGGTTGCCTCCTATTGATGCACCACCAATGCTTGTACTCCCATCAGAGCTATGATTGAAATTACTACTAAACACCATGTTTGCCACTGAAGTTACAGCTGCTGTATTAAAACCACCACTTCCTGTTACATTTACATTTCCTCCGAAGCTATTACTACCATTTAAATGATTGTCAGTAAAACTGCCTAAAATAGTTGTGATGCCGCTTACAGAAAAATTGCGGTTATTTATTGTGAAAACTCCTGTACTGCTTACGTCTAAGTTTCCTCCTATAGATATAGCTCCACCATTATCGTTTGTCCAGTTGAGCGTTCCTGAGCAATCAACGTTACCTGTTGTTGTAAGAGTAAAGCCGCTGTTTCCGCTTAATGTACCCTCAATGCTAATGGTTGGAACAGTAACCGAAGCGTTGTGGATTACGGTGTGCGTAGCAAGCACGGTAACGTGGGCTGTAGTGCCTCCATCGCCAGGGTAACCATCTTCAACCCAAGCGGAGCCATTCCATTTTTCCCATGTTGCGGTTAGGGTCCAATCTCCATTGGCTTTGGTTTGGAAATCGTTAACTAATTGGGAGTATAAAGAATTCAAAAAGACGAGAAGTATTGCGTGAGTAATGAAAAATTTCTTCATAAAAGTTGCATCAAGTTATACTTAAAAATATCAATAAATGTACCAATTCAACTAAAGCACTAATGAACAGATATATATAAAATTTTGGTTAGCATTAAACAGTCATTACTGTCCAGTTTCGGGCAGGTTTACATTTTATATGTTGTTCTATTCAAGATTTTTAAAAAATTTGATACAAACTTAGCAATAAATTGATAATTGATGATAAATATCACCTTCTTTTCAAGTGCCCAAAAAGAAAAATAAATCTCAATAAGTCAGTATTTAACAATCGCCTCTGGTGCTTTAAGAAAAAACAATATAAAGATAAACAATATGCTTAACAATAACGTATTATTCAATATTGACAAATAATGACCGAAAATGATAGGACAAAAACTTTTTTTGATGTTGAAAGTCCACTTTCGGACATATTCAATTAAACTGTTTATCGACAATGAACCTCAAATAACTAGTAAGTAATATTTTGTTACTTTTGGTGCGAAATTTGATTATTTAGTGTATTCTGTGAAAACAAAGAAAATTACAACATAAATTATGAGTTATCAACTACTTACCAAGCGGCTTACCCAAATAATTTTTTCCCTTCTGGTTGCCTACTGCATACCAGCTACTGCACAAACAGGGCCAGGGGGGGTAGGGACAAGTACAAATAACATCTTGTGGCTCAGAGCCGACCAAGGTACATCAACAACGACAAACGGAAACCCTGTGAGCTTTTGGAACGACATCAGCGGAAACGCAAACCATTCCGAACAAGCTACAGGTGATAACCAACCGATCTACATCTCATCGGGGATTAATGGCTTCCCTACTATTCGTTTCGATGGCTCCAACGATTACCTAACCGTCCCCGATAACGACAACCTCGACAATACAAATGGAGTTTCTGTTTTTTTGGTAGCCCAACCCAATACTCCTGATGCTTTACCCCGTGGGTTAGTCTCGAAAAGAGTAAGTGCTGGTAACCAGGAATCGTACTACCTTTTCACCTACACAAACCAGTATTTATTCTTCAATGCCAGGGGAAACAGAATAAATGGGAATGACGCAATTACCAACCAGGCCCAGGTTTTTTCAGCAGTTTTCGATGGAACAATTGCTGACCCTCGATCGAAGGTTTACTATAATGGCACTTTTAGCGGCGATGGAAATGGCCCAACTACCATTGGCAACATGGCTTCGGATCTTCATATCGGAATCCTTAACCCTGGCTATGCACAAGGTTTCAGAGGTGATATCTCGGAGGCTATTGTTTATCGTTCTGCACTCAATGCCGCCGAAAGAATAGTGGTTGAGAACTACCTTGCATCGAGGTATAACATTACCATTGGTACCAACTACTATACCAACTCAACATACAACAAGAGTGTTGTGGGGATTGGGACAACCGATGGCACAGTAAAAATTTCTGAAACATCGGGTTCA
The DNA here is from genome assembly GCA_964481075.1 of uncultured Rikenellaceae bacterium. GTDB lineage: Bacteria > Bacteroidota > Bacteroidia > Bacteroidales > Tenuifilaceae > MWFE01. Next base: position 1,072 of record CAYZSD010000226.1, on the reverse strand, counting down.
GGAGGTGGCATTCTTCTTCGTGAGCATTCCTTCTCCTTGAATTCAACCAACGAATTCCTCTTCGCCGGGAACAATGGCACCGCTGCTGGTGAGGTAGCAACAGACCTTCCTACACTTGCCGAAGGCAGCTTAACTGGGAGATCGCAAAAGGTTTGGTATATCCAAAAAACTATTACCGATGGAATTGACGCGGGAATTGGCTTTCAGCTCTCTGAAACTGGGCTTGGTGAAGGTGTTGAAAATCAAGTCTTTTTCCTCCTTTATCGTGCTGGCACTTCTGGAAGTTTCTCCCTTGTTCCTGGTGCTCAAAACATTCTGGTAAACGGTAGGGTATGGTTTTCGGTTAGTGATGCTGACCTAACCAACGGATACTACACCATAGCTCGTAGCGATAGAACCGGAAAAACATGGTACACCTACAGATCGGGGAACTGGAACGACTGGCAAACATGGTCGTTGGAAGCTGGAGGTGATGACATAATTAACCCCGACGAGGAAACACCAATCACCTCTCCTACATCATTGGCCGACAAGGTGGTTATTCTTACTGGTTATATTGTTACCGTTACAGACAACAACCTGAAGAATGTTCTTCTCGATGTTCGTGGCGACGGCAAGGTTGACTTCGGAAGTACATCAGGCCATGTGTTCGATGCCATTGTTGGTAACGGAACCATCCGCCTTTCCGACGATAACTTTCCTACCGGAGATGCAAGCGGCTTTGCCGATGGTACATTGGGTGGAACAGTAGAATACTACGGAGCAGGATACAACCTTAACGTTACAAGAACCTTCTGTAACATGAGGATTAACCTCGACAACCCTAACAATCAACTTATCCTTCTGACAAACTATGTGCTAAATGGTAATTTAACCGTTGAAAATGGTGAATTGCATTTCGGTACCACTTCCACACAGTCGCGTACTTTTACTGTAAATCAACATGTTGTTATCGAAGAAAATGGAAAAATAAGAACTGGTACCGGAGATGCTCGCCATCAGTTCAACTTGTATGGTGATTTCACTAACTACGGAAACGTTCAATTCACTAACCGCGTGGCAGTTGACTACG
>CAYZSD010000225.1:0-3759 GCA_964481075.1 uncultured Rikenellaceae bacterium | reverse complement strand
TTACATTTTTCACAATGTTCTTTCTACTCATCATCGTAATAGAATTAATGATTTACTAGGCATAGAATCTGACCCATTTGGATGGGGCTATAATGTGAACCAGTCGAAGATAGCAATAGGCTCAGGAGGGCTATATGGCAAAGGATTCCTTCAGGGAACACAAACCAAATACAACTTTGTTCCCGAACAAAGTACCGATTTTATTTTCTGTACTATTGGTGAAGAATGGGGCTTTTTGGGTGCATTGGTAGTGGTGATTCTTTTTGTCTTCTTATTAATTCGTTTAATTATAATTGCCGAACGTCAACGTGAGAGCTTTGCAAGGATTTACGGCTATGGCGTGGTTTCTATTCTTTTCTTTCACATTACTATCAACATTTCCATGACCATTGGCCTGTTTCCAGTAATAGGAATACCTCTTCCCTTCTTCAGCTATGGAGGCTCTTCATTATGGTCATTCACCATGCTCCTCTTCATCCTCCTTAAGCTCGATAGTTCCAGAAAGGATTGAATTATTAGCCCATCCTGATGGAAGAATAGAATACTCCTTGTTAACAAAACCTATTAGATCGGGGAAAAACACCATAAACTGATTCCTAATGAATGTATAGTTCTGGTGTATGGTATCAATAGCAAAATCGGTTTTATCGGGTAATGATGTTACGTTTGTCATGATTCGAAGAGCATGCTCAACCCCTTCAACCCTACGGTAGGAATATAGCCTATTGCTTTGGATAATGAATGGGAGAAAGCCCTTTACTGCTACAGGCAGCTCTCGGTAGCGTTGCACCATCTGATAATAAAATTTCCGGGCAAATCCTTTCAGTGGATAGGGTGAGAACGTTGGCCAGTATCGAGCTAAAAAATGGTCGAAGAAAACATCTGTAACAACTCCCGAGTACTTTTTGTACCCCTCACGGAAAAGTAGCCTCACCTCATAGGTAGCTGGATGGTTATCGGTATAATAGTCGATTGCTCTATGAATAAAAATCCCCCTTTGCACACCTTCGCTATACCTGTTCAGGTATCTACCTTTAACATGGTCTCCAATAAAGTTGCCAAGTCGAATGTCAACATTATCTCCCGAAAGGTAAAGGTGTGCCAGAAAATTCATAGATTTTTTTTGCAAGTTATAAAATAAACTAATGTGTCCCATTAAACAAGCCATTAGTTTTTGAACATACTTCGTCTTCATGGATGCAATAACAAGCAAAATGATTTTTGAAGCTATTGTAAACTAGTTTTTTTTATTACTTTTGTTAAACGAACTTTTAAAAAACTATGGAAGAGAATATTGTAAAAATGATAGAAAAAAGAGCCCTATCAAATCCAAAAAGGGAACTCTTACGCTTTAAAGAAGAAAAAGGCTCAAATTATCGGAGTATTTGCTGGGGCGATTTCTGGAGAGATGTAAACAAAGCTGCTCGTTCAATCCTATCTCTTGGATATGGAAAAGACTGTAACATAGGTATAATGAGCGACAATAAGCCTGAATGGACAATCTCTGATGTTGCTATTCTTGCAACAAGGGGTGTTGTTGTTCCGATATTCGGAGGGTCTTCAAAAGATCAAATAAAGTTCATTATTGAGCAAACTCAAATGAAGCTGTTATTTGTTGGAAATAAAACCCAACTTGAAAATGCTATTTGGGCACTCAGAAACACATCGACTCTTGAGAAGATTGTATTTTTTAGCAGAGCATCTGCTTCCAGTGATTCTCGTTGCATAAGCTGGGATGAATTTCTATTGCTCGACATTTCAGATCAGCATAGCGATAAGCTGAAGGAAAGCATTAATAGTATTGACAGCAAAGACATTGCAACCATACTTTTCACATCGGGAACAACAGGCAATCCGAAAGGGATAATGTTATCGCATAGTAATTTTACTCAATGTTTTAATATTCACGACAAACGGCTATTTATACGCAGCAACGATGTATCGCTTTGTTTTCTTCCACTAAGCCATGTATTTGAAAGAGCTTGGACCTTTTATATGTTATATAAAAATGCTATAAATGTTTACCTTGAAAATCCAAAGTAGGTTATAAACGAAATTAAAGCCATCAAACCTACCGTAATGTGTACTGTCCCTAGGTTCTTCGAAAAAACCTACGACGGTATTCAGAATGAAGTTGAGAAATGGTCTCCTTTCAAAAAGAAAGTGTTTAACTGGGCACTATCAACTGGCTATTTGGTCTCCTACTATCATAGCAAAAATAAAAGACTACCCGCTTTAGTTAAACTAAAGCAAACAGTTGCTGACAGGTTGGTTCTTAAAAAGCTACGAGGAATATTTGGTGGAAAAATTCGTACTCTTCCTTGTGCTGGGGCAGCAATTAGCAATAAGCAACTTAGATTCTTTCATGCAGCAGGGATATTTGTCAACTATGGATATGGTGCTACCGAAACCACAGCAACCGTTTCGTGTTTCAAACACGACGAATACGACCTTAGCACTTGTGGTTCAGTTATGCCCGAAGTTGAAGTGAAGATTTCAGATACTGGAGAAATTTGGGTAAAGGGTGAAACTGTTTTCCAAGGTTACTATAAAAACCCTGAAGCATCAAGCCAAGTCCTAGTTGATGGTTGGTATAAAACAGGTGACATGGGCTACCTTACCGAAAAAGGTGACCTTGTTATGACAGAGAGAATTAATGACATATTTAAGACTTCCGGCGGAAAGTTCATTTGTCCCCAAAAAATTGAGAACCTTCTGCTTGAGGATTCACTTATTGATCAAATTGTAGTTCTTGGCGACAATCAGAAGTTTATCTCAGCCCTTATTGTCCCCTCATACGATAAGCTAAAGGCTATTAGAGCAGTAGAGGATACCATAAATGTTACCAACGAAAATATTGCCTCAAATCCAAGAGTCTATGAACTTATTAAGCAGCGAATTGAGGATTGCACAAAGGAACTACCTTCATACGAGCGGGTTGTGAATTTTCGAATCCTTTCCGAACCCTTTACTATTCAAAACAACGGGTTAACCAATACCCTAAAAGTTCGGAGAAAACTAGTTGCCGAAAAGTATAAGGACCTTATCAATGAAATGTACAAGTAGCAAGGCAATTTTACTTTAAGTATCTTTCAAACCAGGAATATAGTTCTTTATACCAGAATATTGAATTCTGTGGCTGTAGTATCCAGTGATTCTCATTGGGGTAGTAAACTAATCTGGCGTCAAGCCCCATTCCTTTGTAAATTCCATAAACTGTTAAGGCATGTCCAATGGGAACCCTAAAGTCTTGTTCCCCATGAAGAATTAGCATGGGTGTTTTGAAATTTGATGCAAACATGGCTGGGTTGTGGCTTTGCATCTTCTCAAAGTTTTCCCATGGAGTACCTCCGTATGCAAATTCACGGTTCGCAGTAAAATCTGATCCGAATTGGGTGTAAAGGTCGTAAACCCCAGCATGATTTACCAATGCAGCATACCTGTCGGTGTGCCCAGCGATCCAACTAACCAGATACCCACCATAGCTGCCACCAGTTGCTGCAATACGCTCTTCATCAATAAACCCTCTACCTATCATGTAGTCCGTTGCCTTCATGATGTCCTCGAAGGGTTTTTCGGAGTGGTTTCCATGAATCGAAATTGCATAATCCTGTCCAAAGCTTGTTGAGCCGTGAAAATTTGGGGTAATTGCAACATAACCAGGTGCCGCAAAAAGATGGGCATTCCAACGGTAATGCCATTGGTCGCCAAACGTGCCGTGGGGTCCACCATGTATCATTATCACAAGGGGATACTTCT
>CAYZSD010000224.1:0-3808 GCA_964481075.1 uncultured Rikenellaceae bacterium | reverse complement strand
GCTGTCATCATCCTGAGAGAGAGGGGCATCCATAGATATATGCCTATTGGAGCTTTTAAGGGCTTCCTTAATATCGCCAGGAGCAACTTCAAGCATTTCAGATAGCTCTTCAATGGAAGGTTCACGCTCAAACTTCTGCTCCAGTTCCATGAATGCTTTATTAACCTTATTTATTGAGCCTATCTTGTTCAGAGGTAGTTTAACTATTCTCGATTGCTCTGCAAGGGCTTGCAGAATGGCTTGCCTTATCCACCAAACCGCATAAGAGATAAACTTAAAACCTCTGGTTTCATCAAAACGTTGAGCAGCTTTTATAAGACCAAGATTCCCTTCGTTAATCAGATCAGGAAGGCTAAGCCCTTGATTTTGATACTGTTTTGCAACAGAAACGACAAACCTTAGATTGGCTTTAACCATTTGGTTGAGAGCAGCTTGATCTCCTTCTTTGAGTCGTCGAGCAAGATTAACTTCCTCTTCCGTGGTTAATAGATCTACCTTGCCTATCTCATGGAGGTACTTATCGAGAGAAACAGTTTCCCGGTTAGTAACTTGCTTAATAATTTTTAGTTGTCTCATGGACGGAAAAAAGCTGAATTTTGCTGCCGAATATATACATAAAACGAAATATAATGGTAGATAAATCACTTTTTTTTTCATTTTTTGAGTTATTGCAATTCGTAAGATATTTATATTGAGAGTTAATAAGGATTTTTTATTTGATTTTCCAATATAAATATTATTGTAATTGCTGAATTGAATATTTTTTTGGAAGAATTAGGATATTCAAATATAAATAGTTATTATTGCAACAAAATCCCACGATTTATTATTCTCATTTTTCCCTCAGAATCAATAGTTTGATTTGATTTCAATCACAAAAAATTTAATTCCAATAATAAACTATTTGCTAAAAGTATGTACGATATTTTAGAACTCAATAAAAAGTTACTTCCTGAGCTAAAGGAAATTGCTAAAAACATGAAGATAAAGCGAACAGAATCGCTCCGTAAGCAGGACTTGATTTATCGCATTCTGGATCAACAAGCAGTTGATGCCTCTGAAGTAGTTAACAAAAAAGCGAAACAACGTGATTTCGACCACAGAGCAAAAAAAGTTGATTTTCAGAAGCCCCCCAAACAGAAAGATGTTGAGCTACCTAAGGTTGACGTTGCTTCAGATGAAGTAGCAGAACCTTCCAAAACACCCCAAACGGAGCAGAAGCAGGCCAACCTTCAAGGCGAAAGATCTAAGCGCAAGCGTTTCTCTCGAAAAAAGAAAGAGAATCAGGAGAAAATTCCATTTACACACCCCAAGCCTGATAAACCTAAGGAAGAGCAAACTCCAAAAGTTGATATTTCTGAAGAACCTTTTGTTGCCGAAGATGATACATTTGCTTTACCTACCTTTATTTATAACAAAAAGATTGAAGAGTTACCTATTGTTGATAACCTTTATCAATCATCTGTTATTGATAAGATAGGGGAGCCTATTGCTCAAGTTAATCAAGATCCTCAAATGAAAGTCCCTTACAAGGACCATCAGCAAAAGAAACCCATAGAGAAAAAGAATGGTGAACGTTTTGATCTTGAAATAACCGTTAATACTACAGGTGTACTTGAGATAATGTCCGATGGGTATGGATTCCTTCGCTCCTCGGACTATAATTACCTTAGCTCACCTGATGATGTGTACGTTTCACAATCGCAGATTAAGCTTTTTGGTTTGAAAACAGGAGATACGGTAACTGGAACCATTCGACCACCAAAAGAGAACGAGAAGTATTTCCCGCTAATAAAGGTGCTTGAGATAAACGGAAGAACCCCTGATTATATTCGTGATAGGATTCCCTTCGATTTCCTAACTCCTTTGTTCCCCGACCAAAAGTTTACCCTTATCGGAAATGGACAGAATAACCTTTCTGCAAGGGTTGTCGATATTTTTAGTCCAATTGGAAAAGGGCAAAGAGGCCTTATTGTCGCTCAACCCAAAACTGGTAAAACAATCCTACTAAAGGATATTGCAAACTCCATCGCAGCGAACCACCCCGAGGTTTACATGATTGTTCTTCTTATCGATGAGCGCCCCGAAGAGGTAACCGATATGGCCAGGAGTGTAAACGCAGAGGTTGTTTCCTCAACCTTCGATGAGCCCGCAGAGCGGCATGTTAGGGTGGCAAACATTGTTCTTGAAAAGGCAAAACGTTTGGTGGAGTGCGGTCACGATGTTGTTATCCTTCTCGACTCCATTACCCGTTTGGCTAGAGCATTCAACACCGTTCAACCCGCTTCGGGCAAAGTGCTTTCTGGAGGTGTCGATGCTAACGCTCTTCACCGACCCAAGCGTTTCTTCGGTGCTGCCCGAAATATTGAGAACGGAGGTTCTCTAACCATCCTTGCTACAGCACTAATCGATACTGGCAGTAAGATGGACGAAGTAATCTTCGAAGAATTTAAGGGTACAGGTAACATGGAGCTACAGCTTGATCGTAAACTTTCCAATAAACGTATCTTCCCAGCCGTAGATATCACCGTTTCAAGCACACGCCGCGAGGATCTACTCCTTGATAAGGATACCCTCAACAAGACATGGATACTACGAAACTATCTCACCGACATGACCTCGGTTGAAGCAATGGAGTTCCTTAGAGATCGATTGGTGAAAACAAAGACCAACGAGGAGTTCTTTATGACCATGAATAGCGATATTTAATGTTTACATTACAAGTAAATAAATGGGGCTTCTGGAAAGAAGCCTTTTTTATTTCATAACCAACCAGTTGCTAATAATATTAGATAGTACTCAAATTTTTTAAGAAAAAAATTGAATATATTTTTGTCAATACAAAAAATGCTATTATTTTTGCACCGCTTTTAGTGAAAAGCGTAATGCAACAAGTAATGGGAGCTTAGCTCAGCTGGTTCAGAGCACCTGCCTTACAAGCAGGGGGTCGCTGGTTCGAATCCAGCAGTTCCCACACTAACAATCAACCACTTACAACGTTTTTCGAGGTAGGTGGTTTTTTGTTGCACCAATAATTTCACCAATACTAACATACCTTAGCACACTTCAAAGCCGCTTATTTCGCAAAAAAAAAAGTTTGTTTTGATGCTACATATTTTTCATTGCAATTTAGAAAATGTCTAAATTAGTAGTTGATTCAGAAACTTGAATAAAGGTGTAAAGTAGTGGTTTGAAAGTATTATCAAATAGAAAAGCGGCACACCCTACGATATGCCGCTTAGCCTACACAATGGTAAATGACAAACTATGTGAGCAGTATCGAACGTGGGTCGGCTCGTAAAACCTCCTCTTCCGTCATTCCCTCGTATGTTTGACCGTTCGCATCAATAACAAAGATAGGAGGCAACACGCAAGTTTCTAAAAAAAATCTTACTGGCTTGCCCGTTTCCTTCGCCTGTTGGATCGCCCAGCGTTTCTGCTTTGCTGGCAATTCGTCAATTTTCTGTGCTAGTGTTTTCATTTTGCATTAGTTGGTTTACAATTTCGTTTACTTGCTCATCAGTAAGACGATTAACGTCAAGATCCATCTGAATACTTTGAAGGTTGGGTAGCACGTGCTTTAACAGCCTATCGGCAATGGTTAGCCGCTCAAACGGCTTCAACGCCCTAAAATCGGCATTTAACCGCTCCCAATTAGTTTCGATAAGCAGTTGCACCATGTTTCGCAGCTCTTCCGTGGTACGGTTCGGACTGCCTTTCGGTCGCCCTGACGTGTTCCGTTTCGGGTCATCTCCTTTTTTAAATCGTGCCATGATTCCAGTTTTTTCCCAGTTGTTTACAGGAGTTT
>CAYZSD010000223.1:0-3810 GCA_964481075.1 uncultured Rikenellaceae bacterium | reverse complement strand
CATAGGCGTACTTGTTCCGAGCGCAGCGATAAGGAAAAAGTGCAACAATAGCAATGTCAGGTTGAAGCAGTTGTTAGGGGATTTTTTTATTGCAACAAATCCCATAATAAATTATTCAAATAATCAGCTGGCGGCCTGTAGTTTGGGTCATATTCAGTAGTATAACCCTCAAATTCTTCGATCCTATTTTTTATGAACTCTCCTATTTCCGGAATAGCTTTTTCATTTCCCATTTCTATTCCAGATTTCTTTCTTACTAATAAACCATGTATTCTATCCAGTAATATCGGATCATCTATTAATTTTAATAACTTATCAAATTCCATTGGGGGAGATTCATTCTTCTCTTTTATCCACATACACGCTAATAATGGTCTTAAAACATAAAAATACTTTTTACTTTTAACTACTTCTCCTTGAAGATATTCTCTATAATTATTTTTAGCCATATGCAAATAATGATAGATTGACGATAATGGTGAAAAATATAACTCTGCAGCATTAACAATTTTATCGAATCTTTCATTGTCTTTTTTATAAATAATTGGAGATCTTAACCATTCAAGTAATACTGGGTTTGATTTATTTAATAGAAACAATGCTTTACGAATATCCCAACCAGAATAATCATCTATTGAATCAATTGGCAATTCTATTACATCACGTTGTGGTAATACATTTAAATACCATTTTAATTCGTGGCGATAAATAAATCTTACATCATAATCGCTATCGGTTGATTCAAAACCCCATGCTCTAGATCCTGATTCGATTGCCAGAATTATTTCAATATTTTCATCTTTTTCAATTCGAGCTATTCTTTTTTCAATATTATCTCTCATTATTGGATCAATTCTATTCATATTTTCCTCCACCCGAAGGGTCCTTCTAACGTAGCATCAATCGCGCCCGATCCGCGCCAGACCAGCTAAAATAAAAGCTTTACCCAGGCCTTTACGTCGCGAATCAGGGTGCGTGCCAACTGGCGCTATTTGTCCTATCCGGCTTACTGCATTAGGCCAGGGATACAAAAGGCTGCCATAGGTCCATCTGGAGCAATTACAACCCAATCGCAACCTTGGGGGTAACCCAACGAAGCCATAGGGTAGAATGCTCATATCACAACTTCCGGTTACAATCTTCACAAAAGACGGTGGCCTATCAAATCGGGAATAAGGCGGGCGAACGGCTTGCGTTACCCGCGCGCGTGGGACGAGAAAACGCCGTTTTGCCGAACCAGCTTATTACCATGCAAACTGCCTGAAAACGGGAAGACTCCCACCCGTCGGGTGTATACTGTGTTAGCCAACGATTATGGGTAATTCAAGCAGCTGGGACAAAGATTCGATTTCAAAGTCAGGTGGGTTATCTTGCGCCATTTCTTGTGGCTCATGCCGACTATTCAGCCAAACTGTTTTCAAGTTAACCGATTTCGCGCCTATTATATCTTGTTGATAAGTGTCTCCGATAAACACTACTTCGTCCGCACTCAATCCGCTTTTTGCCAATGCTATCTGGAAAATCTCTGGGTGTGGCTTGATGAAGCCCACGTCCGAAGAGATGATAATGGCATCAAATAAGCCTAGTATGTTTGCCTTTTGAAGTTTCGCTTTCAACAATTTTCCTGGAAGCATCATGTTGGAAACCAGGGATAATTGAAAGTTTCTTTGCTTTAGCTCGTCAATGGTTTCCACAGCTGCAGTGTCAATCGTAATGTATTTCATAGTGTCAATGTGAGCCAATACTCTGTCCACCAATGTCTGATCGATTGGACAGTTAAAAACCAAATGAAGTCTATCCAGAAGGATTTTGTTGGACTGTGGGTCTATGGAGTCAGATTGCTCGTGTTGAACAAAGGGGTCGTAAATTTCTCGAACAAAAAAAGCTTCGAGCTCTACTTTTCCAACCCCTACTCGGAAATGTTTCGCCAGTTTTTGGTCTTTGCAAATGGCATCGATCCCATCCCAATCGAGATAGAAATACTTTCGGTCAATCCCATGATGGGGAAACCCAATTACAAAGCCAAAGTCAAAGAAAACGCCTTTAATCATCATCGGTGAGTTTGAAAATCTTACGCAGGCAAACGGTCAGCATCATCAGCAGCGCGTAGCGCCGTCAACTACATACTTTTTATATGCGGTTGAGTATGCTCGACGCTCATGCCGCTCAATCGCAATCTTGAAGCGATTCTCATCGGGAATAATTCTTACTCGATAGAGTGCTCCGTCTCGACCATGAATCGCCTCTCGGATCTTGCTCTCATTCTCTTGAGAGATCCTCGCGCCGAGGATAGCCTCCTTATAGGGAAGCAATTTGCCGATAACGGATATTCCCAATCTAATGGTACAAATTCGATACCGGCACCATCGGCAAATCCAATTTTCAATAGCTGTTGACTTTTTTGATGGGACTGGCAACCAGCCCCGATTATCCCACCACAACCTGACGACTGGTTAAGCCGTTGTAATCCTGTCCCTTCGTTTCAGATACCAGTTTAAGAGAAACAAAAAGCCAGGAGAAGAAAAAACCAACCAGGCCCAACCCTGAGGAAACCTACCACTTGTAGCAACTTGAACAACATAAAACATTATCAGACTTCCTACAGTAATGCTTCCCCCGATACCCATCTTCCACCACGCTACAATCATCCCGACAGAAATACCCACAGGAAAAAATACAAACCCTAACCATTCTGTAGGATTGAACGTCAGAGGGTTGAATCCCTCACCCACAATGAAGAGCAACACTATTCCGAGGCTAGCAAGGCTTAATATTCTGGCTAACCAGAGGACGATAACCGGAAATACTGACTGCTTTTCTGTTCGAACTGCCATATTCGCTTTCCTCCTCAGTAAAATCTGTTTGTTTTTAACTCTCAGAATAACTTCCGCTTTTGTCGAAGTATTTTACTAAAGCATCCTCATCGCTCATATCAAGCTTCCTGCACTTCAAATCTGAACGAGCATAAAACCGTCTCTTTTTTTTTATGCAACTTGAGTACATATTGTTAACGAAGTCAAACCATCCGCCCAACATAAGATCAGGTGTACTAATGAAAAAGCTAAAGTGCTCTTCATGATTACCTAACTTATCTTGAATACTACCACATCCCAAGTCGTAAAGTCAACCTTTCGGATTCTTCAATTATTTCCGGGAATGTCAATATTTCATTTCGCCAGGAATCGATCAGTGATTTCAGTAATGTTTGTTGCATTATTGGCATGGATATAATGGTTCCCTTCAAGAATCTCATGCTTTGCATGAGGACCAATACGCTCCAGATGCTTGCGCTGATATTCTTGAGGAGCCATCTTGAGTTGTTTGACGGGTGTTTCATAGGTGGTCTTGGCAATGATCTTCAGATAAGGCACAGAGCTTGGATACGGAAGGTCCATCACTTCTTTGACATGTTCAGATGATTGGAGCAACTGCTCGATAAAAGTATCGTTGATCGAAAACCCTGCAAAGGTGATTGCATCTTCGATCTCTTTTCGGGTAGATCCGTACGCCATGGGCTTCTTTCGATTGGTGATTAGGAAAGCCAAGACCGAAGTCATACCCACCACTTGGAGGTATTTCACCATTGGAAGCAAGCGACGCACGAAAGCGGGTATCTTTTCATAAAGAGCTGAGGAGGTCCCATCGAGTGAGATAATTGCTTCTACCTCCTGGGGATACTTTGCAGCGAAATACTCGCTGTATATACTGGATAATGAATGGGGCATCAAGACATAAGGGGGAGAAAACCCTGCTGCTGCTAAAGCCATCCGGGTTTCTTCCACATAGGCTTTGCAGGTGCGTGGCAAAGAT
>CAYZSD010000222.1:0-3893 GCA_964481075.1 uncultured Rikenellaceae bacterium | reverse complement strand
CTCCCACCTGCCCAACACCTGGCTCCTTGTGGGCAACACCAGTATCGATGAATGGAGTAATACCTTTCTCTATAACTTTCCGAACATCGATTCCGGTTGGTGTCCCTCTAAAATTAAGGTAAGGAATTTGGTAAACATTGTTCTCGCCGACAGTAATTTCGTACATATCAAGTGTATATTGAACTGCATCGCTTGCAGAGCCACCTACAAACTGCACTATAGCTGGAGCAGAAGCAATGGCAAAACCACCCAGCCCGAGGGTCTCGGTAATTGCACTATCGCCAATGTCGGGGTTGGCATCGTTTTTTGTGAAACCGGGAAAGAAAAGTGCGTCAGGAACCAAGGCTTCACCTACAAACCATTGATTACCTGTTCCAGCAAGCTGAACGCCGAAATCGGTTCCATTACGTGCCATTACAACCACAACGCTGCTAAAGGGGATGTTTCGGGCAGCATCGAGGCAACATTTTGCTGCTGGCATTGATAGGTTTAAGAAGAAGTGATCGTTGCCATTAATGAAATTCAGCACCTTTATGGCATCGTCCTTACTCTGACTTACTTCCACAATAGCGGGGGCTAAGGTTCGGTAAAGTAGTGAAGTGCCTGCTCTGTTCCTGTTGTGCACCTCATCGCCCATGTGAAGAGCCTGAGCAATAAGATTCTTCAGGTCAACCCTACCCAACTTTTCAACAGCAGCTTTCAGAATAGGATACATAACCCTCTCCATCCACTTCAGCTTCTCAATAACCTCTGGACTAAAAGCACCATAGCGCAGCACTTTTCCAAGTCCCTCATTCTGTGTGCAGAAGGCCAAGTTGCCGTAGGCTTCATTCTTTACAATGAAAACGGGCATTGATGCTGAGATAATTCCAGCCATTGGACCTACCGATGAATGCTCATGACATGGTGCATACTCTATCTTTCCAGAAGAGGCAAGGGTTTCTGCTTCCTGTGGTGAGTTAACCAGCCCTTCGTAAATCAAAGCACCAATTATTGCACCTCGTGTTGGGCCGCACATCCTCTCCCATTCAATGGGAGGGCCCGAGTGAAGGATCAGGTTCTTCTTCATTCCAGGTATTACATTGAGGGCAATATCAAGCCCAACTAAGGCTGGTTTTCCATTTAGAATAATATCCAGAACCTTTGAGTTGGCTTCATCAATGCTTTTCTTGCTGCTTCGAACAAGTTCAACCAGCTGAGCATCAACTTCTACAGGAGGTTTCCATTTTACCTGAACCGCTTCAACACCGAGCTGGTCAAGAGTCTCTTTAAAGGAGGTTAATCCTGTGTTTATCACCTTAAGCGGTTGATTGAATAGTGATTCTATTTGCATGGCGAAGAGATTACTTTTTTATTAGCTGAATGATGTAAGCCGAAAGCTGAGCTGCTGCGTAATTTGAAGGCATTACAAATACTCCCTCATTCACAAGGGTTTCAACTACATTGTCACGGTTTTGAGGATCACCGCTAGTTCCAGTAACTGAACAGATGAATATTAACTTTGGTGATGCCGCCCTTGCCTTAGCAATTGCTGGGATAATCTCGCTAGCAGGATCTTGATGCGAGCCATAACCCAGCACCAAATCGAAAAGAATAATAGCAACCTCTTCATCGTTCGCCTCCTCAACAATTCGCTTGGCTCGCAACGAGAAATCGATCATGGGATGAGGACGACCCGATGTGAACTCATCGTCGCCCAAATCGATAATGGTATGCTGTATGCTTTTCCAACTATCCTTAAGCTTACTTCCTTCTGTTAGAGGGGTATTACTAAAAACATTGTCAAAATACTTTTGAAGGACAAGCTGTGCTTCATCGCAAAGTGTTCCACCACTGAATAATCCACGTATGTACCTACCTTGGGCTTTTTCAGAAAGTTTTTTTGCAAGTTCCTTAATGCTATCATTTCTTTGCGCAATCATTTCCATTGCTTTCTCTACATCCTCTCCTCTCGCCAGGTGCGTTGCCATCAGCGCAGCCTCCTCAAGGCTTGAGGCAGGGATTGCGCCTGCTGCCTTAACTTCTTCATAATCTGCACCGATGAACATTCCAACGACAGGCTTTGTAACTCTCCTTATTTCATCCGAAATCTTTCTAAGAACATCAGGATGAGGTGGTTTGCTAACCAACACTATGGTGCTTGTGTTTTTATCGTTTTCAAGCGCACGAAGGGCTTCAATGAACATTATCCCACCTATCGCCTTTTTAATGTCTCGACCACCAGTACCAATGGCTTGTGAAATACCAGCACCGTTATTGCTGATTACACAGCTAATCTCCTGCAAACCTGTTCCTGAGGCTGCAACAATCCCAATGCTACCTCTACTTATAACGTTAGCAAATGCTAATGGAACTCCGTTTATGATTGCAGTACCACAGTCGGGACCCATGAGAAGAAGTCCTTTGCCTTGGGCAAACTTTTTTAACGAAAGTTCATGCTTTATGCTCACGTTATCGGAGAAAAGCATAACATGAAGGTTGTTTTCAAGCGCTTTCTTTGCCTCTAAAGCAGCATACTTGCCAGCGACAGAGATTAAAGCAAGGTTAGCACCCTGTAGCTGTTGAATAGCTTGCTCTATGCTGTAAGCAAGTACCCCCGTTTGTTTTTGCTGCTTACCAACAATATCCTTTAGAATTTCATCGACCCTAGTAATTGCAAGCTCCGCTGCCTGTATTGATGATGCTTTTATACTGATTAACAAATCGGTATCGTTACATGACGAGAACTCTTGAATGAGCAACCCTGCTGAATTGAGAATAGCTTTGTTCTCGGCAGTACCCATTACTACTGATGAGTCGATAACCCCATCGAGTTCGTTGATTCTCTTCGACACAATCATTAGGGTAACAGAATCGTAGTACGATCCTTTCTTTGAAAGCCCTCTTAATATCATATTCCAAGTTTATGTTTTACACAAAAGATGTAACCCGAAAGCAAATCGGCCCCTGAAGTTGCACCCAAACCAATAAGTTCCTCCAATGCCTGGTAAGCCATTTCTCTATTTCTTGCTAAATGTATGAAATTTTTCAGAAGGAAAAAGTAGTTTCCACTAATTGCGTGTCTAAAAAAGGTGTTTACGAGTAAGTTTTTAGATTGTGCAACCTGAAAAATTGTGTTTCTAAGGTCATTTAAGTCTTTCCCACTTATAAACTCGTTGAAATGCAGCCCCCAAATTACGCCAGCAATGAAATCATCGCCTGCAGGAGTAAGCCCAGCACCTGCTCCCTTTAGCATTGATACCCCCTCCATAATCTTTCCTTCTATTAACAGTTCAGAAGCTTTCTGTGCTTTTAGTGCAAAAAGTTGGTTGAAACTCCCTGTAAGGTTAGGTGTTCTGTGGGGTAATAGCAAGAATATCATGCTGTTTTCTGGAAACAGGGTTTCGTGCTTTTGGGGTATTTCCAGAATAAATTGCTTGAAATAATCAGTTTCACTTATACAAAAGGTTACTTTAGATAAGTATTGTGTTAGTGCTTCCATTGGATGGACTATGCTGTCAATCTGAATGCTATCTTTTGAAATAAGTAAATAGTTAATAACATCAACAATATCTGGCAGAATTAGAATACTGCTAGCAGTAAGGTGGTTTTGGTAGCTTGTTATTGAAACAATATCATTGTTTTCGTTTACAAGGTTTACAACTCTTTGAAATCTGGAGTGTACGGTGTAACTGCCTTCGGGGAGGGAATCTCCCACAAGAATTATGCTATATTGTTTCAACGGTTGCACTGTAGGTTACCAATTGTTCTAGGACAGGGTAAAGATTAATAAAAACTGCGAAACATGATTAATAAAACTTTATAACATTTAGAAACTGTTTAAATTTTATTTTGTAATTATTTCATGTTAATTTGTATCAAAAAAAGATTTCTCACTTCGTTCGAAAAGACAT
>CAYZSD010000221.1:0-3943 GCA_964481075.1 uncultured Rikenellaceae bacterium | reverse complement strand
CAAGCCCAATTTCGCCTATACCTTTGGCACCGTAGGGGCCAACTGGATCGGTTACTTCAACTCCCTTTACAATAATTTCGGGAGTTTCGTGGGCACGAAGGATTTTTAGGTCACGCATTTTATCACTAACCAAAAAGCCATCCTTCATTGGTAAATCCTCTGTTAGCGCGTAGCCCAATCCCATGTGAACCCCACCATGAATTTGCCCCTCGAAAAGCATGGGATTCATTATTTTACCTGCATCGTGGGCTGCAACAATCTTATCAATTTCACCCTTTTCGTTTAGGATGCAAAGTTGGGCTGCATAGCCATAAGAGTAATGTGTTTTCTGCTCAACATTGGGAGTTCCAGGCTTGGTTGTCCAGTCACACATGTACTGACCAAAATATGATTTCCCTACCAGTTCCTTTAGGGAATTGTTCATTAAATCGTCCTTTAACGCCTTACAGGCGTTGATAATTGCCAATCCGAGAAGTGCCGTTCCACGCGATGATGTGGTCATACCTGTTTCAATGTCCGCTTCTGTATCAACCTGAACCTCAATAATATTTGGGTCGATTCCTGTTTCCTCGCAAAGCGATTGTAGTGCCATGCTATGAATACCCTGCCCCATCTCTGTCCAGCCGTGCTTAATAAGCACTTTGCTCTCAGAGATAATTTCGATGATAACCTTCGATTCGTCAATCATACCGTTGCCAACGCCCGAATTCTTGATGGCGCAAGCCAATCCAGCGAACTTGGCA
The DNA here is from genome assembly GCA_964481075.1 of uncultured Rikenellaceae bacterium. GTDB lineage: Bacteria > Bacteroidota > Bacteroidia > Bacteroidales > Tenuifilaceae > MWFE01. The sequence continues at coordinate 3,200 of CAYZSD010000221.1, read as the reverse complement.
TTGTGAAAATCGTCCTTAATCTGCTCAAGGCAGGCTCGGATTCCCACTCCGTAAACCTTTTGTCCTGTGGAGGTTGCAAGCCCATCGACCAAGGCATTATCGTAGCGGAATTTCCATCGGTCGAAGCCAGCCTGATAGCAAATATCATCGATACTGCTTTCAAGGGCAAAGGAAACCTGATTGGCACCAAAACCACGCATTGCCCCACAGGGCAAGTTGTTGGTGTAAACCGTTTTAGCCTCAACATTCACATTTGGAACGAAGTAACCCGCCGTGGCATGACCAGCAACCCGTTCTATCACCTTTGTCCCAACCGATGCGTAGGCACCGGTATCGCCTACGGCTTTAAGACGAAGTCCAACAAGTTTCCCGTTCTCATCGGCTGCCAGCTCCATATCCATAAAAACGGGATGGCGCTTGGGGTGCATCCTCATCGACTCCTGTCGTGTTAGCGATACCTTGACAGGTTTTTTTGTTAGATATGAGAACATTGCTGCAAATCCCTGTACCGAGAGATCCTCTTTTCCCCCGAAACCGCCACCATTGGGAACGAGAATGACTCTTACTTTGCTTTCTGGCAGATTTAAGATTGCAGCAATCTGTTTACGGTCAACGTAAACGCCCTGACCCTGACTGTAAATCACAATCCCTCCTTCCCTATCAGGCTGTGCAACTGCCGATTCCTTTTCAAGGAATGCGTGCTCAACACGCTGGGTTTCGAATCTGCCCTTGGAAATAAATTTTGCATTGGCAAAAGCCTCATCAGTATTGCCAACGGTAAATTTTGTGGTATTGAAATTGTTAGGTTTCTCAGGATGAACTCGATCTCCATCAATGGCCTCGAAAACATCGGTAACAGGCTTAAGCACCTCGTATTCAACATCAATTAGTTTAACTGCCTCTCGGGCAATGGTCTCGGTTTCAGCAACCACACCGGCAATCACATCACCTATGTATGTTGTGGTTTTGCCCTCGCCAACCATTACCCATTGATCCTTGTAGATTAGCCCAATCTTCTCATCCCCAGGGATATCCTTGGCAGTAAAAACCCGATGAACACCAGCTAAACTCTCGGCTTTAGATGTATCAATTTTCTTAACAATGGCTTTTGGGTGGTCACTCATCCTTAATGCTCCAAAAAGCATCCCTTCAAGGTACATGTCCTCGGTGAACTTTCTTTGTCCAATTGCCGTTTCGTAGGCACCATACTTGGGATGGGAAACACCAACCTTCCCCGATGTTTGATTCAACTCAACCACCCTTTTTGCCCGAAGGGCATTGGCTGCTGAGAGAATCGATTCCTCAATCTTTTTGTAACCCGTACAGCGACAGATATGGGGCTTAAGGGCTTGCCTCACCTCATGGATGGTTGGGTTAGGATTCTTTTCGAGTAAAACCTTTGTCCTGCTGATAAACCCCGGAATGCAAAAGCCGCACTGCACCGCCCCACCATTCACAAACGACTTTGCAATGGTATCGCGGACATACTCGGGAAATCCCTCCATTGTGAGAACCTCTGCGCCCTCAAGCTTACTCATCTTGATTACGCAAGCCAACTTGGCTTCGCCATTTATTTCAACAGTACAGGTACCGCATACAGCCTGACCCGAGCAGCCATCCTTGGCTGCCGTGAGATGATTGTCGTTACGCAAAAAATCGAGCAAAGTGCGATTGGGGTCACCTGTGTAGGTGATTGGGGTTGAGTTTAAAGTAAATGATATCATAGTGTATTTGCTTTATGGAACACGGATGACACAGATTGTACGGATTTTCGCAGATTTTTATCTCTTTAAACTTTCTTATCAGCGTTATCCGCATTCTATTTCATTGCTGTTCTTTCAAAAGTTCTTATCAGTGTTTATCCGCAATATCTTTGTCATCAGCGTTCTAATCTTTTCAATGTTTGCCTCAACAGCCTCTGGAATCTTCACAACACTGGTCACTCCCTTTAAGTCTTTCAATCCACTTCCGGTTAAAAGTACGATACTTTTTGAGTTTTTGGCAAGTTTATTGCCTCTATTATAGGACAGCATACCGGCAAATGCTGCTGCAGCAGCGGGTTCGGCAAATATTCCTGTATTTCGGGCAAGTACTGATGATGCATTGATGATCTCCTCATCAGAAACGATAACCGTTTCTCCTTTATACATTTCCAAGAATTGTTTGGCCATGTTGAAGTTTCGTGGGATATCCACCGAAATAGAATCGGCAAGGGTATTACTAGGTTTGATGCAAAAGGTTGAAGATTGCAAATTACTTACAAGATTTTGGCTTCCCTCCGATTGCACTGCAACAATGGTGGGCATTTTGGATATATACTCAAGGTATAGTAAATCCTCAAAACCTTTGTAAACTCCAGAAATTATGACACCATCGCCAACTGGTACAAATATTCTGTCTGGAACATCCTGCCCCATTTGGTCAAACAGTTCGAACGCCACTGTTTTCTTCCCTTCTATGGTGAAGGGGTTAAAAGCAGTATTGCGGTTATACCACCCAAACTCCCTAGTCGCCAATATACTCAGGTCGAAAGCATCATCATAAGTTCCTCTGACGGGGACAATGGTTGCGCCGTACATCACTATCTGCGTGAGCTTTGCAGCAGGAGCTTTCTCAGGTACCATAATGATAGCCTTCTGCCGCTGTGCGGCACAAATCCCCGCCAACGATGAGCCAGCATTTCCTGTTGAAGCAGCGACGATTGTATCCAATCCCTTCTCCTTGGCATACGCCGAAACTACCGCCGAAGCTCTATCCTTGAACGAGAAGGTTGGGTTTTGAGAATCATCCTTAAGAAATAATCCAAATGGTAACCTTTCTCCCTCCAACTCCTTAACCTGATAGAATGGTGTACCTCCTACCCTTAGGTTTGGCAAAGATTTAATCGAATTAATCGGTAACAAATCAACGAATTGCCTCCCTTTAAGCGTATCATAACTAAGCCCTTTATTTTTAAGGTCTTGATAATTGTATATCGTTTTCAAAACCCCTTTAGGTGGAAGGTTAGGTGAGTTGCTCTCCTCGCATTTGGAGCAAAGGTATATCACCTCAACTGGTGAGTACTCTCTTGAGCAGTCGGTACATTTAAAAATAAACTTCATTTTTTATTATTTTGGAACGCGGAATACGCAGATTTAGCGAATTTAAACGGATTTATTCTTTAAAAAACTTCCCTCAGCGTTCATCCGCTTAATCAGCGT
>CAYZSD010000220.1:0-3987 GCA_964481075.1 uncultured Rikenellaceae bacterium | reverse complement strand
TGAGCTACCTTGAATGGGTGAATGGTCATTTACACAAAATTATTGACAGTACCTATTAATCAGTATAATGTTATTTTTTTTAGTAAATATTATTAACATATTCATTAGTTATATTCCCATTAGAAATGCTTATTAAACCAATTCCCAAAGAAAATTCAATAAAATTCATTTTTAAAATACCGTTCTTGTAACAAATAACAAATCTTATATTTCATTTTATTTTACCTTTCTTTTACTTGATACGCATATTCTCTAATATTCGGTGCCCTTTTTTGCATGAAGCGTTCAAACGTCCCTTCTTTAAACAATGGCATAACTATTCTATCAACAAGCTTTGTTTTTCCTATTTGCATTCTTTTCTGCATGAAAGCTAACATCTCTTTTACCGTCCTAGGTTCATGGCAGTACTCGAGAAGAGCCGCTACTTCTGGCCCCCGAAGAAGTGCTTCGTGTTTTTCTTTAAACTTCGCCCACCGCTGTTTTTCACATTGCTCTTGAAAAGTTGCATACACTTCGTCGGTTGTCCATTCCAAACCAAAACGCAAATGATACACAATCCTTCCATCTTTATAAACAGCCGCATGTTTTACAACATCCGTGTAGATCTCAGTTGGGAAGGCTTTTGATTCACTTTTTATATAAGCCTTCAAGTTTTTTATAAAACGCTTGAGTGCTTTTTGTTCCTCTTCAGTTCTCTCTTTTCGATCTCTAAATGCTGCAAGCCTCTCATACATGGCACACAGTTTTTCAGTCATTTGGTCAACACGTTCTGTATTTCGTCCCTGTCCATGAAGGCTTTCGTCAACAACCTTATACAGTTCTTGATTCAATGCTTGAACGTCCATTTCCAACCGTTGCTCTTCCTCTTTCTCTTCGGGTGTTAAGTCCATCTGTTCAATGGCCTGCTCCGCCTTCTGATAAAATGTAGTGTCCTCATATATATTCATTAACAAGTGTCGAAAATGTTGCTCATAGTAGTCCTCTGGTTATGAGCCATTGAATCACAAGGCTCATGAACATGATAATGTGGAAAGCCTGCTCGATAACAGACCCAATAATGTTGATAATAGTCACCATTTTTTCGTGGTCTTTTATTCGCATAATGGACTACTTGTTTTGTGCATTCCCCACAAACCACTTTGTCTAAGAATGCCTCATTCTTGTCCTCATTGATTTCCGGCAAGGGAGCTGAACGTTTCTGCTTGATCACTTCCGCTCTCTCATCTAAGATGTTCTGTACTTCCTCCCACTTTTTCTTTGAAACAATTGGCTCGTGATGGTCTTCAATATAATATTGAGGTTCTTGCCCTTCATTCAAAACATTTCGCTTTTGACCATTTTGAAGGGCTACCGTTTGTTGGAATAAGTAATCACCCTGATAAACCACGTTTCTTAGTATGTTTGTGACCGTTCTTGCTCCCCAGGATGCATTACCGTTTGGGCTGGGAATCTTTCTCTCACTAAGGTCCATCGCAATTTGGCTCACAGTGGCTCCTTTTCGCACCTCTCTAAAGATACGTCGGACCACGCTTGCTTCATCTTTCACCACATGCCAACGGTAATCATCGTCAATCGTATAACCGTAATTTGGTACTTTCCGACGGATAATTCCTCGCTTGGCTTTACTTCGGATGCCCCAAGCCATCGACCTACCCATACTGATACTTTCCTCTTGTGCAATGCTTCCGAAAATGGAAAGCATCAGATCCGCTTGAGGGTCCGATGTCCATATATTTTCGCGTTCAAAGTAAATGTAAGTGGGATTGGGAAGCTGACGAAGGTATCTCGTGATTTCCAGCGTGTCTTGGATATCCCGGCTTAGTCTGGATATTGACTTGACCAACACGACATCAATTCGATTTCGTTCACAATCTTGTATGAGTCGGTTCAATTCATCCCGATTTTTCATCGAGCGTCCTGATATCCCCTCATCTGCATAAATCCCTGCGAATTGATAATTAGGGTTTTTCAAAATCAAATACGTATAGTAGGCAACCTGTGTTTTAAAGCTGGATTGCTGCTCGAGGCGGTCTGTAGACACTCGGCAATAAGCAGCTGTTCGTAATGGATCTTTCGTATTTAATTGAGAAGAAGGTAGTTTCTTCACTCCCTCCATCGAGGCTTCGATTGTATTCAGTATGGCTTTACTGTTATTTGGCTCGATAACCTGTACCTCTCTTTTAGGGATAGAGGATTTCCTTGCTTCGTTGTCCGCTTTGATTAATTCGCCTTTGTCATTTAGTAGTTTCAATTCAGATGTCACCTCCTTTTCAGTTTGGTGTCCTTCATTCGGTGATGGTTTTACTTCCTTAATAGGTGACCCAATGGTCGTCACTGTACCATCCAGCCATGTCACTTCATAATCTTGTTCAGTAGTAACCGATACACCGATTGCCCATGCCCGAAAATGCTCCAATGTAATCTGTTCATAAAAGGCCTCCATGTCTGAAATGGTGTCCAGCCATTGAATGGTACTTGTTCGATAAGGCCTTCCATCTTCTACACTTTCAATATGTTCTTCAAAAGCACGATAAGCTTCTTCTTTTTCCACCATCTCTTCGTCCGTATGAGTGTCTCGAGCCATCTCCATTTCGGTCAGCCACTTTAGTCGATGAAACTCGAAATGATCTTGTTGATTGGCAACCGTTAGTATTTTCTTCAACGTACTGATTTGAACATGCTCGTCTGTCAAAAACTTCAACTTGAAAGCCTCTAACATCATGGTGCGTAATTGATGCTCTTTCAGTTCTGGCCCCTCACAAACGTTAGCTTTCCTGGAATTGCACCGCCAGATATTACCGCTTCGTCTTCTAAGAACTCTGATGTGTTTCCCACAATGCTGGCAGATGACTTGTTTCTGAAAAGCATGTGGTTCTTTATGGGCAGGTTGCTTTCGTGGCGATGGATTGGGCGACCCTATCTTTTCTTGGACTCGGTCAAATACATCAATACTGATGATGGCCGGATGTGTATTTTCAATTGTGATGGAGTCAAGCCTAGTCGTTTTTTGTTTGGTAAACAAATCAGATGAATGAAGCCTGGCTACCTTATTACCGGTATAGGTAGGATTTTGCAACATATATTTAATCGTTTTTGTTCCCCATAGTTTCGAGCCCTTCATCGTTAGAATCTCCTGTCGCATGAGTTCTCGACTAATCTCTAAAATGGACCACCCTTGTAGAAACCAATCATAGATTGAACGAACCACCTTTGCTTGTTCATCATTGATTTCAAGGGTAGGTTGTCCATTCTGTTTGATTTTTCGATAGCCGTAGGTATCTACAAATTTAGGCTTACCTTTTTGCAGACTCTTTTCATAGCCCCATTTGGTAGAAGCAGATATCGTTTCTATTTCTTCTTGAGCAAGTGCTGCATACGTGGTTAATAGGAATTGATTGTATTCAACCGAGGTGTCTACCTTTTGCTCTTCAAAGTACACCCCGACACCCTTTTCTTTTAGCTCTCCTACAATCTTGATAAGATGCTCCGCATTCCGAGTAAAGCGGGCCACATTTTTGGTTAAAATAAAGTCAACACGCCCCTCATGAGCATGGCGAATTAGACGTTGTAATCCTTTTTGTTTAGTGGCATTCCTTCCACTCGTACCTTTATCAAAATACACGCCTACGAATTTCCAGTTTGGCTTACTCCGAATAAGATGCGTATAATGCTGGACTTGGTTTTCTAACGAATGTAGCTGTATTTCTATATCCGTACTGACACGACAATAAGCAGCTACCCTAACTGGCTTATCCCCAATGAGTGGACTCTCGTTCCGTGCCTCGACTGGATCCCAAAGCGTCCGGACCCACATGCCCTTTTGCAATTCATCCAATATAAAAACCCCTTTCCTATAAGTGATAATGGTTCGTGTCCATCTATCACTCACATCCCGTGAACGTTCAAGTCCTTTTTTCGGGTGGAAAGAGGTTTCTATTTAGAGTCTACTGAATAACTAAAAAATGTTGTATTAACAAGGATTTTCCC
>CAYZSD010000219.1:0-4056 GCA_964481075.1 uncultured Rikenellaceae bacterium | reverse complement strand
AAATCATGTACGTTAGAAAAGATTAAGTAACTATCAGAAGTCAATCTATAGCTTGCTCCAAGAGACACACGGAAGAAACGAGTTACATTCAGCTGAATATCAACTCCTGGCTCAACCAAAAAGAATAGGTAATTGTATTCAGGATAGAAATGAGGTTGATTCTCATGATCGAAGTTAGGATGATAATAGTAGTTCCCAGAGAACGATTGAATGTACGATAAACCGCCACCACCAAGAGTTACAGGAAAGCTAACATTAACAACTTTCTTTGAAAAAACTGTACCTGCAAAGTAAAATCCTCCATACCCACCAGTATAAATATAATTCTTATTTTCAATGTTGATATCAGGTAAAGGGTTTGTAATAAAACCCTTAGTAGCAAAACCTAGTTCAATGGAATGATCAACAACCCAAGCAATATTAAATCCAGTAAGAAGAGCTGAGCGACTATCGATGGAAGCATATCCAAGTTCAAGCCCAGCATAAACACCGTGAGATACCTTTTTGTCTCTACTAATAAGTGTTTCGAAACCATCATCTACCCGTATCTTCTCCTTTTTCTTCTTCTCTTTAAATTGATTCATACTTTCCCTTTCGCGTTTCATGTCTTTTAACAAAAGAGAATCATCGGTTTCTTGTCCTATTCCAATGCTCGAAAGAATCATTAATAACCCTAAAGAAATATAAAGTCTTTTCATAATCACAGATTTTTAAAAAGTTTTACTTGAAGCTTGAAAACCACTTCGTATAGCATTTTTTTAGTCTATATCTAACAAAAGGTGTTCCGAAAATTTTAAAGTTTTTAACAAAAATCAAAAAATATCAACAATGTTGAATATTTAAGGCACGATACAACACAACAAATACAATTATTTCATAATATTGTATTCGAATACTAGCTAATACCTATAGATTAGTTTTTATGATAAAGTATTTAGTCCTTCTTCTGAATTCATTCGGGTTGATGTTTGTTAGCATCTTCAACATAGGTGATGCAAACTTATCCATGTATGTTCCACGTGAGGTTGTAGCTGGTACTGAGTTTGACGTTCAGATTACCCTCAATAAAGGGACAGCAGAAAGTTTTGCTCGATTCCAGCAAGAGCTACCAAGAGGGTTGACAGCTCAAGTCGTTGAAAGTCCGAATGCTACTTTTGCATTTGAGGATCAAAAGGTTAAGTTCATTTGGCTTCGTCTGCCAGCAGATGAAGAATTAAAGATATCATACAAAATTCGTATCGATGAAAGGTTAAAGGGCTCCTTCAGCTTAGCAGGATTGTTCTCGTATATCGATGGCAATGAGCGTAAATCGGTGAATCTTACACCTAGCAACGTAACTATTAAACCATCTCAAAGAATTGATCCCAGCCTTATAGTTGATATAAACGAATACCAACAGCTAATCCCCGTTCAACCTCCCATATCATTGACAGCAAGCAATGTGCGATGTGTAAGGCAATCGCCCTACTTCATCGATCAAAGCAACGATATGAGGGTGAATATTTTAGTTAATAAGGGAAGCACCGAAAAGTTTGCGAAAATTGAAGAGATAATCCCTCCCGGGTACATAGCAGAGGGGATTAATACCCGCGATGCAATTTTCACATATAAGGATAATACTGTTAAGTTCTTGTGGATGAACCTTCCCCCTGACCAACGCTTTATTGTAAACTATCGCCTAGCACCTGTTGATGGTGTAGGTAAGGTTGAACTTCCAATAAAAGGGACCTTCTCGTTTATTGTTAATGGTGCAACACAAGTGATTGACATTGTTCAACGAGATGTGGATCTCACAAATCTTGATGCCAAATACTTAGATGGCATTGTTTCTTCCATACCAGCTCCTGCAAGGACAACTCCAACATCTACAGTACCAATTGCATCATCATTCACCGATGCAGAGGGTGGGAGAGAGATACCTGTTCAGTATCAAAAGATTGAAGATAAACCCCGATTTGCAAGAGAGCGCATAGAACTTGATATGTCGAACCTTCTTGAGCCAGAGGAAGGGGTTTACTACCGTGTGCAGCTTGCTGCAGGTCACCGTTTGGTTGATATTAAAAGATATTTTCGACGCCTTAATATAACTGAAGATGTTAGAACCGAGAAGCATGAGGGTTGGTATAAGTATTCCATAGGTTCATTCAGGGAGTATAGAGAGGCCAGAGATTATAGGGTAAAAATATGGAGCACAACCACAATTGACGATGCCTTTGTAGCAGCCTATAATAATGGTGTCAGAATAACAGTTCAAGAAGCCTTAATGATAACAAACCAGCAGTGGTATAGATAGAAAGTTGAATGCAAAGAATTGTCTTTAAGATATTTAGTTTTTCACTTCTGTTGTTCCTGCTTCTGGGGCACTTCAACCTCTTTGCTCAGGATGAGGATGAGGCCTACTACATGAACATGCTAATCCAAGAGGTTGAAGTTGAAAATCCTGTTTACAAACCAGTAATCTCTTTAGGAGCAGGTATCTTACACTACTTAGGTGATATAAAAAACCCTGGGAAAAGTCCCCTTCAAGGACAACCTGGGTTTAGGTTTAATATTTCAACCCTTGTTGGAAAAAAGAACTTCTACAAGCTAAACTTCTACTTCTTATACGGAAATTTGCTAGGACACGATTTTGATATTTCTAGAGCAATGCAACAGGATAGATCAAAGCTTCTCCTGGATGAAGACCTAAATCCAATCTATCATAACTCATCGTTCAAAACGGAACTTCTAATACTAGGAACCACTTTCGAGTATGGATTTGGTCATTGGCTCGGCCTCACAAAACGCTTTAAACCCTTCGTTTCACTAGGTGTTTCGTCTTTGAATTATAGCCCGAAAGGAAACATTTACTTTGGCGATGAACTTGATAAGAATTATTATCACTTTTGGAACGATGGAACAATAAGGAACTTAGCAGAGACCCACCCTGATAGCTGGCGATCAGCGATTTTAAAGTTCGACAACGAGTATGATGTGGATCTTCGAAGTAAGAACTATCATGACATTGGCAATTACTCAAGTTTTTCAGCAGTGATACCCATCGAGGTCGGTTTTGATTTTTACTTAACCTATAGGGTGAACCTTAGAATTGCCACCTCGTTACAATATGCTATAAGCGACCTGATAGACAACTACGATAAGAATGTTGCAAGCAGGTATGGAACAGCCCATAACGAGAGGAACGATATGTTCATGTACACAAACTTCTCGCTTAACTTCGACCTATTCTCCGATCCAAAGTATATCAAAATAGAGCAGGAGTTTGCTGAACTCGATTACTTCGATTACGATGTGATGTTTGCCGATCAGGATGGGGATGGCGTTTTCGACCGCTTTGACGAATGCCCCGATACACCGCTTGGCGTTGAGGTCGATTCGTTGGGTTGTCCATTCGATATGGATGGGGATGGAATACCAGACTACATGGATGACGAAGACGACACGCCACTCGGTGCAATAGTTAACGACAGGGGTGTTAAATTATCGGAAAGTGTTTTGACACAAATGTTTGAAAGAGGAACAGCAGTTCGACGTGAAGAGATAAGGGTAATCCCAGTAGCCCCTATCTGGACTAGAAGCATTAGCTTTACTCCTGGGGTAATTCCCCAAAAGTTCAGGAATATCGACCTCGATGGCGATGGGTATATCTCGTTCCAAGAACTACTCCAAGCCATAGAAAAATTCTTCGATGGAAGTCTTAACCTCTCAGTCGAGGAGATCTATGAACTCAACAACTTCTTCTTCTCACAATAGAGGCTGTCTAAAAAGTCTAATATGAAGGGACAAGTTTGAAAATCAGATAAAAAAGACTTTTTAGACAGCCTCTTTCCCTTTTTGATTAATCTATATTTTTATAGATGATAAGGGTATGCAGTTTTTTTCAACAGCTGTTTTGTTTTTGCAAACGGTTGCGATGATAATCATCAATGATATTGTTGATTAGTTGTTTAAAAAACTAGAACCAGAATGTATTTTTATATATATATTTGCCACCTTGAAATAAAATGTTTATTAACTAAAACGATTATTAATGGTAACGTATAGTAATTTAACCCT
>CAYZSD010000218.1:0-4247 GCA_964481075.1 uncultured Rikenellaceae bacterium | reverse complement strand
TCAGCGATAGCTGATCCAACCTCAAGTATTTGAATGGTTTGCGGATCCTTGGACACTAATAGATTTCGAAAATGCGAACTGAGACCAGTAATAAACTGCTGCATATCAAAACCTTTAGAAAGTAACTCGTCAAGGATAGTAAGAGATGCGGGGTACTCGCCAGACAGAAACTTTTCGGTGAGAGTGAAGTAATAGTGGTAATCAAGAACGTTTAAATTTTCAATAACTCTTTGGTAAGTGATATGATTCTCACTGAAACTAACCACCTGATCGAAAATGGAAAGGGCATCCCTCATAGCTCCATCGGCTTTTTGTGCAATAATGTTTAATGCCTCAATTTCATATTCAACATTCTCATTATTAGCAATATGTTCGAGGTACTTCACAGTATCTTCAACACGAATTCGGTTGAAGTCAAAGATTTGACATCTCGAGAGTATTGTGGGGATAATCTTATGCTTTTCGGTTGTTGCAAGGATAAACATGGCATGAGCCGGGGGCTCTTCGAGAGTTTTGAGGAATGCATTAAAAGCATTTGCTGAGAGCATGTGAACCTCATCGATGATATAAACGCTGTACTTTCCTATTTGTGGTGGGACTCTAACCTGTTCTATTAACTTCCTTATGCCGTCAACAGTATTATTCGATGCAGCATCAAGCTCATGGATATTGAAAGAGCGTTGACTCATGAAGGCTTTACAACTTTCGCAAACATTACATGCTTCCTGATCGGATGTTGGGTTAAAGCAGTTTATGGTTTTTGCAAAGATTCTGGCGCAGGTTGTTTTTCCAACCCCACGAGGGCCACAGAACAGGTAAGCTTGAGCTAACTGGTTTCTTTGAATGGCGTTCTTAAGAGTTGTTGTAAGTGCTTGCTGTCCAACTACTGTTCCAAATGTCTGAGGTCTATATTTTCGTGCTGATACTACAAAATTTTCCATCAATCAATCTGTTTCAACGATTCAATTAGTAAAAAATCACAATTCTTAGAACAACAAAAATAGTAAAATCTTTAGGTGAGGAAAATGCTTACAAAAAAAATCATTATCGGTTTGGGAAAAGATCGATGTAGATTGGGAAGTGATCGCTATAACCTCCGTGATACTTAAACCCTACGTATGTTCGAAAAGGTTTAAAACCCACAAATCCTTCATCGGGTTCAACAAGAAAATCGGCTTGAAAAATCTTTCCTCCATCAAGAGTAGTAAATACACCGTGCTTTCTGTCGAGCAAACTTTTTGAGACAATCATCATATCAATAATCTCCCAAGCACCCTGAAATTTTAGGGTTCCTAATCCTTTACCTTCGAAGTGTTGGTGTAAATTGTACAAACCATTATCGAGCAACGGTTCAATGGGAGGCAATGCTCCCAAACCATGCCTCAAAGGAGGGCTATTGGGTGTGTCGTTAAAGTCTCCAGTGATGATGATCCAGGCATCGGGATGAAATACTCTTATTGAATCGACCTTCTGACGAACCAATTTACCTGCAGCTATCCTTCCAGGCTCTGTTGCAAGTTCGCCCCCAAACTTCGATGGCCAATGGTTTACAAAAACGTGAAGCGTGTCAATCCTATCAAGAATACCTCTTACGTAAAGTACATCGCGTGTAGTTCGGGTTGAATCGTCGGGGTAATAAACCCTAAAAAAACGTTCTTCCTCAACAGTAAATTGGTCGGGTCGGTATATCAGAGCAACATCAATACCCCTCCTATCTGGCGACTCCCGATGAACAAGCCGATAGTTGTGCTTCGACAATGGCGTGTGCTTGATAAGCCGCTCCATCACAAAGCGATTCTCTACCTCGCAGAATCCAACAATGGTTGGAGGGTCCCACTCACCAACTGCAGTGATTACCTTATAAATATTATTTAGCTTACTGTTCATCCGTTGCCATGTCCAAAACCTCACGCCATCGGGCGTAAACTCATCATCGTTGGTTAAGCTATCGTTAAAGGGATCGAAAAGGTTTTCAACATTGTAGAACATAATCCTATACCTACTCTGACCCGTAACATCGTGGATACTAACAAATAGCAACAATAAAAGGGTAATAACTAAATGATTCATATTGAATTTATTGGTTATCTACATTTGGCAATTAACAATGCCTAAAGATACTATATTTATTTTTCAATCATTGTTAATGTTTTCTTAAGAAACTTTTGAATTATGCCAGCTTATCAAACCCAATTCGTTTTCAACAACAAGATTTTCCTATTATATTTGTATGAAATAAAAATCGCAGTAAATATGCAATTAAGAAGAATCCTACATTTCACTTTAATAACCTTAATGACTGCAATTGGTATGTCGTGCAATCCCAAAAAAAATGTTGACCTTATTGTAAATAATGGAAAGATTTATTGCGTTGACGAGTCCTTTTCGATTCACCAGAGCATGGCAGTGGGTAAAGGAAAGATTCTGGCTCTTGGTACAAACTTAGAGATTGCGAAAAAGTATTCGAGCAATAATATTGTTGATGCTGAGGGTCTTCCAGTTTACCCAGGGTTCATCGACCCTCACTGTCACTTTTTGAGCTATGGCTTAAGCTTAAGGAATGTTTGGCTTGCTGGAACAAAATCGTGGGAAGAGGTCGTTCAACGTCTTGAAGCCCACCAAAAGGATTACCCAACCGATTGGGTTCTGGGAAGGGGTTGGAATCAGAACGAATGGGAGGTGAAGGAATTTCCTACAAATGACCTATTAAACAAAGCTTTCCCCAACAAACCTGTTCTTCTCACTCGAATTGACGGACATGCTGCCATTGCAAACCTTAAAGCCATTGAAATGGCTGGTTTCAAAACCGACACACTCGTCGCTGGTGGGGATATTTTAAGAAAGGATGGGAAACTAACTGGTATTCTGATTGATAATGCAATAAACCTTATACGCGACATTATTCCGCCTTACACTAAAGAAGAAAAAGAGAAAGCTTTGCTCGATGCACAACAAAACTGTGTTACCGTGGGGCTTACTTCTGTTGGAGACGCAGGAATGGATCTAGCTGATATTTTACTTATTGAAGAAATGCAAAAACATGGGCTTTTGCAGATGAAAGTAAATGCAATGCTTAATCCCACTCTAGAAAATTTTGAGCATTTCGTGAAAAAAAACGTATTCCTTTCTCCCAATCTAACCGTTAGAACCATAAAACTTTATGCCGATGGTGCATTAGGCTCAAGGGGAGCACTTCTACTTGAACCATATAGCGATGCACCTAATACAAAAGGTTTACAGCTTGAAACTGAAGAAAATCTGGTTTCGATTTGTAGGTTAGCTTACGACAATGGCTACCAAATGGCAATTCATTGTATAGGAGACGCTGCCGTTAGATTGGTTCTCAATGTTTACCAGCAATTTCTATCAGAGGGTAACGACTTAAGGTGGCGAATTGAGCATGCTCAAACCGTCCATCCAGACGATTTGAATCGCTTTGGTAAGCTGAAAGTTATCCCTTCCGTTCAAACCACTCATGCAACATCCGATATGCTTTGGGCTCCTGAAAGGTTAGGTTCAAGAATAAAGCACGCATACCGATATCGCGAACTACTTGAGCAGAATGGTTGGCTTGCAAATGGAAGTGATTTTCCTATAGAGCATATTAACCCACTTTATGGTTTTTATGCCGCAGTGTCAAGAAAAAACCATGATGGTTTTCCTCCAAATGGTTTTCAAATAGAAAATGCCCTTTCCCGAGAGCAAGCATTGAGAGCAATGACCATTTGGGCGGCCCGAATTGCATTCGAAGAGAATGCAAAAGGAAGCCTTGAAGAAGGCAAAGATGCTGATTTCATTATCCTTTCCGGTGACCTAATGGAAGTTTCAGAAAACGTGTTGAAATCTTTAGAGGTTAAAATGACATTTATTAATGGAAAAATTGTACCTTTAAACCATTAGAATTTTTAATTCTTTTTCAACCAACAACCCTAAAGTTCGACCATGGAAATTCACCTTGCTCAGGAACGGCAGCTACTTGAAGTTCTATATATTATCAGGGAATGCGCTGAACAACTTATGGAAA
Organism: uncultured Rikenellaceae bacterium; assembly: GCA_964481075.1. GTDB lineage: Bacteria > Bacteroidota > Bacteroidia > Bacteroidales > Tenuifilaceae > MWFE01. Next base: position 223 of record CAYZSD010000218.1, on the reverse strand, counting down.
AGGGAGTGCGTAATTGGCATAATAGTCATGTGGACTACGCTGAAATCAAGCACGATATCAGCAAAAATTTCGTTTACATAATGACTGTCAAAAAGTTGCCCGTGGGCACAATAACACTTAAGCCTGATAATAACGACAATTCAATAACTTATATCGATAGGCTAGCAATTTTTCCATACTTCCAAAGAAGAGGTTACGCCAAATCACTCATCGACTTTGCAAT
>CAYZSD010000217.1:0-4276 GCA_964481075.1 uncultured Rikenellaceae bacterium | reverse complement strand
TAAATCTAAATATTGCACTTATATTAAAGCCCCAGGAAACTGGGGCTTTTTTTATAGGTAGTTCTGTTATTAAATGCAGATGATGTTACCTAAAAATCTTTAGATTTGTATGATTTTTTTAATGTTCAGAAACGATATTAACCTAATTAATTAGCAATGATAAGATATATTTCAAGACAAATACCAAACACCTTAACCTCTATCAACCTCTTTCTAGGATGTTTATCTATTGTTTCAAGTTTTGAGGGAAGTTTACTATTTGCTTCTTACTTCATTTTATTAGCATCAATATTCGATTATTTAGATGGTTTTATGGCAAGACTACTTAAAGCCTATTCACCTTTAGGAAAGGAGTTGGACTCGCTCTCTGATCTGGTTAGCTTTGGTGTTGCCCCCTCGGTAATCGTTTTTCATCTTCTCAAGAATTCCCTCGGTCTTAACGATAATCAGGGCTTTATGGAGGGTAACGTAATTCTAGCAATCCCATTTTTAATTGCTGTTTTCTCATCATTGCGGTTGGCAAAGTTTAATATTGATACCCGGCAAACCACATCTTTCATTGGCTTACCCACTCCTGCCAATGCGATTTTCATTGTAGGAATTGTGCTTGGCCTTAACAGCCCATATAATGAATGGTTCGAATTACTAACCTCATCGCCTTCGGCGATAATCGTTTTGGTACTGGTTCTATCCGCTCTGCTAGTTTCGCCAATACCCATGTTCTCGCTTAAAATCAAAGGCTTCAATCCCAAGGAAACATGGAGGCAAATGCTGCTTCTGGCATTGGCTATCCTGGCAATTCTATTTCTTGGAACTGCATCGTTAGCGGTTGTAATCTTGTTTTATATTTTGATTTCGGTGGTGAGTTGGGGGCTGGGGAAAAGATAATTTCACAAATTTGTTTTTTATCATTTCATATCATTTTCTTAATAAATTATTATAGATGAAGGAGAAAGAACTAACCATCCCAAAAGAAAAAATCAAGGAAATTGCCGAAATACTTCAATTAGGGTTGCGAGCATTTTACAATGTGGAAACTGGTGAGATATTTAATCTTCCCAACGAGGAAAATGAATTTTTCGGGGGCTATGATTGGTATGAGGATACCATTCAAAAGTTAGACCAATGTTACGACAAACTAATCGAGTTTGAGGCAATGGACTCCCGGGAATCCTTTCAGATAATGGAAGATTTCGCCGAGCAGATTTCCGACCAGCGTTTTCAGGATTTGACTTTCAAAGCATTAAATAGGCCAAGGCCCTTCCGCAATTTCAAGGATTTGGTAGAGTATTCCGAGTATCGCGAGGAATGGTTTGCCTTTAAGCAAACGAGGATGAACGATTGGGTTCAGGAGCAAGTAGATGATTACAATCAGGGTTTTAACTCCTTAAAGCCAGGTCCGATTCCCATTGAATGGCTAGATGATGAAGACGAAGAGGACGAGGTTGACTTAGAAAACGATACAGTAGTTGAGCATTTCAAAACCCCAGTGGCTGCTGCAGCCCATCTTGCAGAGCAATTTCATTCCTCCGACACCACGGGTCACGACTGGTGGCACGTGTGGCGGGTGTGGAATCTAGCAATGCATATTGCCGAAAAGGAAGGTGCTGATATGCTTACCGTAGAACTTGCTGCACTTCTGCACGATATGGACGACCATAAGATTGCAGGTGCTGATGCGAAGAATTTCCCCAATGCCAGGAAAGTGTTAAGCAGATTAGATATTGACGAAAAAATAGTTGAAGAGGTAATCGGCATTATCAAAGAGGTCTCATTTAAAGGGGCAAATGTTGATACCACACCAACTTCGATGGAAGTCTGCATTGTTCAGGATGCGGATAGACTCGATGCAATTGGGGCAATTGGGGTTGCCCGTGCATTTGCTTACGGCGGGTCGAAGAATCGCCCGATCTATAACCCAAATGAAAAATCAGTTCAGCATAACAGCTTCGAGGAGTACAAGAGTTCAGAGGGTAGTACACTAAATCACTTCTACGAGAAACTCCTGTTGCTCAAAGATAGGCTCAACACAAATACAGCCAAAGCAATTGCCGTGGAACGGCATAAGTATCTGGAGCAATTCGTGGAACGGTTTTTGAATGAATGGAATATGAGGGATATAGAACGCAGTCCCTACGCATCGGGAACACAGATTTAGCGGATAATCGCAGATAATTAAAAACAGTTTTATTAAGAAATCTAATGATGTCTCACTTCGTTCGACATGACAAGAAATGAAGATTTTAGGAACAAGGGGGGAATTGGGGTGCAGGTGCGGGTGGTTACGCCCGCACCTGCACCCCAAATTTCTTCTTCAATGTATTAAAAAAATGTCATGTCGAACGAAGTGAGACATCTTTTTAAATTCATTATTTTTACATCCACATTTTCATACATAAATAATATTTTATCAGCGTAAATCTGTCAAATCAGCGTTCCCGATGCTTCGGGACAGCGTTCCATCTAATAAAAAAACTTAAATGCAAAAAGTAGCCATCATCGACCTCGGAACTAACACCTTCAACCTTTTGGTTGCAACGGTGAATGGGGATGGAACCTACCAAATCCTTCACAGCGGCAAGCTGCCAGTAAAGCTGGGCGAGGGGGGAATCAACCAGAAATTCATTGCCCCGCCAGCCTATCAACGAGGCTTAAATGCTATTGGTGAGCATTACCGTACGCTCCTCCTGCATGGAGCATCGGAGGTGTTTGCCTTTGCCACATCGGCAACACGAAATGCCACAAATGGTCAGGATTTTGTAAGGGACATTAAGAACCTTTTCGGACTCGACGTAAAAGTGATTGACGGGGATGAGGAAGCAGAACTAATCTATCTCGGTGTGCGTCAGGCAGCAACCCTTGGTAGCCAGAATGCCCTTATCATCGATATTGGCGGAGGAAGCAATGAGATAATCATTGGCAATGGGGAGATGTATCACTGGAAACGAAGTTACGATTTGGGTATTTCCCGTCTGCTGCAACAGTTCAATCCAAGCGACCCAATCAGGTCAAAGGAAATTGAGGAAATTGAAGAGTACATTGCCAATTCCATAACAGATATGATTGCTCCTATGGAGCAATACAAACCAGAGATAATTGTTGGCAGTTCTGGCTCGTTCGATACATACAGGAGTGTGCTTGCGGCAGCAAAGGTTATCAGCCCAAACGGGAATCCCAGCGTTGAGATTCCAATGGAAGAATATGTAAACCTTCATAAACATCTAATCACCACAACAAAAGACGAACGCAACCAAATTCCTGGCATGGATCCTATGCGGGTTGAGATGATTGTCCTCGCAACCATTTTCACCCATTTCCTAATCAAAAGATTTGCAATTAAAAGGATGATGCAATCGGCTTACGCCCTCAAGGAGGGTGCTGTTTGGAAGATGATAAATGGTAGTTTCTAAATAAAAAATATCTGCAATGCTTGTAAGCTAACTAAACGGTTTATTTTTGCTTAACGAACAACATGTAAACCAAGAGAAACATGAAATACTTCGACATACTTAAAGAATTATCTGTCAGCAATATAAGGTATTTGCTCTGTGGTGGTTTGGCTGTAAACATCTATGGTATCCCCCGAATGACTGCGGATATTGATATTATTCTTGATTTTGAGGTGGATAACCTTAAATTATTCGAAAAATCGATGCAGAAGTTGGGTTACCTTCCATCTGCACCGATAAAGCTAATCGACTTGGCAAACCCTGAGTATAGGTTGAGCCTTTTTCGTGAAAAGAATATGATTGCCCTTTCGCTCCAAAACTCTAACACTTCATTTTTTACATTGGATGTTCTGCTTTCAGCACCAATTCCTTTTGATGAACTATGGCAGAATAGGGACACTAGAGAATCGGGCGGAGCGACCATCAATTTGCTCTCAATAAGTCATTTAATTCAGATGAAGAATGAAGCTGGACGAGAGCAAGATAAGCAAGATGCCAATAACTTAAAACGCTTTCTAGGTAATACCGAATATGGAAAATAATCCCGAAACCGATAAAGTTGGCTTCTTCTACTCCGTAACCAAAGAGCAGGTGGAAGAGCATCGTAAGCGTTCAATCGAAGAGATTCTCGAGTGGCTCGAAAGCACCAATGAGCTAATCTGGAGCCTGCAAACCGAAGAGGAACGAGAAAGAAAAAACTTCTTTAAACGCAAGTACAAGCAGTGAAGTAAATATTGCACTAAGAAACTGTTTAATTTTTGTAACGAGAAGATTTCTCACCCCAAAAAACGGGGTTCGAAATGACATTTTTTGGAATACTTAGATAT
>CAYZSD010000216.1:0-4333 GCA_964481075.1 uncultured Rikenellaceae bacterium | reverse complement strand
AAAGAAATATAATTTATCCCAAGGTTGCAAGGGATAAAGGTATTCAGGGTAGGGTTTTTGTACAATTTGTTGTTAATACTGATGGAATTGTATCGGATGTGCAGGTGGTAAGGGGATCCGATTCTGCTTTAAATCTGGAAGCACAAAGGGTAATTGAAGCCATGCCTAATTGGATACCGGGAAAGCAAGATGGTAAACCCGTAAGGATTTCTTTCACAGTTCCCGTCGTTTTTAGTTTAGAAAATAGTAAGGAGAACTGAGAAAAAAGTAAAAATTTATTAAGCTTTACAATTTGAATTTAAAGGGATAGAAAACCTAAACAAGGATCCTTTACCAGATTCGCTTTCCACCCAGATTCTTCCGTTGTGTTTTTCAACAAACTCTTTGCACAGCATAAGGCCTAAGCCGGTCCCCTTCTCTTTTTGTGTCCCAAGGGTTGAGCTGATACCCATATCTGAGAAGATAACCTTGCTTTTGGCTTCGTCTATTCCAACACCATGGTCTCGGACAGAGAAAATCACCTCATTCCCGACGCATTCCATCCAAAGTTCTATGCTGCTGTTTGGGTGCGAAAACTTAATTGCGTTCGAAAGCAAATTGCGAAGAATAGTTGTAAGCATATTAGGGTCAGCTAAAATGCTTTTTTCAACCTGCTTAATGTTAATTGAAATCCCTTTCTGGTCGGCCATACTTTTCACCAAGGCTACCGCATCGTTAATCATTCTTGAAGGGTCAACAGGTTGGATTTCAATGGTTACACCTTTCGACTGTGCCTTATACCATTCCAGAAGGTTGTTAAGCAGGTCGAAAACTTGTTTTGATGAAACACCCAGCAGGCCAATCAAATCATTTGTTAGGATTGAATTACCTTTCTGGTGGTTTTCGGCTAGAAGTTCGCTGATGCCTAAAATTGAGCCCATTGGACCCTTCAGGTCGTGGGCAATGATTGAAAATAAACTATCCTTGGTTGCAACAAGCTCCTTGAGGTCCTCCTCGTTTTTTCTAATAATGCTTTCAGCTTCTTTTTGGTTTGTGATATCGTGAAGGAGAATAATCCGTCCAACGATACCCCTAGAGTCAATAAGTTTGTTTGCTGAAAAAACGAAGAAACGATTTTGCCCACTGATGTTAAGAAGTATTTCACAAGCTTGACCCTTCAGAAAGGCATCACAAAGGTTGGGGTAGCCCGAGAAACAATCGAAGAACGATCTGTTTTTTATCTCTTCAGGCTTTAAGCTTGTGAACGAAGTGGCAGCAGGGTTAATCCTTTTGATAGAATTCTGATTGTTAACTACAACCACAGCATCGGTAATGTTTTCAAAAACGCTTTCAAGGGTTATCTGATCGAAGTTAAGGGCTTGAAATGATGTTATTCCGTAAAGGAAAACTACCGAGGAGAGGGGAAATGCAAAGGCAGAAATGTCAATTCCCCATTTGTTTATGCCTGTGATATAGATTATATAGGTTGTCCAGGGAATGGCACACCCTACAAAAATAATTAGTGCCTGCTTTCTTTCGAACCCTTTAGATATAAGTATGTTGTGAAATATTATCAGAGTACCCGTCAGAAGGCAAATGTTTTGAAAACCTTGGTAAACCCAGTAGAGCCATCCTCTATCTAAGTGAGAAATAAGAAAGTAACCCTGCTGAGTGGAAGAAAAATTGGTGTAATAGAATCCGTGAATGCTGTTTGTTTGGATAAGGACGATGAATAGCAATGAAACTGATATTAGCATTAAATGCCATTTACCCTTAAACCACTTTTGGTAGCCAGAGTAGCTTAGAACAAAATTAAGCAGCGAAGTTGGAATAAAAGGAATAGCTAAATATTTAAGCTGATACCAGATTTGAGCTTCTTCAGTATGGCTGCTATTCATTTGAAGTCCATAAAAAAAGGAGTAGAGCGCTGCGGCTAAGGTGAGGATAGTGAAAAGAATTGAGGTGCGATTACGATGATTCGATAGTGCATACAAGCCAATGAAAATCAGTACAATTGCACTTATGACTAGTGTGATACTGAATGGCTTCATGTTATATCAATTGGCAAAAAAACCCTAAGTGTTACAAAGACCTTCAACTTCAATAAGAATACTCTTGTGGCTTGGCTTTTTTAGCTCAAGTAAATCTAAAAGTGTTTCATTTTGAAGAATTTGTTGGCAAAGGACAACCCCGTTTTCCAAAAGAACCTGCTTTTCTTTGCCTTTTAGCTGAGTTAGAACAGTTATTGGGAACAGCAGGTCTTTCTCAACGATATCTTTTAAACCATGTCCATTTGGGTAGTCCCAGCTCATTAGGTTTAAACCCGAGCACTTTCCGAACTCCATAGCATCGGAGGTGAAGCGGGTGTTAGTAACAACCCAGCCATGAAAGGAGTACCCGTTGAACTGAGGTAAAACACCCCTTAACCGCATTATGTCATCCACCCTAGATCTTACATAAAGAGGTACCTGCACGCTGGCAAACTTGCCTTGGCTATTATAGTACTTGCATTCAATGAAGTGTTGCTTTTTGTCGCTTGTTGCAATAACATCAACCTCGTGCTGGACACAATGTCCTTGAATTATTTGCCCAACCTGCACATCAAACCCCTGATGTTTGAATACTTGGCCAATGAAATGCTCGAAAGGATAACCTGTAGGGCCAAGATCCATGATAGCCTTTTTAAGGCTATAACGTGCGGCAACGCTAATCTTTCTCTTTCGCAGCAGGTCGAAAGCTTTAACGTAAATCTTTTTGGTAGAGACACCATCGTAGAGCCATTTTTCGACTTCAGATACAATTTTGTCAATAACCTCATCGCTTGCTCCAGCACGTTGGAGCGATCCAATAAGCTTTGCCTGTTGGAATGGTTCAGCCTCGCCCGAGGCTTTCTTTACAAGTGGGATGCCCATTGTATTATTTTTTTCTGCCTATACTTTTGAAATAAAATAGTTTGTCGATGCTTTCTCCCTTCGGTATGTTTAAATGGTAAGCAAATATACCCAATTTTTTTGCTCCCTCGACATGCTGAATTGAGTCGTCAATAAATAAAGTTTGATGAGGTTTTAGGTTGTTTTCATTAATTATGAGTTGAAAAACCTCAGCGTTAGGCTTTCGCATGTGAATGAAATGAGAGTAGTATTCCTTCAAAAAGTATTTGGATAGATTGTTAAGGCTGAAATTCTTGTCAAGTATTTTATTGTATTCTTCGAAATGAATGGCATTGGTGTTACTCAGTAAGAATGTGTTGTATTGGGTTTTAAGACAATCTAAAAGATGAAGTCGTTGATTAGGAAAGTCGAGCAGCATTGCGTTCCAAGCGTCATCAATTTGTTGGTCACTTAATTCAATTGGGGCTAATGTTCGCAAACCTTCTCGGAACTCGTTGGGTGTGATAAGTCCTTTATCCAGGTTATCGAAAAGATTAAGCTGTTGCGCTTGTGAAAAAGCAAGTTCAAAATCATTAAAACCCAACCTTATGAATGCATCAATGGTTAACTGATAGTCGATGTTAAGTATAACCCCCCCTAGGTCGAAAATGATGTTTTTTAAGGCTAAGTCCCTGAATGGTTGGAAAATGAGTTTTTCCATAAAAAAATGTTGTTTGAATTTGATATATTAGATGCAAATATGTAGTTTTGCAGTCCAATAAAAAAATGACTTAGTCAAAATTTATTGGTTGATGGGCTCATAGCCCCGAAGTTTCGGGGCTGGTTAGAGCACCTGACTCATAATCAGAGGGTCTTTTTTAATATTCAGAAGTAATGATTTTTCGATTAAGGGCCCATAGCTCAGCTGGTTAGAGCACCTGACTCATAATCAGGGGGTCGCTGGTTCAAGCCCAGCTGGGCCCACCAACAGGAGGTTGTCAAAAGAATTATGGCAACCTCTTTTTTATTCTTCGCTGACATGTCCTGCTGCTATATCCTACGAAGCGAGAAGCTGAGACGATTCTACATTGGTGTCACCAGCGAGACGGTAGAAAACCGGCTTGAGAGGCATCTGAGCAAGGCGCACGGGACGAGCACCTTCACGGCAAAGGCTGATGACTGGGTGCTATTCCTGGCCATACCCTGCTCAAGCATGGCGCATGCGCTGCTCATCGAGCGGTTTGTGAAGCGCATGAAAAGTTCAAGGTTCATTCAAAGCCTCAGGGACGACCCCGCACTGGTGAACGATTTAGTCAACAGGTGTACCCCCAAGCGGTCAGGCTAAGCTTCTCTGGCAGGATTTGACCTGCGATGGTGATATTTGCTTGCCATTTTCTGGTCAGGGGGTCGCTGCCCCGAGGCTTCGGGGCAAGCCCAGCTGGGCCCACCAACAGGAGGTTGTCAAAAGAATTATGGCAACCTCT
>CAYZSD010000215.1:0-4352 GCA_964481075.1 uncultured Rikenellaceae bacterium | reverse complement strand
AGTCTGTGCTTACCCAGAGCTACCAGAACTGGGAGCTGATAATCGTCTCCGATGGGTGCGACCGTACGAATGAGCTATTTTTGAACTTCACAGATGGGCGTATTAAGCTGCTACCTTTGGAGAAGCAGAAGATGTTCTCCTGTGAGGTTCGCAATGCTGGTATAAGGGTTGCTAAGGGTGATTACATCTGCTACCTTGACACCGATGATGTCTTTGGAAGCCCCCACCTTGAGACCATAGAAAAAAACATTAATGGGTTCGATTGGGTGTATTTCAATGATTTGGCGTATAGCCAGAAAACGGAGCGTTTCTACGAGCGAAGAATTGATGCTATCAGCATTACTAAGGGTGGCACGTCCAATTTTGCGCACAAGAGAGAATTGGGCGAATTGTGGGGGGGAAACGGGTACGCTGTCGAAGATAGGAAGTTTGCCCGTAACCTTGCGAGGTCGAGCAAGAATTATAAAAAGATTGAAACGCCTTACTACTATGTTTGCCATATACCTAGAAAGTACGATATATGAAACAATTAAAAGTTCTTGTAATCTACTTTGTTTACAATGAGATTAACTATTTACCAGATAACATAGCATTTTGGCAACGTCAGGGGATTGATGTTTACGTAATTGATAACTACTCAAAGGATGGTACTTGGGAGTGGTTGCAACAAAACAATATTCCAAGCCACCGATTCAGCACGAATGAATCATTTCACCTTGACAAGCTCCAATCCGAGGCTCAAAGGGTAGTGCATGATATTAAGCCAGACTGGGTAATAATGGGTGCTGCGGATTTGTATTACATTACCGATTATCCCTTAAAACAAACTATTAAGTATTTAGTTCAGCAGAATTACAACCAGATTGAATTGTATTGCTGGATGATGAAATGCACAGGCGAGGACTTTAAACTACCTTTTCAAAATCATTTCTTTTACGGGGATAGGTGGAGGCGTTTGGTAATGATTTCTAAGTATGATAACGAGTTTAGGTTCGAGGCTGACCGAATAATCATAAAGAATGCAAGACCAGCGTTCATCAATGGAATAGTTGTAAACTACGGGGGTTGTAAGCCAAAAGCAGAAATGGAGGTTAAACTGGAAAGGAGAAAAAAGGCATGGCAAGAGGGCTTAAATAATGGCTATGGCTATCACTACAGAGAGGATAAGGCTAAGGATTGGACGTATCGAAAGGAGTACTTAACGGATGTTCGCAACCATGAGGACTTTAAATATTTTCAAAGGCTATGTACGATTTAGTTGTAGTTAGCAGAAGCGACATGGAGAAGTACCAACGGTTAACGCAGCAAACGATAGACACCTGTTTAGCCACCAGGGAGGGGCATAGGGTTAACGTTATTGTTGTGGAAACTTCATGTAATTTATTCCCGTATAAAAACGTTAATCATAACCTATTATTTACAGAAGAGTTTAACTACAATGCTTGTTTGAATTTCGGTTTAAAAAAAGCAAAGTACAACATACATCTATTAGCCAACAATGATTTGATATTCAATAAGGGGTGGGCGGATATTGGCTCTATAATGGTAAGGCATAGGATATACTCAGCATCATTCTGGGGGCAATGGACGCAAAATCACTTTGAAATAAATAAAGTATATGAAGGGTATGAAATAACAAAAGAGGTTTCAGGGTGGTTGATATTTGTGCATCGAAGGCTAATAAAAAGAATGGGAGGGCTGCCCACACAGCATAAGTTTTGGTATTCTGATAACGATTACATTGAACGGGTAAAGGAGATGGGAGAAAGGCATTGCTTATTCACCCATGCAAGGATTGAACATATCGAAAGTCAAACATTCTCAGATTTAAACCAGGAGCAACAGCATAAATATAGAATGAGATGAATATAAACATCTACACGAAACTAAACGGGGTTGGACTGGAGGCAGATGCGAACATACTGGCTGATGCGCTGAAAGACCATAATACCCATATAGTTGACTGGGAAAGACCATCGTCAAGAAAGGCACTATTAGGCATTCACCTAGAACATATAAGGGGGGAGCGTTTTCAGCAATCGGAGCTTAATGTTCTAATTCCGAACCCTGAGTGGTTTGACAATAGATTTAAGAAAAATTTAGCCCGTATTGACGTTGTGCTTTGCAAAACATGGGATTCGATGGAGATATTCTCAAAGCTCCACAAGGATTGCAGGTATATAGGCTTCACGTCATTGGATAGGAATAAAGCCGTAGCGAAAAGAAAGGAATTTTTACACCTTGCCGGACTAAGTTCGCATAAGAATACCGAAAAGGTTGTATCTTTATGGAATCAGGGAGGAATGCCCCCGTTAACATTGCAGAAGCTCAATAAGAACTATCAGAGCAAAAACTTTACGTTTGTCGGGCAACGTATAGCCGATATAGAGGGATTCCTTTCATCCTACCAGTTCCATCTTTGCCCTTCAAAAGCGGAGGGTTTTGGGCATTACATCAACGAGGCTCTTTCAACGGGTGGAATAGTCGTAACTACTGATGCACCCCCGATGAATGAACTAGTTAAGAACGATTATGGATTTCTGGTCAAGGCGAAAAGGTCAGGCACTCACAACATGGGCAAGGAGTACGATGTGGAGGTTGCAGACCTGAAAGAGAAAGTGCTGGAGTGCTACAATATGAAAGCCGAACAGCTTAACGAGATGAGCAGAAAGTCAAGGGAAGCCTTTGAGAAAAGGGATAGGGAGTTCAGAAAAAATATTAACGATTTCGTGAAATGTATCGTGCCATGAAAAAAGACGTAGTTATTATAGTTGGTTTCGACCGTCCAGAATACATGGAGGTATGCCTTGACCTATTGCTGAAAGCGGATGGATTTGGCGACTTAAAAGTTTATTTTTCTTTGGATTTTGGCTATTCAAGAAAGAATAAGAGCGTAATCGACCAGAGAATGAAGGGGCGGGATTACACCTATATTCACAATAATGGTTCGAGGTTTAGGCACATGAAACAATCGTATAACGTGCTAGAATCGTATAGGATTGCAGCCGAAGAGGCGAAAGAGTTTGTCTTTCTGATAGAGGACGATATATTTTGCGGTAAATCGTTTTTCACTTCACACTACGAGCTACATAAGAAATATCCTGACCTTTTCTGTTCAACCGCCTGCTGGTTGCAGAACGAAAAGGAACTACAAACGCTAGATATGAGCTATGCAAAAACTACTAAGAGCGTTTATCAATCTTTGGGAGTTTGTTTCAGGAAAGTAGTATTAAAACAGCTAGTTCTACCTCATGCAAATACTAACTATTATAGGCATTCTGGTAAGTACTTAGGAAATATGTTCCCAGAACATTTCCTGAAAGATACCTTTTCAGAGCAGGACGGGTTAATAAGAAGGGTTCACGACACATCAGGGCTGGCCATTGGCTACCCGAACTATCCTAGAGCCTACCACGCTGGCATCTGGGGCTATCACAGGAGAGGCGAAAATACAAAGGGGTGGACACATGAACAAAAGGTGCAATTCATATACGATACATGCTTTTCACACGTAAAGATGCAGAAGTACAACCAGTATAACGATGTTTTCATAACTGATCTAAGCGTATGATGGACAAGAAGCCAATAGCTGTAATCCCTGCGTTATACAAGGCGAAGTATGAGGATATACTATTATTTGGCTGGGTTGAAGGGCAAAAAAGATTGTTCCCAACCATGAGCGTGGAGCAGTCGTTGAGCCTGTTCATTCATCATTTTGGCGGTGATTATGATATTGACTGTTTGAGAGTAACGTACGGACGAATGCAAAAAAAATACTATGCTGCCCAAAAATTATAGGGAACTCATCGAGATGCGTGTCGCCTACATGGATAGGCAGCAATTGCTTTTGGGCAAGCACATAGCATTGTACCAAAGCAAAATGCTTTCCGAGATGTTAAAGACCATGTACGAGAAGATGGACGTTGTCGGGGGTGTGATTCAGAACACCAAGAACAACTATCGTATCATGGGCGAAATTAATAAGGTGATGGAAAGGATAGAGGCTGATAACGCTGGGCTGATTGGTAAGCAGATGCATACGACATTCAAGGGTATTCAGTCCTACTCGAATAAGGGCTTTGAGCTGGTGCTAGGTGCTGAGGCGTTGGAAAAGATTAGGAAGGTGGGTAAAACGGCAGGAGAGAAATTGGCTTTGAGGATAGGCTACGTTGAGGATAGGCTTGTTAGGGGGGGGTTTCTCGATAACGTTCTAGGAGTTCAAGACGTGGTGGCACAATCAAACTCGATAATCACAAAGGCGGTAACAGCACAGGCGGACATGAAAACGCTGGTCAAGGACTTGGAGGGCTTAATCGCTGGCGATGGTCAGCAGGGAGTTATGGAGCGCAAGT
>CAYZSD010000214.1:0-4557 GCA_964481075.1 uncultured Rikenellaceae bacterium | reverse complement strand
CCTGAAGGGGGGCAAACGCACATATAAAGTGCGAAGGGTCGCCCCTTTAGGCGATGCACTGAGCTTGCCGAAGTGGGACGGGGGTAGTGCAGGAATGTGCCAGGTACTCACGGGGTGAGTATCCGCTGAGCAAAAACTCGCCCCGTGAGTAAGCGAAGCAAAGCCAACAGCGTTCTTTAGAGTATTGGTTTAATATTTTTTCAAAGGTCTAATCGATTGAGAAAAAAAGTTTTTATGCAAGTATCAGTAAATATTAATATCGACCAGCTAATTCAAATCATCAGGAATCTTTCTGAGGAGGAACAGGAAAGGTTAATGAATGAGTTGAAAAAGCCTGATGATACTGGAGGGCAAAGCAAAAGCGATTTTCAGCAGTTTTTGCTAAAAGCTCCTACGTGGTCCGATGAGGATTTTGCAGCGTATAAAGAGGCAAGGCAATCGTTTAGTAAATCAAGGTTAGCATGATACTCTTAGATTCATCTGTACTAATTGATTTTTTCAGAAAGACAAACAAGAAAAATACGTTCTTTAACAGATTGGCTAGTTCCCAAAAAAGAATGTCAATTTCATCGGTTACATCTTATGAAGTTGGTATTGGTAACAGAAAATCACATTCAGACTATTGGCTGCATTTGTGCGAAAGTTTTCAGGTTTTATCCTTTGATAAAGCGAGTTCAGAAATTGCAATAGCAATTTATGTGGATTTGATAAAGCAAAACAAAGTAATTGACCTTGCTGATATATTTATCGCAGCAACAGCAATTGCCAACAAGTTGCCCCTTGCCACGCTCAACACAAAGCACTTTGAGCGAATTGAGGGTCTTGAACTTATAAGTATTTAACCGAGCGCACCAAAGCAGCACCGCAGCGGCGGGCTGTAAGCCTACTCACGGGGTGAGTATCCGCAGTCTGAGCGAAGCCGAAGACAAAACCCCAAAAGCGTTCTTTGAGAGGTAAGTTAATTGGTTGATTAGGTTAATTGAGTTAATTAAGTTGATTATGTTAACCGACAACTGATAACCGACAACTGATAATCTACCTGTCGATAGACAGGCCGACAACTGATAACCGACAACAATAAACAATCAACGAAACGGTTAATAATTTGAACGTTCACAAACATATTGAGTACTGGATAGCAGGAGCACACGATGATATCCTATCGGCTCAGGTGCTGCTTGAGAGAGGGAGGTTGTTGCATTGTCTTTTCTTCTGCCATCTGGTTATCGAGAAAGCCATTAAGGCGCACGTGGTAAAAGCCACAAACGAAGTGGCTCCACGATCGCACAGCTTGGTTTATCTGTCGGAAAAAGCTGGATTGGTTTTTGATGAAGAAACGGATGATTTTTTAGGGATACTTATGAAGTATCAGCTGCATGGCAGGTATCCCGATTTTAACCCTACTTTACCATCGGTTGAGGTAACAAAGAATTATCTAAGCAAAACGGAAGATTTACTGAAATGGTTAACAGAGAGATTATAGAGATGCTAAAGCGATACGTGATGCTGCTAAATGCCGAGGGCTTTTCGGTACGCAAAGCATATCTATACGGTAGCTACGCTGCTGGAACAGCAACCGATGAGAGCGATATTGATGTGCTGATAGTATCTGACAACCACGATGAGAACGATGACAAAGCAATAGGTAAAGCTTGGCGGTTAACACGTAGGGTCAATACTCGTATCGAACCGTTTGTTATTGGATTAGATAGTTTTAACACAGAGGTTTCATCTCCTCTTATTGATACCGTAAAGCGTTACGGCATCCAAATCGCATAGTACCTCCCTCTGTACTGATTTAACCCCGATGGCAATCGGTGATACTTCAGTTGGAAATACCAAAACAGCACCGCAGCGGCGGGCTGTAGGAGAGAAAAGATCAAAGGTTAAAAGATCAAAGGTTAAAGCCGAGAAGCCCGATTCCGAGCCCCGAAGCATCGGGGTCAGAATTAGGGGTCGGGGAAAGATTAAAGTAGAAAAACACTTTGCCTTAATCTTCACAACTTTAACCTTGCCCCGAAGCATCGGGGCTTTAACCTTGAAAAATTTGAATTACTAACATTTTTATACACAAATACATAACTGCTTGAAACAGTTTTTACATATTACTACCATAACGCTAACAGTTCTGCTGTTGGGCCTCACCGCCCGCCCACAGAACCCCTTCGACCTACCCATGGTTTGCGTGGGGGCGGTTGAAGAGTATTGGGTTCAAGGGTTCAACGGACACTCCGACTTCGAGTGGCGTATCATTGGACCCGATGGCTCCGATGTTAGCAGCAGCTTCTATACTGTTGTAGGGCGTGGCGATACCATTATGGTTTACTGGAACGAAGCCCTGGCGGGCGGGATTTACACCTTCGAGGTAGTTGAGCACTCCGACTACGGATGTGTAGGAGAACCATACACCCAGCACATTCTCCTTAACTCGCAGGAGATTTACCTCCCCTTCGATGGCGTTCCTGAGAGTGTAACCATCTGTTTTGGCGATATCGCTGAGCTCAACCCCGGGCAGTTCCAAAGCTACCTGTGGCAGGATGGAAGCACCAACAACATCTTCTACACCGGCGAGGCAGGAACCTATCAGGTTCAGCTTATCAACAGCCAATACGAGTGTACCTATAACGTGATGGAGAGCTTCGTTAATCCTCTTCCCATCGTTTGGCTGGGTAACGATACCCTCCTTTTTGGCAACCAAACCCTCCTGCTCGATGTTAACGACCCATCAATTGTTACCTACCAGTGGTATAAGTACGACTACAGGCAGGGTGAATGGGGTAACACCCCATTCCACTTCGCCAGCTCATACACCGTTGAGGGGGGGCTTGGCAAACAGTACATCTCGGTTTATGTAACCGACTATAACGGTTGCTCCAACGCCGATAGCATTTTCGTTGATGCAGCCAACTACCGTCAGCTTCGAATACCCAAGGCATTCATTCCCCTTAGCAATGTTTGGGAGAACCAGAAATGGTACTTCCCCGCTCCTACCAAGGAAGGAACAGAGCTATTTGGATACCTCGACGATGTAGAGGTGCGTGTTTTCAACCGTTGGGGTAAGCTGGTGTGGCAATCCGATGGAGTTTACGATGAGTCCACCGCATGGGATGGAAACGATCTTGGTGGTCGTCCCCTTCCAATGGATTCATATCACTATATCATTCGTATTAAGGTCGATGGCGACGTGTTCCTCTATAAAGGGAGCGTAACCATCGTTAGGTAGAACAAGGATTTCCTTCTAAAGGAAAGGAAGTACAGTTTAGTTGCCAACAAATTGGCTATGCTGAAACAAATGAAACCTCAAAAGAGGGCAAAAAAATGAGCAAAAGAATCTACATACTGCTGGTTTTTATGGTAATTGCAGGCGTTGCCCTTGCACAGCAACAGCCTATATATAGCCAGTACATGCTGAACCCATACCTGCTAAACCCAGCCATTGCTGGTTATCAGGGTATTACCGACTTCAACCTTACTGCACGTGAGCAGTGGCTTGGCTATGAGGATAGCCCAAGCACCTATTCGGTTAGCGCACAAACTCGTCTGCTAAAAACCAGCTTCCGCAACCGTAGCCGAATGATTAAGAATAAGGTACGCCGCCGTCGCCCTAGTGGCAGGGTTGGTTTTGGTGCCTATGTTTTCAACGACATGAACGGAAGTATCCGTCGAACAGGCTTCCAGGGTACCTACGCCTATCATATCTTCGTTCGCGAAATACAATACAGCGCAGGTGTGTCCCTTTCAGCCTATCAGTTTAAGGTTGATATCTCTCCCAACGACCTTTACAATCAGAACGACCAGTTCCTAGCCAACATGAAGCCAGGCTTCTCGCCCGATGCCAATGTGGGCTTCCTGGTTAGCGGTGAGAATTTTTATGGTGGCCTTTCTGCTTCCAGTCTCTTTCAGAACTGGATACAGTTCGGTTCTGGCAACTCCGAGATGGCCTACAAGGTTCTTAGGCACTACTACCTCGTGGGGGGCTATGTATTCCAGGAACGACTATCGGACTACGGATTTGAGCCTTCGCTCATGATGACCTTCACCGAAAAAGGGTCGTGGAGCCTCGATGTCAACCTGAAGGCATACTATAAGGAAACCTACTGGGCGGGGGTATCGTTCCGAACTTCAGGAACTATCATCACCATGTTTGGCATGAACTACCAGCAATACTACATCGGATATGCCTTCGACTATTCCTACGGGGATGTAACAACGTTCAACCGTATGGGTTCTCACGAGCTAATGCTCGGCATGCGACTTGGCGATAGCGCCCGCCGTTACCGTTGGTTGAATAGATTCTAAACCTTAAATCAACCCTCTCTATTCTCCCATTTTCTATATTGCCCATATTGCGATGCAGCTGGGTTATTGTTTCAATCAATCCCTACCACGTGCATCGCTTTTTCATTAACATCATAATTCAACCAATATTCTGCCCCTCTGGGGCAGCCCTTTCCACTTCTTAAATCGTTATTCGTTATTCATTATTCGTTATTCATTATTCGTTATTCGTTATTCATTATTCGTTATTCATTATTCGTTATTCATTATTCGTTATTC
>CAYZSD010000213.1:0-4563 GCA_964481075.1 uncultured Rikenellaceae bacterium | reverse complement strand
AAAACAGTAACGTGTTATATATTAACGATATAAATATTTTGTACGGATGAAACTAACAATTTTCAACGGTTCTCCCCGCAATAAGAAAAGCAACTCGAAAATCCTTATTGAGCATTTCCTTGAAGGGATTCATGTTGTTTCATCCGAAGAGATTCCCGTTTACTTTCTTGCCAACGCAGCTAAGATGGAAGAACATGTAAAAGAATTCGAAATGGCCGATACGATAATAATTGTTTTTCCATTGTACTGCGATTCGATGCCTGGCTTAGTAAAGGAATTTTTCGAGCGGATCTCGCTTTTGAAGAAAAATCAAGGCAAAAGGGTTGGTTTTATAGTTCAGTCGGGGTTTCCCGAGGCAATTCACTCAATATTTGTTGAGCAGTACTTAATCAAATTTGCCCACAGAATGGGCTTCGTATACATTGGAACGGTAATCAAGGGTGGCGTTGAGGGAATTCAAATTATGCCCCCAATGATGACAAGAAAACTTTTTGAGGGTTTTAAAAAGCTGGGAGAGCACTTTGCCAATTCAGGCGAATTTTCGCATGAGGTAATAACCAGTTTAATAAACCCTTTAGACTTTCAAAATCGAGCCTTTTCTTTTTTCGGGTTGGATCCAAACTAGGATTAAGTAATTTCTATTGGAATAGTAATCTAAAGAAAAATAATGCCTTTGAGAAAAGGTTTGCTAAACCATATCAACAAACTAATTGAATGTTAGGAGTTTTTAAAAAAAATTCTTCCCCCTTTTACTGCTTTTCACATCCCACAAAAGAAAGTATAAAGCCTTTGAGTACAATCAAAGGCTTTTTTTTGCTATGTTTAGGAGTGGTTTTAAATGATCGTAGCAACTATTAAATCACTAGGATTACACAAAACAATACGATGAAAATAGCATTTTTTATACTTACGGTTTTAATCCTTATCCCCATTGGTGTGGTTGCTCAGCTGTCGTTAACCATAGAAATTCTCGACTTAAGAAACAATAATGGTCATGTTCACCTTGAGCTTAGCAACTCCAACCAAAAACAAGTTGCTGCTGTTACCAAAAGTATAATCGATGGGAAATGCCTAATCTTTATAGACAATCTCAAACCAGGTAGTTATGCTTTTAAGTTTATTCACGATGAAAACAAGAATGATAAACTAGATACCAACTGGATGGGGATTCCAAGGGAAGGTTTTGGTTTTTCCAATAATCCCAGCATGACCTTTGGTCCACCATCATTTGATAAAACAATTTTCGAACTTAATGAGTCAATAGTAATAAAATGTAAACCAAAATACTTTTAGCAAGATGAATTCTCAGGAGCAACCATTGATTAACGAAACTGAAAGAGTTCCTATTAACATTGATACAATTAAGGAATTATGGACTCAAACCTATAATCGCGAGGGCAAGCCCGACTGGTCGCATATTTTTCCCTACTACCATAAGGATATCGTTTTTCAGGATACCATTCAGCGAATTGAGGGGCTAGACAATTTTATTGCCATGTGCAACCGCCTCACCAAGCGCACCCAGCAGCTGAAAATGGAAATTTTGGCCATAACACAAAACGATAACGTGATAATGTTCGACTGGGTAATGACCATGATGTTTAAGAAGTATCCCAATACTCCAATGTATGGCGCAACTAAGTTGGTGCTTAGCGAGGATGGACTAATAAAGGAGCAGCGCGACTACTACGATTTATGGGGTGATATTTTTAATAATATCCCCCGTTTTGGCAAGATGTACCGCAGGTTCCTAATCAAAAAATTTGGATAGTGTCTTTTATGAGAAAAAAAACGAAACAATACATCCGCGAATACAAGTGGTCTAACGTGTTCGCAATGATTAGGAATAATCTTAAGGATCCCAAAGTATGCCCCAATGACTTTGCCGGCAAACTGGTTGTTATTACAGGAGCCACGTCGGGAATCGGCCGGGTTGCTGCCCGGAAGTTCGCCTCGAAAGGGGCGAACCTTCTATGCATTAATCGCAACCCCGAAAAATCTGAAAATCTTCGCCGTGAAATAGAGGGTGAGTTCAGCGTAAAATGCGATTTTAGAATTGCCGATTTAAGTAGTTTAAAAGATATTTTTTATGTTTCCAATGAGCTTGCGCAATTGGAAATGCCCATCGATGTGATAATTCACAATGCCGGAGTTTATCTAACCAAAAGGGAGCTAACGCCAGAAGGGCATGATAAGGTTTTTGTGGTTCATTACCTTTCATCGTTCATTATGAATTATCTTTTAATGGATAAACTAAAATCTCAGGAGAAAGCAAGAATTATTATGGTTGGCTCTGAAGGGCATCGGTTTGCCGCTTGGGGATTGAGGCTTGACGACCTTAACTGGGAAAAGCGAAAGTATTCTGGATTAAAGAGCTATGGCTCTGCCAAAACGGCTCAGCTACTCTCAATGCTAGTCTTTGATGAACACCTAAAGAATACAGGGGTATCAATAAATACAATGCACCCCGGTGCAGTAAAAACGGAAACGGGACAGGAGAATGGACCGGTTTATAAATGGTTTAAACGAAACTTCTTCGATAAGACATTAAAGTCACCCGAAATATCAGCAGAGGCACTATACTACCTAGGCGTATCAACCGAAATGAACGGAGTTAGCGGAAAATTCTTTAACCTAACCACCGAAGAAGAGCCAGCACCACCTGCTGTGGATAGAGAGGTAGCTCATATGTTATGGAATGAAACTCTGAAAATAACGGGATTAAATAAATTGTCTTGATAATTTGTATTTGCTTTTTTAAGTATCACATTTTATGTCTAAGTCAGATAACTCATACGATACCATAGTAGTCGGTGGAGGAATTGCCGGTTTAACAGCAACAACCTACTTGGCCCGTGAGGGACAAAATGTTCTTCTTATTGAAAAAAATCGGGAACTGGGTGGGCTTGTAAACTCTTTTACCCGTAACGGATTTCATTTCGATGCTGGGGTTAGAGCGCTGGAGGATGCTGGGATAATCTTCCCCATGCTTAAGGATTTAAACATTGAACTTGAAGTGGTAAAAAGCCCTGTCTCCCTCGGTGTTGAGAATGAAATTCTAAACATCAAGAATATCGATAGTTTAATTGAATACAAGCAGTTACTTAAAAAATTCTATCCCGAAAATGATAAGGAGATTGACGAGGTGGTTAAAACCATTCGCAAGATAATGAGGTACATGGATGTGCTTTACGGAATTGAGAATCCGCTTTTTAAGGATTTAAAGCGCGACACATCCTTTATCTTCAAAAAACTCCTTCCGTGGATGCCACGCTTCCTATTTACCGTAGGTAAAATTAACCGAATGCAGGTTCCGGTTGAAGATTATTTAAATTCAGTGGTAAAAAATCCATCGCTTAGGGATATTATCGCCCAGCATTTCTTCAAGAATACGCCCACATTCTTTGCCTTAAGCTACTTTTCGCTCTATCTCGATTATTTCTACCCCAAGGGTGGTGTTGGCAAACTTGCTGATGCATTATATGGTAAGATAATTGAGTTTGGTGGTGAGATTAAAACCGCAACATCGGTTACTGCAATCTCCCCCGACAATAAAACAGTTGTGGATGAAAAAGGTAACACTTACAATTATAAAAACCTAATTTGGGCTGCCGACCTAAAAACGCTTTATAGAATTGCTGGAACTGAAAAGCTATCGGAAGAGATAAAATCCAATTTCGAAGAAAGGAAGGCGAAAATTCTTAGCAGCAAGGGTGGCGAATCGGTATTTACGCTATTCCTTCAGGTTGATGAACCACTTGAAACCTTTGGCAAGATTGCCAATGGGCACTTCTTCTACACCCCATCGCGACAGGGTTTGGGCGAAACGCATCGGAAAGAACTTTACGAATTACTAGACAATTTCTCCAATGTAAGTAAGCAGCAAATTCTCGACTGGCTCAATAGGTTCATATCACTTAACACTTTCGAAATTTCAATTCCAGGACTTCGCGATAAGGAGTTAGCCCCACTCGGCAAAACTGGAATGATTATCAGCTTCCTTGCCGATTATGAGCTATTTAAAAAGATAAAAGAGGCGGGATGGCTCGAAGAGTTCAATTCCGAGATTGAGGAACTTGTTTTAAAGGTAATTTCTGAGTCAGTTTTCCCAATGCTAAAAGATAAGGTGATAGGTCGCTTTTCATTTTCGCCCCTTAGCTACCACAACCGTACTGCCAGCTCCGAAGGAGCAATTGTGGGCTGGGAGTTTCAGAAAGATATGCCCGTGATAAATAAAATTCAAATTGCAGATCGTTCGGTTTACAATCCTTTGCCAGATGTTTATCAAGCCGGACAATGGGCTTACAGTCCTGCGGGTGTTCCTATGTCGATACTAACCGGGAAAATTGCTGCAAACAAAATTCTCAAATCAAAAAAATAGAGAGATGAAGTACGATGCAGTAGTTGTTGGTGGCGGAATTGCAGGGCTAACTGCTGCTGCGTATATCGCCAAGTCGGGTAAATCGGTAGCACTTTTCGAGCGACAGCCAAAGGTTGGAGGTTTGGTGCAAACCTTTCAGCGCAACGGTGTTTACTTCGATTCGGGCTTACGGTCAATCGAAA
>CAYZSD010000212.1:0-4644 GCA_964481075.1 uncultured Rikenellaceae bacterium | reverse complement strand
CATATTATTGGTGATGTAGTTAATTTTTAACAACCCACTCAAAACGTTATAGAACCGATTTTGGACAACCTCATACCAACCTCACTATATAATAGCTTGGAAAAAAAGTGTCAAAGCACAAATTAGAATTCGTATGCCTTCATATAATCATTAGAATCAAACAAATAATAAATAGAAATACTCAAATAATAAATAAATAGAAAAAAACTTCTAATTTTTTGCTTCGGAATTGTTTTATAATATAATTTGGGTACAAATTTTGAAACTACTATTGATTATTTCCTAAAAGGAAAAGCATGAAGTATATTTACAGATAATCAATGGGTTAATAAAAATAATCTGTTTGATTAAACTACTTACCATCGTTTTATTGTTGGTCATTTTTCATGTTATGACCATTTATTCCAAAGGATTTTCATTTGGGAATATAGATGTTTGCTATAATTCATCGAACAGTAATAATGGATTATATGCAGATAATCAGACGTATATATTAACGAATCCTGTTGTTAGCAGGATTTTTTTGTTTCCCCAGAATTCCACGAAGTGGGTATTGACAATACATTTACATCAGAACTCAAAATACAATCGAACTAACCAAATAACTAACTAATCAATCTTTTTTATGAAAAGATTTATTCATCTACTCGTTGCGTTATGCTTTGCGCTCACCTCCTTCGCACAAGGAGGCCCAGAAAAAGCACCTGTGAATCCAGATTATTTGGAATATCAGAAGAACCTTGAACTCGGGTTAGTTAAAAAGGCTACACCCAATGGTTTCATCCTTGGCGAACGCCCATCACCGATTGTTTACGACTACTCGAAAGCAAATGTAGTTGGTGCAGCCAAGTTTGATGCATTGTACGATTTACGTATTGCCAATGGTGGCGGTTGGCTTACTCCCGTTAAGGATCAGGGAGAAGAGGGAGCCTGCTGGGCTTTTGCCACTTACGGCGCATTGGAGTCGTACTGGAAGAAAATTGGTTTAGCAACCTTTGACCTTTCTGAGCAGAATCTGGCAACGTGTCATGGCTTCGACTGGACTCCTTCCGATGGAGGTAATCAATACCTTTCAACTGCTTACCTTGCCCGTTTCGACGGGCCAATCTCCGAGGCCGACGACCCCTACACGCTGCCCAGCAACCCTAGCTGTGTAGATGGTTATACACCTGTTGCATACGTGGGCGAAGCAGTTTATCTTCCAGGTATTAACGATGGGGGATACAGCATTGGGATCATTAAACAGGCAATAATTGACCATGGTGCGTTATACGTGAACATGAACTTTGATGATGACTACTATAATTGGGATGACTATACCTTTTATTATAATGGTACAGGAGGGACCAACCATGCCGTGCTTTTGGTAGGTTGGGACGACAACAAGGTGGTTACTGGCGGATTAGCCACTCCAAATAACAATGGTGCATGGATAATCCGTAATAGCTGGGGCCCCGTATGGGGTGAAAGCGGGTTCTTCTACATTTCATACGAGGATACCAAAGCCCTCTCGAGCGTAGCCTACTTCCCTTCATACTACGAGTTTGATAGCAATGCCGAACTCTATGATTTCGACAGGCTTGGTAATACAAGCAATTATGGCTGGGGCGATGGCACCGACTATGGTTTGATGAAGATTGTTGCCTCCGACAACCAGATGCTTGAAATGGTAGGAACTTATGCTGCTGCTGCAAACTCGGTTATCACCATTGAGGTTTATAACGATTTCAGTGAGGGTAATCTAACAAACCTTCTTGGAAGTATCACCAACCAAACCTGCACCTGGCCCGGATACTATACCTTCGAGTTTGCTGAGCCAATTGAACTTACAGCTAGCAGCGACTACTATATTAAGGTAATGTACAATACTGGCACCAACTGGCCTATTCCCATTGAGGCGGTTTTTGAGGGATACAATAGCGGCTCTATCATTGAAACAGGTAAGTATTGGGTAAGTAGTAATGGCGTTTCTTGGTTTGCTATTGGTCAGGAAACCTCCGACCCATATAATATTTGTATCAAGGCCTACGCTACGCTTGCTGAGGTTGAAAACTATACAGTAACCGACTACGATGGCAACGAGTACCCAACTGTAACCATTGGAGAACAGGTTTGGATGGCCAAGAACCTAAGGGTTGCTCATTACAACAACGGCGATGTTATATCAACAGGGTTAAACAGCTCTGCCTGGAGTACTACAACTTCTGGGGCCTGGGGTGTTTATCCGCACATCAGCATTGCAGGACTGAACTCCGATGCCGAGGTGCTAAACGCCTATGGCGCGCTTTACAACTGGTACGCCGTTAACGATGAGCGAGGAATATGCCCTGTGGGTTGGCGAGTTCCTTCGGAGGGCGATTGGTTAGCACTATTTAGTTATATAGAGGGGATTGATGCAGAAGATGTTAGCAATCAGCTTAAATCGTGCAGACAGGTGGACTCTCCCCTTGGAGGTGATTGTGTTACTACAGCGCATCCACGTTGGAACTCCGATACAAACAACTTTGGCACCGATGCCTATGGGTTCAACTCGCTACCAGCCAGCCTACGAAGTAATACTGGTTCATACAGCTCCATAGGGATGTACGCATACATTTGGACTTCAGACCAATATAACGAATCCGATAGCAGGGTCGTCTTTCAGTCATACACTTCGGGGGATATTGTAAATACATTTGTATCAAAGAGATATGGCTTTTCTGTGAGATGTATAAAGAATACAGAGACTGAGCCAACGGTTATAACAGCAGAGGTTACCGTCATTACCCAGACCACTGCCACCTCCGGTGGCGAGGTTACCGATGATGGCTATGCAGCCGTTACCGCCCGTGGTGTGGTGTGGGCAACCTTCGAGGAGCCAACCCTTGAGGACAACGAGGGCTACACCGAGGATGGCGATGGCACTGGGGAGTTTGTAAGCGAGCTAACCGACCTCGACTCAGGAACAACTTACTACGTAAGGGCTTACGCCACTAATAGTGAGGGGACTGCTTATGGCGAACAAAGAAGTTTTACAACCCTCGAATCGACAGAGGTGAATCTTCTTTCAGGGCTTATCAGCTACTGGAAGTTTGACGAGGGTACGGGCGCAACTGCCAGCGACAGCCACGGCAGCAATCACGGTACACTTACCAATGCTACCTGGACGCAAGGAGCTATAAATGGTGGTATCGATTTCGATGGTTCAAATACAAGGGTCTCTGTTCCCGATGAACCTGAACTAAGACCCCAGCAAATATCGTTATCAATCTGGGCAAAGCGCACAGGGACAGGAGGATGGTGCGGCCTCTTCACCAAAACCAACAGCGCATGGAACAGTGGGTTTGGTATTACTAACGACAATAGTGGTTCGAGTACCTACAATTTTTGGATAAACAATTACTTAAATAGCACTAAGGTATCGTTTGGCGAGCTAGAACTTGATACCTGGACCCATTTGGTTGCAACCTACAATGGGTCAGTAATTAAAGCCTACAAGAATGGTGTGCTGGTTGACTCCTACGTGACCAACGTGGCTTTCTCGCATCAATTTGACCAACTACAAATTGGCGATGCTGCTGGATTCTACAGCTTCCCAGGCCAGGCCGATGAACCAGCTATCTGGAATCGTGCTTTAAACCAGACAGAGGTTGCTACACTTTATAATGGTGGCGATGGTTCCCAATACCCATTTAGTCTGGGCTACCCTATAACTTTCAATGTAGAAATTACGAATGCACTTGCCGATGGCCGACTTAGGTTTAACCCTGAGCTCCATGATGTGTATATTTCTGGCACCTTTGCAGATGCATGGATGATGCCCGGAACAAGTAGTACCTATAAACTCTCATTGATTGAGGAACAAATATATAGTATAACCTTAAACCTACCATTGGGAGAAATACAGTACAAGTACTTTATTGTACCCAAGGAGGGAGAACCCACTTGGTGGCATGGCGAGTGGCCGGGTGACCCCAATCGTTCAATGGAAATTGTTGGTGAGATGGACATTGAGGATGTTTGGGGGCAGATTGAGGGTTACCTATTTGCCAACGATATTGATGGTAATATCTACCATACAGTAACCATTGGCGAACAGGTTTGGATGAAAAAGAACCTAATGGTTACCCATTATAATAATGGTGACCCCATCCCAACAGACCTTGATGATACAGCATGGACTGAAACCACCGAGGGGGCATTTGCCATATACCCACATGCAAGCATTGAAGGGCTAAACTCCGATGCCGAGGTTCTCGAAGCCTACGGTGCATTGTACAACTGGTACGCTGTAAATACGGGTTACCTCTGCCCCACGGGCTGGCACGTTCCCACAGAAGTGGAGTGGACTAACCTAACTGATTACGCTGGCGGGGAAAGTGTAGCTGGCGGCAAGCTGAAAAGCGCCAGAACTTGGCCAGAAGAACACCCCCGATGGGATAGCCCTAATGAAGGCGCAACCGATGAGTACGGCTTCTCGGCTCTTCCCGGGGGCAAGCGTTTCAACGTTGGCTATTTCGACTTCATTGGCGTCTCCGGCGACTGGTGGAGTAGTACCGAGTACGCTGCTACGCACGCTTGGCTCCAGCGCATGAGCTACAGCTCTGGGGGTGTGGGCCTCAACGGCTCCAATAAGAGGAGCGGGTCCTCCGTACGTTGCATACT
>CAYZSD010000211.1:0-4745 GCA_964481075.1 uncultured Rikenellaceae bacterium | reverse complement strand
GTTCTTATCGATACTTTTTTTACGACACTGTGCTCTGCTACTCGTTACTTCAAAGTTTACAATAACAATAAGAGCGATATCCAAATCACATCCGTTAAGTTGCAAGGCGGATCAGCTTCTCCATATCGTATGAACGTTGATGGGGAAGCTACAAGTTACGCCCGTGATGTTCTAGTAAGGGCAAACGATAGTATATTTGTTTTTGTTGATGTTACGGTAAACCCTACCGATCAGAACTCCCCCCTGCTAATTCCAGACTCAATTGTATTTGAGGTTAATGGAAATAATCAAGACGTTAAGCTGGTAGCTTGGGGGCAAGATGTTCACCTTCTAAACTCAGAGGCAATATCCGGAGAAGTTACATTTGCTGCCGATAAGCCATATCTCATCTACAATTACCTTTACGTTGAACCCAATGCTATTCTTTCCATTGAAGCTGGTGCAAGGCTTCACTTCCATTACAACGCATGGCTTTACGTTGAAGGAAGGATTGAGGTAAACGGAGAACCAGAAAACCCAAT
The DNA here is from genome assembly GCA_964481075.1 of uncultured Rikenellaceae bacterium. Classification (GTDB taxonomy): domain Bacteria; phylum Bacteroidota; class Bacteroidia; order Bacteroidales; family Tenuifilaceae; genus MWFE01. Next base: position 4,224 of record CAYZSD010000211.1, on the reverse strand, counting down.
AATGTTTGAGGGTGACAGGCTGGAACCATTTTATAGGGACAAAGCAGGTCAATGGGGTGGGATATGGCTTGCCAATGGAAGCATTAGAAACAATATCAATTGGGCTGAAATCAAGAATGCAATTGTTGGAATCAACATACATCCCTATGCCACGCCAAACGAGCAAACCCTAACCATTCACAATTCCAAGGTTATAAATATGAGCTACATGGCTATCGATGCAAGGGGGGCAACGATTGAAGCAGGGAATTGTTTATTTGCTAATGCATCAGAATCGTGCCTATCACTTGGGGGTGGACAACACAAGTTTTACCACTGTACCATTGCCAACTACTGGGGACAATACATAAATCGAAAAGGACCTGCTTTGGTGCTTGCCAACTACTACATTTACTTCTCCCAAGATGATGGGGTAATTATGGTACCCTTTGACCTTGATAACACCCATTTCGCCAACTGCATTGTCTATGGCTCAAGGGACAATGAACTAGCCATTGTTACAACTTTCTTTGGTGATCCGGTTAACAACACAATTGATTTTCTGTTTGAGAATTCATTGCTTAAGGTGAGCTCATCATTCGATATTTCGAATACCTACCAGTATAAGAATGTTATTACCGAAAACCCAAAGTTTAAGAATACAAGCGATTTAAACTTTGAACTCGACACCCTAAGCCCTGCAAAGGATTATGGACTTTTTCACATTGCCAAGCAGTTCCCTTTCGACCTTAACAATATCAGTAGGTTAGAAGATGGTAATCCAGATCTTGGAGCCTATGAACGCCAAGAGTTACCCTAAAAAAAAATCCTATTTGATAGATTTTCGAAAGTTTATCTAACCACCACAGAGCCAAACATATCGTAGTCGGAGGCTGACTCAATTAGGCAATTCACAAAATCGCCCGATTTCAACTTAAAGCTAACATTATCCTTGATTAGAACCTCTTGATCCACTTCAGGGGAATCAAACTCAGTTCGACCCACATAGAACTCACCCTCGTGCCTATCAACAATAACCTTGTATTCTTTTGCCACTCGGCTCAGGTTGTTTTCAAGCGAAATGCCCTGCTGTATCTCCATAATCTCCTGCATACGCTCCTGCTTGATTTCCTCTGAAATACTATCCTTTAGGTTAGCAGAAAGGGTCCCTTCTTCTGGAGAAAAAGTAAAGACACCCAAACGGTCAAACTTCATTGCTCTGACAAATTCCTTAAGCTCAATGAAATCCTCATCGCTTTCGCCTGGATGGCCAACAAGAAAGGTTGTTCTAAGGGCAATTTCGGGTATTTCGTACCTTAGCTTCTCTATCAGCTCAATGGTTTGATTTTTATTTACACCACGGCGCATTGCGGTTAAAACCCTATCGCTGATATGCTGAAAAGGGATATCAATGTATCTACAAATCTTGCTACTGCTCTTCATTACATCAATAACATCGAGAGGAAAACCTGCGGGGTAGGCATAATGAACCCTAATCCATTCGAGTCCTTCAACGGTTTCTAACTTTTTGAGTAATGTTGAGAGTTCTCTTTTGCCATAAATGTCTTTTCCGTAAAAGGTTGAATCTTGAGCAATGAGAATGAGTTCTTTAACACCCTCTTCGGCCAGCCACTTAGCCTGATCCACAAGTTCAGGTATAGGTTTTGATACATGCTTACCTCGAATCAGAGGGATTGCACAGAATGAGCAGCCCAAGGAACAACCCTCAGATATTTTCAGGTATGCGTAATGCCTTGGTGTTGAAATCATTCTTCTATTTTCGTATTTTGGAATATATTGGGTGTCCAGTGTACTTAATATACTTGGAAGATCACTCACGCCAAAAAAGCCATCAACATCAGGAATCTCCTCAGCCAGCTCAGTCCGATATCGTTGAGAAAGGCATCCCATTACAAAAACCTTCGAAATCAGACCACTTTTTTTCGCTTCAACAAAATTCAGGATGGTATCAACCGACTCCTCCTTTGCATCGGCGACAAAACCGCACGTATTGATAATCACCACCTTAGCATCGGCATCATTGGAATTGTGCAGAACTTGCCAGCCACTAGCATCGAGCTGTTTCATAAGGTACTCCGAATCAACAACATTCTTTGAGCAGCCTAGGGTAACTATGTTGATTTTTCTTTTTTGTTTCATCGACTTAAACAATTGAAGTGTAAGGAAACAGCCGACTATTATTTCGAGAAGGCAGTTCTAAATGCAGTTATATAATCTTTCGGTAATTAATACATTCAAAAAAATGTGGGAATACTTCCTAAGAGAAGAGGCTTTCAACAAATTGAAAGCGGTCGAACACCTGAAGGTCGGTCATCTTTTCACCAACACCGATATATTTTACTGGAATCTTAAACTGGTCGGAAATACCAAGAACAACACCTCCTTTAGCCGTTCCATCGAGTTTGGTTAGGGCTAATGCGGTAACATCGGTAGCCTTAGTAAACTGTTTTGCCTGTTCAAAGGCATTCTGACCGGTGCTTCCATCTAGGATAAGAAGCACTTCGTGGGGCGCTTCGGGTATTACCTTCTGCATTACCTTCTTAATTTTGGTGAGTTCATTCATCAGGTTGACCTTATTATGAAGTCGGCCAGCCGTATCCACAATCACCACATCGGCCTTGTTTTTAACGGCAGAATTGAGCGTATCGAAAGCAACTGAAGCTGGGTCGGAACCCATCGATTGCTTGATAATGGGTACTCCTACCCTCTCTGCCCAAATGGTGAGTTGGTCAACCGCAGCAGCTCTAAAGGTATCAGCAGCACCCAGATAAACCACTTTGCCCATCTCCTTAAACATGTAGGCAAGCTTGCCAATGGTTGTTGTCTTACCAACCCCGTTCACCCCAACAACCATGATAACATAGGGAGATCCATCTTTTGTATCAATGCTTAGTTCTCCACCTTGCGACTGATTTTGGGTTAAAAGTACAGCAATTTCTTCCCGTAGAATCGTATTCAATTCGTTAATATTCAAATACTTGTCATGCGAAGCACGCTTCTGAATACGCTCAATGATTCTTATGGTAGTTTCGACACCTACATCCGATGTAACCAGAATCTCTTCTAGGTTATCGAGTATCTCATCGTCAATGGTCGATTTTCCGGCAATTGCTCTTGATATCTTCTTGAAAAGGCTCTCTTTGGTTTTCTCGAGCCCCTTGTCGAGCGACTCCCTACTCTTGCGTGAAAAAATATTTAGCATGGTGAAGTAGATGATAGTTATTGACCGCTAAAATAGTAAAAAAAGCTCCCCTTTACCAAGGAAGCTTTTACAAATGGGGTGTTAGAAAGAAAAAATTAGACTTTCCCTTCAAAAAAATCTTTAATTACAGCATTGGGAACCATTTCTTCACGAAAGGCGTAAGCACCCGTTTTGGATGATTTCACCATCTTGATGCATTTGGTATTTACCCTTCCAGTTCCTTTCTGCAACGTAGCAACTACTTTCTTTGCCATAATCTATTGGGTTTATTTAATTTCACGATGAACTGTAACCCTTTTCAGGATAGGGTTATACTTTTTTAGCTCCAACCTCTCTGGTTTATTCTTCTTGTTCTTGGTTGTGATGTACCTCGAGGTGCCTGGCATCCCTGATTCTTTATGCTCGGTACACTCCATGATAACCTGAACTCTGTTACCTTTCTTTGCCATTGCTATCTGAATTAATAGATATTAATAAGTCCTTTACCTTCAGCAACTTTTAATGCTGCACTAAGACCTTTCTTTGTGATAGTACGGATACCAGCCGCTGTTACCTTAAGAGTTACCCAACGGTTCTCCTCTTCTAAGAAAAATCGCTTGGTTACTAGGTTTGGATAAAACCTCCTCTTGGTTTTCTTGTTTGAATGGGATACGTTGTTCCCAACCATCATCCGCTTTCCTGTGATCTGACAAATTCTCGACATTTCCTTTGTTTTTTACTGTAAAAGGGTTTTCAAAACAGGTCGCAAAGGACGTAAATTTTTATGAAAAATCAAATTTTTTTCATATTTTTTTTCAATAATAACATGTTTGGGCGTTTTAAATCTAATCATAAAAAAATATAGATATATTCTTTATTTCAACTTAGCAAAGCCATAAGTTCTGATGTTTTAAATTACCGATTTTCATAAATTTAATTTGATATTTTTTGTTAAGTTTTGAATATATTCAAATCATTTTTTGTTGTTATTTTTTTTTTAATTTTTTAAAAATAGTGTATATTATTTTTATAATTTAACTCAA
>CAYZSD010000210.1:0-4847 GCA_964481075.1 uncultured Rikenellaceae bacterium | reverse complement strand
GAAACGGACGGAAACATCAATAATTAGCTTCAACCCACTCTTGTCAAGCACATCCATGGTCTCTTCAGCTTTTTGCTCTTTTACATCGTAAACATGAAGATCGTTCCAAGGCGCTATAATATGAAATCCGGGAAGTTGTATGTTTTCCTTATCTAATCCTGAAGTGAAAGGTCTAAAAATCAATCCTCTTTCACCAGGTTGAATAATAAAGAACATCCTGCTGCTGAAAACTAACAATAGTATTAAAGCTACAACTCCAATTACTACGATAAACTGCTTCTGTTTCATTGTCTTAAAAGTTAAGGTTTGAAGTTTCTATTAAATTTTTAATTCACTTGCAAATGTAGCAAATTTTGCTTAAAAATTATTCTTTCCCAGAAAGACGCTCCTATTAATTGAATTGAGAAGGCAAAAAGTGGAAATATGAGAAATAAATGTTTACTTTAGCTTGATAAAAAAAAACTAGCAATGAGAGTTATTGAGCCTTCTGAACTAATAATCAACCCAAACGGGAGCATATTCCATCTGCATCTTCGTCCTGAAGACATTTCTGACACCATTATTCTTGTTGGCGACCCAGGAAGAGTTGAAACTGTTGCTTCGTTCTTTGATAGAGTTGAGATCAACGTTTCTAACCGTGAGTTCACATCAACCACAGGTACCTTTAATGGTAAAAGAATATCGGTTGTTTCTACAGGAATTGGTACAGACAACATTGATATTGTTGTTAATGAGCTTGATGCGTTAGCAAACATAGACTTTACAACCCGACAGGAAAAGAAAGAGAAGAAGCAACTCACATTGGTGAGAATTGGTACTTCGGGCGCTTTGCAACCATCGATTCCAATCGATAGCTTTGTGGTAACCGAAACGGCAATAGGGTTCGATGGTTTACTGAATTTTTATAAGGGTAGAAATGAGGTTTGTAATCTGGAAATGGAGGAAGTTTTCTTGAAGCACACAAACTGGAATCCATTGTGCGCAAAACCATATTTTGCTGCCTCCTCTTCTGAACTAGTTAAGCTTTTTGAAGATATAGCAATAAAGGGTGTAACAATATCTGCACCTGGATTCTACGGTCCTCAAGGTCGGGTACTTCGGCTCCCCTTAGCCGATGAGAATTTGAATGAAAAGATTGAGTCGTTCGTTTTTAACGAAAAACGAATAACTAATTTCGAGATGGAAAGTTCAGCAATAAATGGTTTGTCGCTCCTTCTTGGACACCGGTCGATGACAATTTGTGCAATTATTGCTAACAGGGTAACAAAGCAGGCTTCGCCTGACTATAAGCCTAATGTGAAACGTTTAATTGAACAAACCTTATTAAGATTATCAAAATAGTTTTAATTGTTTCTTAGTAATGAGAATCAAAGAGTTCAAAGCATTGATTTCCCTTCTTGAAGATCCCGACGAGGAGATCTACCGGGTTATCTCAAGCAAGTTTGAACAAGAGGGTCGAATGATTGTTCCTATGCTCGAAAAAGCATGGGAAACCAATGAAAATCCAGTTCTTCAGGAAAGAATCGAAGAAATAACCCATAGAATTCAACTAAAAAGCACCCAAAAACTTCTCATCGATTGGATTAACTCAGGTGCACAGGATTTGTTGGCAGGTGCGGTATTCATTTCAAACTACCAATACCCAGAATTAGAAGCAGGCACAATCAATAGCTTCCTTGAAGAGGTGAAAAATAAGGTTTGGCATGAACTAAATGAAAGCCTAACTCCTCTGGAAAAGATTAAAGTACTAAATCATATCGTTTTTGGTGCATACGGATTTGAGGGAAACACAGTTAATTTCTACTCGCCTAATAATCACTACATTAATCAAGTTGTTGAAACAAAGAAAGGGGGACCAGTCTCGCTTTCAATCCTTTATTCCCTTGTTGCACATAAACTTGGAATGCCCGTGTATGGTGTTAGCTTACCTCGAAACTTCATATTAGCCTATATCGACCGATTCCAAACCCCAGATAGTTCAACTCAGAGCAAACAATCCGTTCTCTTCTACATTAACCCTTTCAGCCAGGGGATGATACTTGGTCGTCGAGAAATTGATCGTTTTTTGGAGCACAACAATATTTCTCCAAGGGATGATTTTTTCTCGCCTTGTTCCAATCGAACAACTATTGCCCAACTTATTGCAAGCCTAATGGTTTCCTACCAAAAAGTTGGACTTACAAGAAAAGTTGATGACCTTAAGATTTTTCTTGATATTGTCAGTGAACAGGCCTAGAATCCAAAAAATAAATAAAACCACTGTTTTATTGTTGGTAGGTATTTTGTAAAATGATTACAAGAAACTACTTTTGTTGCTTAAAGTTTAAATTAAGTTAGAAAACTAAATGCCAACTAAGCAGAATTCTATTAAGAACTACCTATCATTGGTTAAGTTTAGTCATACAATTTTTGCTCTACCTTTTGCTCTTCTCGGATACTTTATTGCTGTTGGATTGCACAAATATCCTTTTCGTTGGGAACTTCTGGTACTTGTGATTCTTTGTATGGTAACTGCACGTAATGCTGCCATGAGTTTTAATAGGGTAACCGACCGATTTATTGATAAGCGAAACCCCAGAACGTCATCACGTGAAATCCCATCGGGGTTAATTCATCCACGAAATGCTTTAATTTTCTCAATAATAAACGCTATTGCCTTTATTATCACCACATTTTTTATAAATAAGTTAGTATTTTTCCTATCCCCAATTGCTTTGGCCATAATTTTAGGTTACAGCTATACCAAACGATATACTATTTTCTGTCATTTTATTCTGGGTGTTAGCCTCGCTTTAGCCCCCATTGGGGCTTACCTAGCAATCACGGGAAGCTGGTCGTACATACCAATCATAATTTCATTCATTGTACTTTTTTGGGTTGCTGGGTTTGATATCGTTTATTCACTTCAGGATGAAGATTTTGATAAAGAAGAACACCTTAAATCAATCCCTGCTGTCTTGGGGAGGAAGGTTGCCACAATGATTGCAGTAACCCTTCATGGTTTTGTTCTTCTTCTTGTTGTTAAGATTGGCATAGCAACCAGTTCAGGCCTTATCTACTGGATTGGAGCAGCAATCTTTATTGGCTTATTAGCATATCAGCATTATACAGTTAGGAAAAAGAACTTTTCAAATGTTAACTTTGCCTTCGCAACGTTAAATGGCTTAGCAAGTATTATTTACTCCTGTTTTTTCATTATTAGCATATTTTTTTAACAAACAAAAATTTTCAATTATGGTTATTTTAAGAAACATCTCTCTCCTGCTCCTATTAAGTGCTTTACTTGCAAGTTGTGGTCAGCAACCTGCTACCGATAAGGATAAAGCCGAAAAAGTAGAAACCATTGAGGTTTCCATAGATTCTTTGCTTCGTGATGCTTCTGCATTGGAAGGAAAAATCGTAAAATTTTCTGCAACAGTTGATCATGCCTGTACGCATGGTGGCAAAAGGTTAACCGTTTTTGGTGAGGTGAAGGGAAAAACCCTCAAGGTTGAAGGAAGCGAAACTACCCCAAAATTTCCGTCCAGCCTTATGGGAAAACAAGTTGAAGTAACTGGAAAGGTAAAGAAGGTACCTGGTTCTCATGTTGCAAGCTGCGAAACAGAGGAAGGTAAAGAAGTACCTGAAGTAGCGTATGTTGTTGAGTGTATTGAGTATTCCGAAAAATAGTAATAATTTTAGTTTAGAGGCTGTCCAAAAAGTTCTTAGAGTTGTCATTGGTTATGATATATGATAATGCTGTAACTTTTTGGACAGCCTCTTTCATTTTTTGTCATGAAGCTAAGAAAAATTAATAGGGTAATCCATAGAGATTTAGGATATTTCTTTACAGGAATGGTTTTGATATACTGTATTTCAGGGATTGCTTTGAACCATTTGCATCAATGGAATCCAAACTATATCATTACTAAAATTGAGTTTACCATCGATGCACCAATTGATGCAGATACTGTTAATGATGAGTATATTAAAACAATACTAGAGTCGCAAGGAGAGAGAGAGCTTCTATCGTTCTACTTTCCTCGTGAAGGGACAATGAAAGCATTCATAAGGAATGGAACTGCAACATTTAATCTCACCTCAGGTGATGTTGTTATTGAAAAGATTAGAAGAAGACCACTTTTCAATCAACTAAATTTCTTGCATTACAACAACCCACGCAAGGTTTGGACGGCTATTAGCGACATCTTTGCTGTTTCGTTAATTATTGTAACCATTACTGGCCTTTTCATAATCAAAGGGCAGAATGGTATTACCAGAAGGGGTGCATTACTTGTAATTGCTGGTATTGTCCTTCCAATTGTTATACTTCTGATATACTTTCAGTAGGTTCATCTCAAAAGACCTTTGCGCTGAAACTCAAAAAACACAAAAATTTACAGTCACTCTAAGACGGGGGGATTAGTCCTAAGAAATGGCTTTCATCACGTTGCAGTGAATCGGGAAGAATTAGCGAAGAATCATAATCTGGATATTGATTATCAGCATCATTATTCCTTCTTGATGCTGGTTTAAACAATCTTTTATATCGACTCCACAGCTCGTTAATAGAGTTGAAGTCCTCTCTGTACATGACACCAGCACCAGTTGTATAGGGTGAGTTGGTGTTGCTGTAAAGCATGTCATCGTTCGATCTGGCGAATGCTTTGAGGCGAATCTTTCCGGAGGGCACAATTTTCACATCAATGCTAAAGTCGCCAGCAATAGGGCTACTAGTTGACTGGGTGTGCGTTCCCATGTCAACGTTTCCGTTTATCGAAACCCTATCATTGAAAAGCTGTGTTGAGATTGCCAGCTCTAGCTCGTTAGAGCTTAGCTCGCTGTTAGGGTCATCGGGTCGATAGTTT
>CAYZSD010000209.1:0-4894 GCA_964481075.1 uncultured Rikenellaceae bacterium | reverse complement strand
GAACAGGGAAGAATGATACCGAGAGTACGCCCTCCTCCTTCTCCATCTGTTTCATAGTGCGGAAGATCTTCCTGAAGGGGGGAAGAAGGTCGATGTTCATGCCGCCTCCCTTGAGGAGTTTCATCTTGGTGACAACCATGACGGGATCGATCTCGCCGGCGACGGTGCGGAGGAGCAGTTCGGTGGCCTTGTAAGCCGTTTTGAAGTGGTCGCGGTGGGGGTTAGTCCGGTATCCGACGATGATGTCGGCGTTTTCGGCACGGCGCACAGTGTTGTTGGCGTGGAGGTCGAAGCTGACGGATATGACGAAACCGGGTGCGGTTATCTCCCTGATCTCCTCGATTATCTCACCTTCAGGGTCGAACATGCCCTGCACGCCCATGGCCCCGTGAAGCGAAAGGTATATGCCGGAGGCACCCGGATTGGCTCTGACGCCTTCGAGGATGGTGCTTTTGATTCCCTGGTAGAAGGTGCTGTCTACCGGTCCGCCCGACATCGACTTGGCATGAACGAGTGGGATGGGGGTGACCATGCCGCTACCAAGTTCCTCTATGGCGGCAAGGAATCCTGCGAGCTGGTTGCCTTCTGCCCTGGCTGATGCTATTACATCGTTGCCGAAGAAGAGATGATCGGCCCTGAAGTCGCGCTCGCTGGTTATAACCGGATTGAAGGTGTTAACCTCATGCATGAATTCGGCGTAGAGGATTGTTTTCTGCTCGTTAAGGGCTACGGGCTGAGACTTTTTTGCGCATCCTGCTGTGATGATCAGTGCTGCGAGGACCGGGAGAATTTTTACGAGGTGGTTCATGGTGTTATGGGTTGGGTGTGGTTGGTTTCAGGTAGCTATGTTAGTAAAAAATTGGGGGAAATGGAAATTATAATGGGGTGAGCGGTATGCGGAAAATGGGGCCTACGGCCCTCGCAGAGCGCAGGGCGCAGGAAAAGGCTCAGAGGTGTAATAGAGTTTTTGTTTATCTTAGACAAACTTAATCAAAGACGTGTTGAGGAGAAGTTGAGGGAGATTTCAAAGAATTATGCAATAGTTTTTTGCATAAAAGGCCGAAATTCGATACCTTGCGCAAAATATCACTTTCCACTGTATGCTAGAACAGGTTAACATAAATGTAAGTCAATGGATTGAAAATCTTGAAAGAAGGGGAAGAATTTCATTTTCATTGAACCAGCTGGTGGAGGAATTGCCGACCTACTCGGGGGTAGCAATTAGAAGTGCTTTAAAAAGATTGTCAAAGAAGGGGAAAATAGTTTCATTTCACAAAGGATTCTATTTAATAATACCTGCCCAATATGCAAACAGAGGAATTCTTCCTGCTGCATTGTTTATGGACAATTTCATGAGATACCTAAACCGATCATATTACGTAGGATTATTAAGTGCTGCAGCCTTATACGGCGCAGCACACCAACAGCCTCAGGAATATTTTATCATGACTGACTTCCCGGTTCTGCGGCCTTCCTACAAGAAGGGACTCAAGGTGAATTTCATCAGTAAAAGTAATATTGATAGCAGGTTACTAAAAGACCGGAAAACTGAATCTGGTTACCTAAAAGTTTCTTCGCAGGCTTTGACTGCAAGCGACCTCGTTCAGTTTGAAAAAAGGTGCGGCGGAATTACCCGGGTAGCCATTGTGTTGAATGAACTCGTAGAGGAGATGGACCCTAAGGAGTTTGATCCAATATTCTTTAATTCAACCCCTTCATCCGTTATACAAAGGCTTGGATACCTTATTGAAAAAGTTATACTTAACGAGAAATTGGCTAACGAGCTATTTGATGCTTCTCAGAAAAATGGCTTAAACTTTTTCAGGATTCCTTTAAAAGCATCTGCTCCAACCAAAGGTTTTTTATCAGATAATCGCTGGAAAGTGATCGTTAATGCAGAAATTGAAATAGACGAATGATCCCACAACAATTTATTACTGAATGGTCTGGCGTTGTCCCCTGGAAAGCTAATGAGCAGGTGGAGCAGGATTTGATTATATGTAGGTCACTAGTTGAATTATTTTCAGATGAGTTTATAGCTCAGAAACTTGCTTTCAGGGGAGGTACTGCTTTACATAAACTTTTTCTAGAACCACAGTTCAGATACTCTGAAGACATTGATTTAGTACAAATTTCGGCAGAACCATTTGGGCCATCAATCAATAAAATCAGAAAACTATTGAGTTTCTTAGGAGAGCCGAAAATCAAACAAAAGGACAGAAACACTACAATGGTGTTTAGTTTTGAATCTGAGATCCAGCCAGTGCTAGTTTTAAAATTAAAAGTTGAAACCAATTGTAGGGAGCACTTTTCATTATATGGTCTAAACAAACACCTCTTTAAAGTTAATTCACAGTGGTTCAAGGGAGAGTGTAATATTACAACGTATGGTATCGAAGAATTATTAGGTACAAAGTTGAGGGCTCTTTACCAGAGGAAGAAGGGAAGAGACCTTTATGATCTGTACAAAGCAATCAAGATCATTCCTTTATTATCAAGTGAGAAAATCATTCAGGTTTATAAGTATTATATGAAGCATGAAACGTCCGGTATCCCGTCACTTGAAGTATATCTCAAAAATATTGAAGCTAAAATGAATGATTCGGAGTTCCTTGGGGACACTACTGCATTACTTCGTCCTGATGAAACCTACGATCCTATAGAGGGATTTCGTTTAGTAAAAAGCGAATTAATTAATAAGATGTGAGTGGGTTACAAAAATGGAGGAAGCTAGTGTTGGAGTAGGAAGCAGAGCACAGGGGAAAAGCGCTGGGTATTTGAAATCCCTGAAGAAGACAAATATGGCTGCTTTTTTGGATAATTTATATGCTTAACTATCTGGTAGTTCCATCTCAATCAAAAAATATTTATAAATAATTCGACTTCGGGTTCTATAAAATGCCACTTTCTGTCATTAATAGGTGGATTTAAACTCTTACGGACATGAAAAAGGATTCTATCAAATTGTTTCATCTTTCCGGTGTGCTGGCTGACCAGTTATTATGGGGTGATTTTTTCAACTGTGTAGCTCAGGAGGCAGAAGACGATGATTTTCTCGGCAACAATGAGGTTAGTGCTGATATGAATGGCTCTATCTATGCTCAGCGGAGTCGCTTGGGGGGATGGACATTCAGTGATAATGCACGTGCAAATTGCCAGATCTACCAGGCGGTGCTTAAGATCGCAGTTCAGGCTTCAATTGAAGAGCAGGTGAATTGATTCAACAGAAGGACCGATATCTTGTAGAGGTCGAAGAAAACACTGGCATCTGCAATTGCTACCTTCATACCAGCATTGACATTTGTTCACGCATTTCCCATCCGCTTATTCCAGCAAAATAGGCTGCCTCATTTAAAGACAAAACTTCTTTTGCCAACCCCTGAAATATTAGCTTTTCCATGCGGGTTGGTCTCTCCTTCGACATAAATCTCCCCGGTTCGGAATCAGGCAAATGGTAGTGCCTTTGCCTGTACCTGATATTAAAGTTTTTATAAGTGGATGATGATATTATTCCCAAATCAGTGGCCCGGGCAAATAATGCGGGAAAGGAAATCCCCCATTTTTCTTTTATTAAAACCAACTCTTTCTCATAGAAATGGAATCTTTCTCTATCCAATTCTTTCCTGGCCATATCTTCAGAAAATAGAAAAGCAGATGCGAATGAATGGCAAAGCTTTTCTCTCTTTTTCTCCTCAAGTTCGGCAGAGAACTTCAGATTGTGATGTGCAAGCTCATGCAGGGCGGTGAATCGTTTGCGTACAATATCTGAGCCAGATTCATTTTTCTTAAGTACGATAAGTTTCTTGTCTTTGTAGGTAGCTTTCATCCCATCAAAGCCTTCCGGGGCATTAATCTCTATTACTTTATAACCTTTATCTTCCAGCAGTTCAACAACGTCAGAAATAGGATCATTGCCTAAGTTCCACTGTTTTCTTAAGGAAATGGCTGCTTCCTCAGAGTCGGCTAATGAATTAATTACTCTAGAAAAAGAGAATGGGGCTACGGTTTCAAAAATGCCCATTAGATTTTCAAGTTCAAAATATCGTTCAAAGACGTCCTTTGCTTTGTATGATATCGAATCGCGCATTGGCTTTGACAACTTTGAAGAGTACCTTCTGAAATCGACATCTTCTAGAACAACCTGTTCCTTCGGAGAACTGAAGAAGTAACCTACAGGTACAGAAAGAGCATTAGCCAAAGCTATAAGAGTTTTACTCCCAGGTTTACTTTCACCGAGTTCGTATTTGTGAAGCGCTTGCCGGGATATTTCACCACCTATTCGCTCAGCAAGTTCTCTTAATGAAAGGCCTGCCATCTTGCGAGCTGCAATTAATCTGTCCTTAAAACTGGTTTCCATAGTAACTGAATGTGTTTACATATATAGGTTTTTTTCTGTTTTGTCAACCTTTAATGTCAAATTAATTCTGCTTCGGATCTGTGACTGGGAAAAAAGCGCAATATACAGGCTGGGAGTTGGCTTATAGTTGGCTCAGTTGACTCACAATGGGCCCAAGGTGACATGTATAAAAATCAGGTTGAAGGTTATTGGGTTGGTATTGGGGTTTAGTTTATATTTTTGAGAATATTTGCACTATGAGTACAGATGTATCATCAAAAATAAACCAATTGCTTCAAATAATGCCTTCGGGGGACCTGGACCGATGCTGTAGAGATCGAAGAAAAATGGGAGAGGGTGGTCTTTCATTTGTTCAGTTAAGTAGATTGTTCACGTTACGTGAACATGCAAAAAAAATACCCGGGAAATCAGGTAAGTCTTTTTTGTTCTTCGCTGGCTTGTATTAGTTTGTTTAATCTCGATAGACGCGTGTCTTCCTGCTTTGCGCTCATTATCCAACGAAAGACTGCCTTTCTATATGATGGTGCCTGTTTGGCA
>CAYZSD010000208.1:0-4945 GCA_964481075.1 uncultured Rikenellaceae bacterium | reverse complement strand
TGAAGTACCTGGTACTTATTAGGCAGCGAGTGCGTAAGAATTGTTGTTGCCGTTTATCGGTCTGAGTCCTGGGATTAACGAGCCAGCTTCCCAACGCTCGGCATGCTTACCAATCCATTCTGCTTGCTGTCAAAACCAAAGTCAGCCCCTGATTGGTCTTGCAAAGATAAGCAAAAATTGAGCCAAATTACTAAATCCCATTCCTTTTTTATTCTAAACAACTATTTTGAATCAAAACATTTTTCTTGTTTGCTATTCTTGTTTGGTATTTTAAGTATAGTTTTGCAGAAATTGTACTTAATAAGAATGGGTCGAGTATTATTGTTAATCTTTTGGCTACTTCTACATGCAAATCCCTTCATTGGTTGGGGTAATAGCTCCACAGCTCATCTACACCTAAACCATGATGGAAGCGTAACCCTTTCAAGCAATGGAACTATTACTGCCATTCAGTTTGAACTTCTTCCTCCAAGTCCCGATATGACTCTAAGTTTGCTTGTTACAACCGACCATGTTCTTGCGTTCAACCAGCAAGTTGGTCGAGGTGTGATTTTCAGCTTAAACAATACCCCTTTTGAGGCTGGCGACATATACCTGATGCAGGTTAATGGAGTCAATTACGAGGAGTTATATTGGGGTGAAGTGTATGCTTCAAACACAAGCAACCAGTCAGTTGAAATTACAACAAGCACATTCTACGAGAATTACGATCCACCTCATATCCATTTGCATGAGAATGGAGTAGTTACCCTTAATAGCATGGGAAACCTTATTGCGATTCAGTTCAGTATTTTTCCTATAAATTCCGACATTCAAGTTTCCTTGCTACTCGAAACCGACCATGTACTTGCATTTAGCAACACAACAGGCACAGGCCTGATTTTCAGCTTAAATAATTCAACTATTCCTCCTGACGAGGTTATTCTTATGTATATCGATGCCCCTAACCTCGATGAGCTTCAGTGGGGTGAAGTAATTGCTTCTAACATTAACCATCAGTCGGTTTCAGTTACTGCAACAAAGTACGTTATTTCGTCATCACCTGTAATTTTCAGTAACAACCATAGCTTCATTTATCCTAATCCAAGCAGAGGTTTTTTTACAGCTTCGCTTAATATTTATGAAGAAACATTCGTGAAAATCAATGTTTACGATGTGACTGGAAAAGTTGTTCATTCTTCAGCTGAGTTTGTTTCCGATTCAGGGGAAAAGGAATTTTTAGTTGACTGTAGCAAGCTGAAGAATGGAGTTTATGTGGTAAAAATCGAAATGCATAATACGAATTATAGTAAACAGAGTCTAATTCAGAAACTAATAATCACCAAATAATTAATTTGTTAACAGCTATTAGTTTAATTTTTAATATTGAAAGAATTGAGAAAGCGTCGTCCAAACCCATTGCTTGAAGGAGTTCGAATCGAAGAACTAGCGGCAGAAGGTAATGCTATGGCTAGAGTGAATGGAAAAGTAGTGTTTGTACCATTTGCAGCACCAGGTGACATTGTTGATATTCAGGTTACTAAAAGTCGAAAAAGCTATATGGAGGGTTACGTTGTTCGCTTTCAGCAGTTTTCTACGCAACGGGTAGAGCCTTTATGTGAGCATTTTGGACTATGTGGCGGATGCAAGTGGCAGCATATACCTTACAGCCAGCAACTTGCTCAAAAGCAGAGGCAGGTTTCTGATCAGCTTGCAAGGATAGGTAAAATTGAACTACCAGAAATACTCCCAATAATTGGGTCTAAGAATACGAATTACTATAGGAATAAGCTTGAGTTCACCTTCAGCAACTCACGTTGGCTTACAAGGGAGGAAATTACAAGCAGTAGTGTTTATGAGCAGAACTCCGTACTCGGATTTCATGTACCAGGTAAGTTCGACAAGGTTTTCGATGTACGCAATTGCTACCTTCAACCAGAGCCATCAAATGCCATTCGGCTTGCTGTTGACAACTTCGCAAAATTGAATGGGTATGAATATTTCGATATCCGAAGCAAAACGGGATTTCTTAGGAATCTAATAATCAGAACAACTTCGCTGGGCGATGTTATGGTTATACTAGTAGCGTATTCATTTGATAAGCCAAAGATTCATTCGCTTTTAGAATTCTTGAAAACCACTTTCCCAGCTATAACCTCGTTGATGTATGTTGTTAATCCAAAACTTAATGACACAATTCACGATTTGGAGCTGAGCTGCTACTTTGGTAACGATTTCATTGTCGAGGAGATGGAGGAAATCCAGTTTAGGATTAGCCCCAAGAGTTTTTACCAAACCAATTCGCAGCAAGCTTATGAACTCTATAAAGTTGTTCGAAGCTTCGCCTCGCTTACTGGGTCAGAAATTGTTTACGACCTTTACACCGGTACTGGCACAATAGCCAATTTCATTGCAAGAGATTGTAGAAAAGTTGTTGGAATTGAGTATGTTGATGAGGCAGTGGAGGATGCTAGGATTAACTCCAAGCTAAATGGGATTGACAATACTCAGTTCCTCTCTGGCGATATGAAAGATATTCTAACCGAAGGGTTTATCCAATGTCATGGAAGCCCCCAAGTGATCATCCTCGATCCTCCTAGGGCTGGTGTTCACCCCGATGTGGTAAAAGCCTTGCTTTCTGCAAATCCTGATAAGATAATATACGTTTCCTGTAATCCTGCTACTCAAGCTCGTGATATCAGTTTGCTCGATAACTCATACAAAGTTGCTATAGTTCAGCCCGTTGACATGTTTCCGCATACCCATCACGTCGAGAATGTTGTTCTTTTAGAAAGAAGAATCAAACCCTAGTGAGCAAAGGCTATGGATGGTTTTTTGAATAAACTTGCAAATAACGAACAGGCTGGAAGTCTAGCCAACAGATTCAGAAAGAAGCGTTTCGAACTCTTTCTTCGTGTTACTAGTTCAATCAGACAACCACTCAGGATAATTGATGTGGGGGGAACTGAGAACTATTGGGAGAAAATGGGATTCGTTTCAACCGAACAAGCATTGATAACCCTTGTAAATCTCCAGGCAAAAGAAACGAAGTACGAAAATCTGAAAAATTTCGCCGGCGATGCACGAAACCTCCAACAATTTGAGGATAATTCATTCGATGTTGCCTTTTCAAATTCTGTAATTGAGCACGTAGGTTCGTTCAATGATCAGATGATGATGGTAAATGAAATGAGACGATTATCACCGAGGTTGTACCTTCAGACTCCCAACCGCTACTTTCCCCTTGAACCACATTTTCTTTTCCCATTCTTCCAGTTCTTACCTATATGTATTCGAGTTTGGCTACTGTTGAACTTCCAGCTGGGCTGGTATCCACGTTATAGCAACAGGGTTGAGGCAACACAGGTGGCAACAAGTATTAGGCTAATGACCTTGAGCGAACTTAGAAGACTTTTTCCTAAAGCAACAATTATTAAGGAGAAGGTACTTTTCTTCACAAAGTCCTATGTAGTGCTTGAGGGCTTCTGAATGTCAATCTACGAAAGCTAAATTTTTCGTTTTTTAAAACAAAAGAGTGCTAGTAAGCGTATATATTACATTACAGTATGTTTAAATCTACTAATTAATAAAAATGAAACAATGAAAACACTAATTCTTTCATTTGTAGCAATACTCTTTGTTGAGATTTCATTTGGTCAGGAAGTTGTAGTTCAGGTGGAAAGTTCAAGAGGAGTTGAGAGTATTGATTATATCGAGGTAACCAATCTAAGAACAAATACCTCAACAAGCGTTGTTCCCGATAAGCCTATTGTTTTTAAGGCAATTAATTCAGATAATGCTCATTTTTCCCATAATTCGGTTTTATTTTTTTACCCCAATCCAGCTTCAGATTTTGTAAATTTCGACTTCTTTATTAGCGAACAGAGTCAGGTAAGCATAATTATTTCAGGAATTTCAGGGCATATTGTGGCGCAATCAGTCCACACCCTTCAGAAGGGTGATTATCAAGGTATGGTGACAAATCTTCCATCTGGCATTTACTTCGTTGCTATTAGATTACAGAATAAAACCCTTGCGGGTAAAGTTGTTTCAATTGGCAACTCAAAAGGAAACCCAACCATTTCTATAAACGAAGGTATTTTGAATGAGAAGAACGTGCTAACGTTCGATGGCAATCCGACAATTGATTATAGCGAAGGGACACGATACCTATTTTCAGCTAAAGCTGGTGATGTTGTAACTAAAGAAGTGATTGAACCTAAATTGAGAAGTTTTGTTGACATTGATTTAACCGAATGTGTTGATGCTGATGGTAATATATATCCAACTGTAAAGATTGGTGAGCAACTTTGGATGGGGAGAAACCTTAGAACAACTCGGTTTTCGAACGGAGAACCAATCCCAAGTATTATTGAGGATGCCGTGTGGAAATCGACATTATCCCCAGCTTTGTGCATCTATAATAATGAAATGGACAATGAGGGTTTTGGCCTACTATACAACGGATTTGTTGCAACCGATAGTCGAAATGTCTGCCCTTTGGGGTGGAAAGTACCAACCGACGACGATTGGAATATCCTTCTACAAACCATCTCAGCAGAAGAGAATGTAGGGAAGGAAGCCTTGCTTTTGGTTGACTCAAAACTATGGGAAAACCACGAGTATGATACAGAGACTCTTGCTTTCGACGCTGTACCAAGTGGTTTGCGGTATGCTCATAACGGTGCCTTTGGGCACATCAATGTTCATGGCCGCTGGTGGACATCAACCGTTAGCGACGATGGCTTTATTTGGAATCGGTACATCAATGCCGACAAGGAGTTTCTTGGTAGAGGCAAATACAACCCACGCTATGGCTATAGCATTAGATGTATCAAGGAGTAAAATAGGCGTTATGTTTTATTCCTTCTCCTTTAGAGAAAAATTCTCAAGAGAATCGAGTAATCGTTTCAAAAGCCTGTAGAATAGAGCAACATAAAAAAGAATAGAAGAATATATCAGGAGG
>CAYZSD010000207.1:2456-5002 GCA_964481075.1 uncultured Rikenellaceae bacterium | reverse complement strand
TATGGTAAGAATTGCAATAAAGAATATATGCAATATTGAAATTAATGCAAGGGGGTTTTATAGAGAAGCAGTTCACAGGATTGGCTTTGATGAAAAAAAAGTTAAAATTAACTTAGTAAAATTTTTTATTATTAAGGATTGAAGATGAAGAAATATCAGATTTATTGCGCTGGACCTTTATTTAATGATCTTGAAAAGCAAGAAATGCAGAGTATTTCGCAGGCTTTGGAGGATAATGCTTATATCACTTTTTTACCTCACCGAGATGGTCTTGAATACTCAAATATTTTTCCTTACTTGAAAGCAGAGACAAATTGTTCAGATGAAGAGATTAACTCAATAGTGTCAAAGGCTATTTTCTCTCTTGATATTTATAAGGTTTATGAGTCGGATGGCTTATTGCTCAATATGAATGGTCGTGTTCCTGA
Organism: uncultured Rikenellaceae bacterium; assembly: GCA_964481075.1. Lineage (GTDB taxonomy): Bacteria > Bacteroidota > Bacteroidia > Bacteroidales > Tenuifilaceae > MWFE01. Next base: position 4,574 of record CAYZSD010000207.1, on the reverse strand, counting down.
TGAAGGGGCTATGGTGGAGGCTGGAGTTGCGTGGGCTTTTCAGAAAAAAATTGTGATCTACAAAAATGATTATCGATCAATTATTAATGGTCATGATAATCCTATGATAATTGGTTTGTCAGGTTTTGAATTAGTCAAAGAATATGAAGCTATTCCAAGAAAGTTTGATGAATTGTTTGCTGATCAAAAGAATACAGATCAATCAAAGAAGGAATTACCTGATATTGATATTTTTATACAAAAAGGGAAAGATCTTTCCAAGCTTACTTCAAGTAGGACTGATTCTATATCGTTGTGTGAAAAAATATTAGAACTATTTCGGTAGCAACAACTTATCCCCTAATTCAATCAGGAGAGTCAAATGCAAGAACATGATTTAATTTCCTGGCGAAAAAATGAACTCCCAAATGATGGTGATTCGCGAGATCCGTTTCAAAGAGATGTTCATCGAATAATATACTCTGATGCTTTTCGAAGACTTCGCCACAAGACTCAAGTTTTTTTTCTTCCGTTAAATGACCACATTTGTACCCGATTGGAGCATGTGTTATATGTTGCTGAAGCGGCGTATGCTGCAGCAAGAGAGTTAGAATATAATGTTGACTTGACCAGAGCAATTGCTTTGGCTCATGATATTGGACATGCTCCGTTTGGACATCATGGTGAAACAGTGTTGGACAAAATATTGTCAACTAATGAAAAATCGAGATATAAAGGTTTTTCTCATGAAATAAATGGACTACGGGTAGTTGATAAAATTGCTCGTTTAGACCGAAAACCATGTGGTTTAAATTTGACTCTGGCAGTAAGAGACGGAATAGTCTCGCATTGCGGTGAAAACAAAAGCAATAACTTAGTACCTATAACCTTAAGCGAGGGAAAATTAGAACGAATTTTAGCAACAAATAAAAAGGAAGTCGATACTCCTTCAACTGTGGAGGGCTGTTTGGTGAGAATTGTTGATAAAATTGCCTATGCGGGGAAAGACATAGAAGATGCCATCACTGCAGAGTTGATAGATGAGAATAAAATTAATAAAGAACTAAAGGATGAGATTGAAGTTTTAGGGAAGGTAAATGGAGATATCGTTGGAAGATTGTTGAGTGATTTAGTACAAAACAGTAATGCCAACCTGGTAATGCTTTCCAAAGAAAAAGATCAGGCTCTGCAGAATGTAATTAAATGGAATGATGAAAATATATACAAGCATCCCTCGGTTCAACATTTTAAACTTCAAGCTGAAAGAGGAATAAGCGTGTTGTTTGATGAGCTATTGAAAGACATGGAAAAAACACATCGATTTACAGAAAACATGGATAAGCTACCCCGACCAAAAGGTGGAGCTGTTACCAATATTTACGAGTTGTTTAAGGGTTTTATTCATGATGTTGGATATGACGATACGGACAGTAACGTTGATATAGTAGTGGATTTTATTGCCGGGATGACCGATCATTTTTTGATTCGTAGCATTAAGCATTTGTTCCTCCCTGAGCCTATCATATGATTTTGCGGGGCTATGCTCAAGTTTGCCAATAATTGGAGAAAAACAATGTGTTTTGATTGGAAAAAATTTGGAATAATACCTGTTTTAGCTAAATCGATGGATACCGAAAGTATAATTTTCGGAAAAACTGCGCTTCAAAAATATGTATATATTCTGCAAAACATTTATGGCTTGGATATTGGCTATGACTTTGAAATGTATACTTACGGACCCTATTGCTCTGAACTTCATAATAATCTTGATTTGGTGGAACATTGGGGAAGTGTGTCTGTTGGGAGCTCGAGTGATCATGGTTATATTATTCGCCCAGGCAATGACAATGCTTTGATTGAAAAGACGACAAACTATTATCAGCAAGCAGAAGCCGTGAGAGCTATAGAATCTCTTATTAAGGACTTTGGCGCTTTCTCTGCCCGGGATTTAGAGTTGAGAGCAACGATTATTTATGTAGATAGAGAATATGAGTACAAAAAAACTGAACTCACGAATGATTTGTTATGCAAGACCGTAAGTGCGATAAAACCTAAGTTTTCTCTTCATTATATTCAGGAAGCAGTTGATGAGTTAAACCATAAAGGTTTTTTAAAGATGTGCCTGAGGGAAGCTTGCTG
>CAYZSD010000207.1:0-2356 GCA_964481075.1 uncultured Rikenellaceae bacterium | reverse complement strand
TCAACGTAATATAACTTGCAATGTAACGTGAAGGATGTTATATTATCAAAAAATAAAGTTATATTAGGAGAACTTGTTTTGTGATTACTGCAATTGAGCGATATATTAAGGATAATCTGGATGTGGACGCTAAGGTGGAACCTTGTCCTGATATCTCGATTTTCCCCTTGTTTTTGAAAAATTCCTTCCGATTTTATACAATGACTTTGCTGGATGTTTCCTGCATCTTGCTTGATCCTATTCAGGAGCTACCTCCTGTTTCTGAGCTCCAAAAACAGGTAAGTATGGTTAAAACTGTCGTGGGAAGAGAGGTAGTAGTTCTTTTAAAAGGCATTACGCCCTACAAGAGAAGAAGCCTGATTGGCAAGCGAATACCTTTTATTGTTGAGGGAAACCAGATTTTCCTTCCTTTTTTGGGGATGCATTTGTCGAAAGCTTACATTGAAAACAAAGCTAAACCAAAGAGCTTTACTCTAAGCGCTCAACTCACATTTCTTTATTTTTTGTATGGCAAAATTGAGGAAACCAACGCTACTCAATTGGCACTTTTGCTGAAAATGACGCTTATGTCGTCCTCAAGAGCTTTAAATGAGCTATATGATGCTGATTTGTTGAGCTATGAGGTAGGGGGAAAAACCGGGAAAAGCAAGGTGTACCGTAAAATTCAAGACCCCTTGTTTTTTGAAAGAGGAAAGGAATTTTTACAAACTCCAGTGCAAAAAGTAGTTTTTGTGAGAAAGGTTCCACCGAATGCTCTGGGGTCTGGCTTGGAAGCTTTGGCTCAGTTGAGCAGGCTGAATCCCCCAAGGCAGAGGGTGTTGGCTGTGGGTAATAATTATTTGAGTCCATTACTTAAAAATGTCCACTATTTTGCAGAGAATGTTTTTGATGAAATGGGTATTATGCTGGAGATATGGAAATATCCCCCCGAGTTGTTTTCTTGCAGGGAACAGGTAGATTTGGCATCGTTGTATGCTTGTTTGAAGGACCAGAAGGATGAGCGGATCGAGCAGGCTCTCGAGGAAGCTCTAAGGAGTGAATCATGGTACACGGGCTAAGGAAGTTTAAGAAGTATTTTAACGAGTTTACCGAGAAGTATGTTTTCATTGGTGGAACTGCTTGTGATCTCTTGATGAATGATTTAGGTCTCCCTTTCAGGGCCACTAAGGACTTGGATATAGTTTTAATGATAGATGGCCTGGATGTGTCTTTTGGTAGAAGATTCTGGGATTTCATTGAAGACGGTGGATACGATTATCGATCGAAAAGTAATGATAGGGCTAACTTTTACCGTTTTCAAAAACCCAAAGACCCCGCATATCCTTCTATGATTGAGTTGTTTTGCAGAAAATCTGAAGTTTTTGAAATCAAGGTTGAGTCCAGGTTAACTCCAATACATATTGATGATAGTATTTCCAGTCTATCAGCTATATTGCTTGACAGCAATTATTATGAAGAGTTGTTAAAAGGAAAACGGATAGTCGATGGCTTCTCTGTTGTTGATATTGAAACTTTAATATTATTTAAAGCAAAAGCTTGGCTAGATCTCACTTTGAGAAGTAAGGTTGATGGAGATATTGACTCAAAGGATATCAAAAAACACAAAAATGATGTTTTCAGGCTTCTAATGGGTGCAGATCCTTCGAAAAGGCTGAAGTTAAATGAGAAAACCCTTTTAGATGTGAATGCTTTTATAGATCAAGTCAAACTCGATCCACCAGATTTGAATAATATGGGTTTTAAGGATGTTAGCCTCATTGAATTGACCGATCTTTTATGGAAGATAACTCATTGAAATGCTCTATACAAACGTATAAATCGCGCAGTGGGACGCGTACCTTGCGACATTGGAGGATGGAGTGTGTGGCTTTGAATACTCTTGAGTGGTTATTTGCTAATGCGGGTCCTATTATTCGGTGGCGCTTGGTGGTGGATTTTGCTTATCCGGTTTCTCCCAGCGAACGGAGCCAACTTTTTCAGCAAGTGCTTGCTTTAGCTGAAGTGCAACAGTGGTTGGCGCTTTTGGGCTCTCCTAATGTTCATGGAAGCAAGAATACAGACGCAGAGAACCCCATGGCAAGGATGTATGAGTTTGGTTTGCGTCGGGGCTGTGAAGCGCTGGATCAAAAGATGCTGAAGTATGCTGAAAACCTGCACGATCTTCACCCCAGTTGGACGCCTCCTGAACTGGCTTTTTTGATTGCTCTGGGCTATGCCGACCTTCCCCAGGTGAGAGCTGTTTTCTACTATCGACTGGAAAGACTGCTTCGCACTGCGGAGCGTGGGACCTATGATTTGTTTCTTTCTTCGGAGGAGACTAAGGAGCTACCTAAGGCATGGCAGGGGAAGAGGATTT
>CAYZSD010000206.1:0-5021 GCA_964481075.1 uncultured Rikenellaceae bacterium | reverse complement strand
CTATACAGCAAGTATCCATTTTCGCTCACCGATTCAATTTCTTTGGCAAGCAAAGGTGCCGACTTTGGAACCTTTGGCGATGAGGCTGTTACATCAACAGCATCAGGAAGAGCCTATGGTATGGAGTTACTGTATCGTTCAAGAGATGTGGTAGGTTTTAATACTATCGTTGCCTACACCCTGGTGTGGAGCGACTCGGAGAATTTTATTAGCAGCATTCCCGGAAAGTGGGTTCCTACTGCTTGGGATAATAGGCATATCCTCACTATTACAGCCACCAGAAGCTTTGCAAAGGGTTGGGATTTTGGTTTCAAATGGCGATTTGTTGGTGGAGCACCCTTTACCGATTGGGATTTGAATAAATCGTCGATTATTGATGCTTGGGACGCACAGGGTCGGGGCTATCTCGATTACAGCCGTTTCAATCAGGATAGGCTTAGTGCTTTCCATCAGCTCGATGTGAGGCTCGATAAGATGTTCTACCTTGATAGGTGGACCCTTAACTTCTACATCGATATTCAAAACCTTTATGGTTTTAAGGGCGATCGTCCCGATAACCTTGTCGTAAGGGTCGATGAAATGGGAAACCGAATGGTTGATCCAGCAGATCCTTCACGGTATCAGATTGAAAGGATATCAGGAACAGGTGGAGGTACAATTCTACCAACCGTAGGAATAATTGTGGAATTCTAGAAAGTTGAAATACGAGGGTTAATGAAATAATCAAAATATAAAACAATGAGAACAATATATCTTTTTTCAATAGTTGCTCTGCTTATTAGTGCATGTGCAACTTCGCCAAAGGGCATCAACGAAGAAACAAAAGAAAATCTAACAACCACCCCATTCAATGGAGGAGTACCTATTACCATTGAATTTGAACGTGGTAAGGAGTACTACCATCCACTCATAGTTTTCTGGATTGAAGATATGGACAATAATTTTGTAGAGACAATCTATGCAACCAGCTCCATAGCAACCGGTACTTTTCGATATGGACAAACAAAGGAAGGGAAATGGCAACCCGGTGAGCGACGAAGACCAGCAGCTTTACCATACTGGGGACACAGACGTGGCAAAAAGGCTCCCGATGGGTTATACTTACCAAGCTCACAGAACCCCTTGCCTGATGCTATTACTGGAGCAACACCAAGAAGTAGCTTCGTCATCAATTCTTCAGTAAGAAACGATTTAAGAAAGTTTAAGATTTATATGGAGATCAATCAAACGTGGGACTGGAATAAGCACTGGCACAATAACTTATTTCCTGATGATGAGGAATACAAAACAAGCTGTCAGCCTGCTTTGGTTTACATGGCCGAAGTTGACCTTTCGCAACCAAATAAACGGTTTGTATTACAGCCAGTTGGACATAGTCACCCATCAGGTAAAACAGGTGAACTTTTCAAAGATCTATCAACTTTTACAACAGCATTGCTAATAGCCAAGGAGGTTTCATTGACTGTAAAACTTGAATAACTCCCTTTTTTTTCGTATCTTTCGTGCATGAAAACTACGAAAAACAAGCAGATTCTCATTGCAGGTGCCACAGGTTTAATTGGAAGGGAGCTTACTCAAGTCCTCGTTGAGTTGGGATATAACGTTATGATTCTAACTCGAAATCCTAAACTTGTTCGTAAAGAGTTTTCAGGTAGTGTTGGGTATATTGAGTGGAAAGGTTTTTTCACAAATTGGCTTGTTCGTGAAGTTGAGAAAAGTTTTGCAGTAATTAACCTTGCAGGAGAAAGCATTGGCGACAAGCGTTGGACTCGTAGCCGAAGGATGAAGCTTGTCAGAAGTCGGCTTGGCACTACCAGAGCACTTGCAAAAGCATGTCAATACGCAATCAAGAAACCAGAGGTCTTTGTTCAAGGCTCTGCCATAGGCTTTTACCCTTTTTCTGATACAGATATTTTCACCGAAGCAAACAACCAAGGATCTGGTTTTCTTTCCCAGCTCACTGTCGATTGGGAAGCTGTTGCCCTGCACGAAGTTCCAAAGGAAATCCGATTAGTAATAATTAGAACGGGGGTTGTACTGTCGCAACAAGGTGGAATCTTGCCCAAACTTGTTAAGCCAATCAATTTCTTTATAGGCGGTTGGTTTGGTAAGGGTAATCAAATTGTTTCATGGATTCATATTCATGATGAGGTAAACGCAATCGTACATCTTCTTGAGAATGGCGAAGCGAAGGGATTTTTCAACCTTACTGCTCCAAATCCTATAACTCAAATAGAGTTGGTTAAGGCTATAGCTCAAAAGCTCAACCGACCAGCCTGGATAGCAATCCCCCCATTTTTTGTGAAACGACTTTTTGGGTTAATGGGTGTTGAACTTCTTTTGAAAGGTTCTCAGGTAAACCCCAAAAGATTAATTGACTCGGGCTTTGTTTTCAAGTACCATTCCATTGGTTTAGCCCTTGAAAATTTGTTTGGAAAGTAGAGTTATATTATTGCTACCTTTGTTTTTTAATCACAGCGTTTAACAAATATTACAATTACATACTAAATCTTCTATTAAAATCAATTTAAGATGGCTTACTATCCAGAAAAAATAGCAATATCGGCACGATCGCATGTTTTGCTTCGGAAGCTCTTCAAGGAGAATCCTAGGTTACTTAAAATTTTCAAAGAATCGGAAACACTACATCAAGCCATTGATGAAGTTAAAGAGTGGGCTCTGGAAGTGCTTGGCGAAAATCCATCGGCTGTTCGCTTTTACAACGAGCAGGAGGGGGGAAGGCAAGGATTTGAGAAGTTACGATGGCAAGATTATGCTGCAATAAGAATTCTCGATTACATCAAATATTCTGGAAGGGAATATCCAAACCCTTATAGAAATGGAGAGAAAACGCTTAACGAACCGTTTAATTTAATTTGGCTTGGCGTGAGGAATGGGACAGGTGGAGCAAAGCCATTGTTCTTTGACGATATGATTCAACTCTTTAGACAGCTTCAAAACCGTGTTACACAAAACAAACCCTCGAAACAAGACGTTAAACGCTGGATGAATAGGTGGCATCATGGTTTAGAGCCTGAAATTATCAGTATAAGGGAAACAAATAAAGAACGAATTATTAGAATCCTTGCCAAAAACATAGAGAGCTGCGAGGTGGGTGAAACAAAATTTTGCTTTGAGGATGGGTTAACTGAAAACCAAAAGCTTGATAAAATGAGGGAGTGGTGGAACGACTACAGGTTTCACCTTAGGTTTGCCGTTAGAACTCCTCAGCTTCTCAATGAGTTACTTGACTACTCCCTCGATTTGGACACCCAAAAGATTCTGGAAAAAGCTGAGAAAAAGGGTATCCCCTTCTTTGTTAACCCTTACTACCTATCATTGTTAAACACAAGAACCCCCGATTTTTCCGTTGGCTCCGACTTAGCAATTCGTCACTATGTGATTTACAGTAAACCTCTCATAGATCAATTCGGAAACATCAGGGCTTGGGAAAAGGAAGACCAGGTAAAACCAGGAAAGCCCAATGCCGCTGGTTGGATTCTCCCATCTGTACGTTGCGTTCATCGCCGATACCCCGAAGTGGCAATTCTTATCCCGGAAACAATGGGTAGGGCTTGTGGCGGCCTGTGTGTATCATGCCAAAGGATGTACGATTTTCAAAGGGGAAACCTAAATTTCAACCTCGAAAAACTAAAACCAAACGAAACATGGGAAGAGAAACTCGAGAGGCTTCTTCAGTACTGGGAGAACGACACACAGCTTCGCGATATTCTAATCACTGGTGGCGATGCATTAATGAGCAGGGATGTTTCGTTGGAGCACATCTTAGAGTCGGTTTACCAATTGGCTGCCCGTAAGGTGCAGGCAAATTTGCAAAGACCTCAAGGAGAAAAGTATGCAGAAATTCAGCGCATTAGGTTAGGAACAAGGTTGTTGGCTTATCTTCCGCAAAGGATAACCCCAAGTTTGATAGATATTTTAAAAGGGTTTAAGCAAAAAGCCAAAGAAGTTGGAGTTAAACAGTATGTTATTCAAACTCACTTCGAGTCGCCCATGGAGGTAACTCCTGAAGCTAAGATAGCTGTTGAACGGCTAATTGAAGCTGGTTGGACGGTTACAAACCAGTTGGTCTTCACATCGGCGGCCTCCCGACGTGGGCATACCGCACAACTCCGTAAGGTACTTAACGATATCGGCGTAATTACCTACTACACCTTTTCGGTAAAGGGCTACCTTGAGAACACTTTTAATTACGCAACAAACGCTAGGGCTGTACAGGAGCAGATTGAGGAGAAGGTGATTGGTCAGGTACCAACAAATTACCACAACGAAATCAAACAATTTGCACATAATGCTCAAAATATGGTTGATAACCTTAAGAGTCTTCGTGAGCGGGCTGGAATACCTTTTTTGGCAACCGATAGAAACGTTATAAACCTACCAGGGGTTGGGAAAAGTTTAACCTTTCGAACCGTGGGGATAACCCGATGGGGTAGAAGAATTCTCGAGTTCGACCACGACCACACTCGCTGGCATAGCCCAATAATAAACAAGATTGGAAAAGTTATCATTATTGAGTCAAAGCCAATCGGGGAATACCTTCATCAACTCGAAGAGATGGGCGAAGAAGTGAAGGAGTACGAGAGCATTTGGGGTTACTCAATAGGAGAAACCGAGCCTAGGATGCCAATATTCGAATATCCTTCTTTTGCTTTTGAAACCACAAACAGAATGACAAACCTTGAGGTTTGATTAAAGGAAACCTTGCTCTTCGTATCGGGTAAACTTAATGTAAATAGTATTTCTGCTTACTCCCAAAAGTCGGGATGCTTTACTAATACTTTTACCCATAACATTATAGGTTTTAAGTATGTATTCGCGTTCAACCTCTTCAAGCGAACGAATAGAAGCAACGGCTTTACGATACTCAAGATTAAGGTGTTTCTTTTTGAACTCCCTTTCGTTCTTGAATGTTTTAAACATACTTCCACCATCCACCATCACAATTTCAACAAATTGTTCCAATTACTTCAGGTTGTTTTGTTATGGGTAGCGCTTAA
>CAYZSD010000205.1:0-5043 GCA_964481075.1 uncultured Rikenellaceae bacterium | reverse complement strand
TTTGGCGTAAATTTTCGGCATTATTTTTTTAAGAATTTGAATGTTTGATGGTTGATGTAAAAGATTGGTAAAGGAAGAAATATGAGAAATAAAATGCCCCCGTATTGTAAGACGAGGGCGACTTAAATGTTTTCACAACGGAATAATCCTTATTGTGAATTGCTTCAAATTGTAATGCAAATATATAACAATAAAACCTAAAACGCAATAGGCCATGAAAAAAATTTTAGGACTTGACCTTGGTTCAGCATCAATTGGCTGGGCAATTATTTCAGAAAGCAATGATAATAATGAGATTAAAAGGGAAATTCTTGGTTTGGGTTGTAGAATTATTCCTTACGAGGGTACAGAGGGGAAAGATTTTGAAAAGGGTACAGGAGAAAGTCGAAACTCAATTAGAACCAAGATGAGAACAAGCCGAAAAGGTTACGATCGATATCAGCTTCGCAGGAAATATCTAGCGCAGGAGTTAATAAAAGTAGATATGTACCCTAGCGAGGTAGAGAAGAATCTGCAAAAAATGCAACTTTGGGAACTGCGCAATAACGCAGTTTCAGCAAAGATTACACTTAAGGAGTTAGGGCGATTATTGCTATGGCTAAATCAAAAAAGAGGTTATAAAAGCAGTAGGAGCGAAGCTAATACGGAAAAAAAGGATACTAATTATGTTGCCCAAGTCAAAAACAGACATCAAACAATTAATGAGAAAAGTATTACTATTGGACAATACTTTTACCAGCATCTTTCAGAAGATGAGTGTTTTAGAGTAAAGGAAAATATTTTTCCTCGAGTAGCATATATAGAAGAGTTTGAGGCTGTTTGTAGGCAGCAGCAGATTCATTATCCCAATATTATCACTAACAGTTTTATTGAAAAACTTAGGGATGAAATAATTTACTATCAGCGTCCGCTTAAATCTCAAAAAGGACTTGTGTCGATTTGCGAGTTTGAGGGCTTTTGGCGGAAAGGAAAAGATGGAAAGGAGTATTTTGTGGGGCCCAAGGTTGCTCCCCGTAGTTCGCCTTTTTTTCAAATAGCCAAGGTTTGGGAGAACGTAAATAGCATTAGGATTGAAGATAAATATGGCAATAAAATTGATTTTACCTTAGAAGAAAAGCGAGCACTTTTCAACCATCTGGATAATAACGAAAAGCTTACTCAATCTGATATTGTAAAAATTCTCGGGCTTAATAAAAACGAATGCTACTTCAATAAGCAAATAGCCAATGGCATAAAGGGGAATATTACCAAAATGGCAATATTGGGTTGCTTTGATGAGCCAGAAAAGTATAAACACCTTTTCAAATTCGATTTGCGTATTTGTGAAGACAAACTTGTTGATAAAGAAACAGGTGAAATTATTGAAAATTTAACTTATTGCTTCATCGACCCAAAAATTGAGAAAGAACCTTACTACCAATTATGGCATACTATATACTCCATAAGCGATTTGGATGAATGTAGTAGGGTCTTACAACAAAGGTTTTGCTTAGAACCTGTTGTAGCAGATAAGCTTGCAAAGCTTGATTTAACTAAGGGAGGTTTTGGCAATAAATCGTCAAGGGCAATAAGGAAAATTTTGCCATACCTAATGGAGGGATATGTATATAGTGATGCCATGTGTTTTGCTGGTTATGACCACACTGATTCCAAAACAAAGGAAGAAAACTTAAAGCGCAAGTTGCTTGATAGGCTTAAGCCTATACCCAATAATTCTTTGCGTCAACCCATAGTAGAGAAAATTTTGAACCAAATGGTAAATGTGGTAAATGCAATTATTGAAAAATATGGAAAACCCGATGAGATTAGGGTCGAACTTGCGAGGGAACTAAAGCAAAGCAAAGAGGAAAGAAGTGACACTTCAAGGTTTTTATCAAAACGGGAAAGGGAAAATGAGCAGATTACAAAAGAACTGGAAGAATTTGGACTTAGAGCAACTAGAAATAATATAATTAAATGGCGTCTTTACCAAGAGATGGACAATGAGGATAAAAAACTAAATGCAATCTGCATCTATTGTGGTCAGCCCATATCATTGGTAGAAGCTATAAAAGGAAGTGAAGTAGATATTGAACATATCATACCAAAATCAAAGCTTTTTGATGACTCCCAAAGCAATAAAACACTAGCACACAGGCGTTGTAATTCTGACAAAGGCGACCGTACTGCTTTTGATTTTATGAAGAATAGATCAGAACAAGCCCTTAATGCCTATGTAGAAAGGGTAAATAAACTCTATTTAAGTAAGATAATTGGCAAGGCAAAGCGCGATAAACTTTTAATGACTGAAGTAAAAATCCCACAAAACTTTATTGACCGTCAACTTAGAGAAAGTCAGTATATTGCCAGAAAGGCAAAGGAAGTTTTACAAACAATTTCCCATAATGTTTGGTCAACTTCTGGGGCAGTTACAGCTGAACTTCGCCATTTGTGGGGTTGGGACGATGTAACAATGAACCTTCAATTCTCTAAATATAAAGAATTAGGCTTAACAGAAATAAGGGAATGGGAAAGTGAACATGGAAAGAATAAGCATAACAAGGAAGTTATTGCAGGTTGGACGAAGCGAGATGACCACCGCCATCATGCAATCGATGCGCTTACAATTGCTTGCACAAAACAAGGTTATATTCAAAGGTTTAATACATTGAGTTCAAGCAAAACACGAGAAGATTTAAAAAAGGAAGTTGAAAGCCGTACAGTTGAATATAATGAAAAACTATCTGTACTTGAAAAATTTATTGTTACCGATCAACCTTTTACAGTTAAAGAGGTTGAGGACAAAACAGCAAATATTCTTATCTCATTTAAAGCAGGTAAAAAAGTTGCTGTGGTGGGTAAACGAAAAGTTGGAAGCAAAGGGCATAAAAAAGTGGTTCAAACAGGAATTATCATTCCTCGAGGAGCACTGAGTGAGGAGAGTGTTTATGGTAAAATAAAGAAAGTAGAGGGGAAAAAACCGTTAAAATATCTTTTTGAAAACCCACATCTCATTTTTAAGCCTCGCATTAAGCAATTAGTTGAAGAGCGTTTGGAGGCATTTGATGGAGACACTAAAAAAGCCTTTGCATCAACAAAAAATGAACCCATTTATCTTGACAATCAAAAAACAATATCCCTCGAATACGGCTCGTGCTATGTCGATGAGTATGTTATTAAATATAACGTTGATATTAACTTTAACAAGGTAGATAAAGTAATCGATGAGAAAATAAAGCGTATCCTAAAACAACGTCTTGATAAGTTTAACGGAAAACCCAAAGAGGCCTTTAAGGATGAACTGCGCGATGAAAAGATTCTGAAATGGTATGAAGATGAGGGGTTGAGCAAGCCCATTAGGTCTGTTCGTTGCTACACAGGGCTATCGGCGGTTGTGCCAGTGCGAAAGGATGAGAATGGAAAAGAAATTAGCTTTGTAAAGCCTGGAAACAATCACCATATAGCCATTTATACTGATATTGATGGCAAAAAGGTTGAGCATATTTGCACCTTTTGGCACGCAGTAGAGCGCAAAAAGTATAGGCTACAAGTTATTATTTCAAACACAAATGATGTATGGGAAAAAATTCAGCAAAATCCAGAGGGTACTTATTCCGAAAGTTTTCTTAAGTTACTCCCCGAACCCAACCTTAATTTAAACATGAGCATGCAGCAAAACGAGATGTTTGTGCTGGGTATGACAAGTGAGGAGTTTGAAAATGCTAAACTAACTTATGATTATAGGGCAATTAGTGAAAAACTATATAGGGTGCAAAAGTTAGGAAGTAATGATTATACTTTTAGGCATCATTTGGAAACACAACTTGTTGATGATGGTAATTCACAACTAAGTAAAAGATACTTAAGAGTTAGAAGTTTAAATGGTTTGCATTCATTTAATCCTATTAAATTGAAAATAAACTGCATTGGTGATTTGGTTTAACCTCAATTACTGTCGGGGTGACTAGTTTGCTCCGCCCCAGAAGTCACCCCGACAGTACAGTAAAAGTATATGGTATGGAAGAGATCAACGGATTTTACGATGACGATGGCAATAAGGTCAACCTCGACCTTGTGCCAAAACCCCAGCTATGCCTATCGTGCAGAAGCAACGAGGTAAACGACGGGGAGGAGAACCTGCTTTGCCAGATGAACCGATGGGATCAGCGCGATAGTAAAGATTTTAAGTGTGGTGCTTATGTAAGGCTGTCTGGGAGCTAATAAAAGTCGCACTCGGACAGCCTAACAGTCTTACTTTAAGTGTATATATTATGATTTTCGAACAGGGCCACCTATACCACATCTATAACCAGGGCAATAACCGCCAGCATATCTTCTTTAGCAGGGAGAACTACATGTTCTTTATGGATAAGATTGAAGAGTATGTTTTACCATATTCCGATATTTTAGCTTGGTGCCTGATGCCAAATCATTTTCATATTATGGTGCATGTAAATTACCTTGAGTTGCCTTTGGTTGATAGAAGCATTAAAAGTAGTGAGAGTAGTAGTCCGAGTGCAACTTCAAGTCGCGCCCGGACTACTACTACCAAAACCCAATCGTTTCAACATTCCATTGGCGTTATGTTAGCATCATACACCCGTGCTATCAACCTTCAAAACGATTGGACAGGCTCACTCTTTCGCCAGCAAACCAAAGCCATCTGCCTTACCCAATCCGATAAGATTACCCGCTCATACTATGTTGATAAAGGCGTAACCTCAATAAACATTCAGCATCACGAAAGGCAATACCCAAATATCTGCTTCAACTACATCAATTTCAATCCTGTAAAGGATGGTATAGTAAAACGCAATGAGAATTGGGAGTTCTCATCGTACCCAGATATTGTTGGGATACGAAATGGGAGATTAATTAATAGAAATAGAATTGAAGAATTTGGATTGGAGTTACTTTAACATACTTACTCACGGGGTGACTGTTTGCTAAGCGGATAGTCACCCCGTGAGTAAGCGTTTAACCTTACCTTATGATAAAACGTACCGTCTACTTTGGAAAACCTGCCTACCTTAGCTTTAAGGACAAGCAGATGGTAGATGATTT
>CAYZSD010000204.1:0-5170 GCA_964481075.1 uncultured Rikenellaceae bacterium | reverse complement strand
GGGGGGCGGAAAAGGGACATGTTGGCATTAGAGGGGTACCAACATGTCCCTTTTCCGCCCCCTCACTATGTTTTTATAATAACCTTTGTCATGTCGAACGCCTGCCTGAATGACGCAGTCAGGCAAGAAGTGAGACATCTTTTTAAATGCTTGCATTTTTTAATATTTTTGATTAAAAATTTAACAGTTTCTAAATCAACGGCCATAACTATTAGTACGACTCAAAACCATCAAATTTATGAAAATCAAACAAACAAAAGCCTTACATTTACAGTTTATTTCAGCAATTAAAGTTTTAGTAAGCTAATTATGTCGAAGAGTATTAACTGGGGAATTATTGGACTAGGCAAGATTGCTCACAAGTTTGCTCACGATCTTGTGCTTGCAGAAAATACTGTACTATATGGTGTTGCGTCACGAGATTTGAAGAAATCTAAATCTTTTGCAAAGAAATATGGTTCCTCCAAATTCTATGATTGCTACGAGGATTTAGCCAGAGATCAACTGGTAGATATTATCTATATTGCTACACCACACGTTTTTCATTTCGAGAATACCATGCTCTGCCTAAAGCATGGGAAAGCTGTTCTTTGTGAAAAGCCTATGGGGATGAATAGTTGGCAGGTGAAAACAATGATTGAGGAAGCCCAACTGAATAACCTTTTCTTAATGGAAGCTTTATGGACACGATTCATTCCATGCACAGAAAAACTAATCGAATTGGTTCGCTCGGATGCTATTGGCGAAATCCTTAGTATTGAAGCCGATTTCGGTTTCATTGGGGATAATGATCCCAACAAAAGAGTTTATAGTAAAGAGCTGGGAGGCGGTTCACTGCTTGATGTTGGCATTTACCCAATCTACCTAAGTTTAATCCTACTAGGTATTCCAGAAAAGATTATTGCCAACGCAAGGTTTACAAAAACAAATGTCGATGGCCATTGCAATATGCAATTCGATTATGGTAACGGCAAGAAGGCCGTTTTAGAGTCATCAATTATCTCCAACACACCCATTGAGGCAAAAATTATTGGGACAAGGGGATCAATAAAAATGCACAAGCGGTTTCATCATACACAAAAGTTGACCCTTTCAAGAAACAATAGCCCATCCGAAACGATTAGTATAAACTATTCAGGGAACGGCTACTACCATGAAATAGTTGATGTGAATGATGCCTTGTTAAAAGGAAAGACTGAGAGTGGAAAAATGCCCCACTCCATGAGTTTAGACTTAATAACCACAATCGACAGGGTTAGAAAAGCGATTGGATTAACGTATCCTTGCGATAAGGGAAATAAAAATGCCTGAAAATCAATCTGATTTTCAGGCATCTGCAACATTTTTCTTTGAAACTGGTGGAGGTAAGGGTTCTAACACCTATGTTTTATTGTAGTAAAATACATTTCACAAATATAACGTAAAACGCTTTAAATAACAAGAAAGTATGTTAATAACATTTTAATAAAATATATTGCATTATATTAGATATAACGTAAAAGTGTATGTATTTTTGTATGTAGGTAAATTTTACATACAGAAACCATGAAAATAAAATGCAGCGTTAATTTCTACCTTGAGAAACGTAAACTAAAAGGAACTGCCGACCTTATAAATGAAAACGTTCCCATCTACCTTTTCTTTTCGTTTGACGGGAAACGATTCAGTTACTACACAGGCTATCGAATTGACCGTGATAAATGGCAAGAAGAGGAACAAAAGGTTAAGCGAAACAACTTCAATAAGGCAGGGGTTAGCTCTTCCGAGATTAACGACTACCTAGACAGGATTAGAGCTGAGGTTACTGATATTTACAAGGAATGCAAGGCACTCAAAAAGAATCCAACGGCAGCAAAGATAAGGGAAGAGCTAAAGAAAAGGATTGACGACAACGGCAATACCAATGTAAACACGTTCTTTGACCTGTACGAGCAGTTTGTTAAGGTTGAGAGCCAGGCGAAGACGTGGACTATTAGCACGGTCAAGAAGTTTAACACCAATATTGCGCACCTGAAACGATTCCAAAAGGAGAAAAAATACACCGTTGATTTCGATTCCATTGATGACAACTTTTTTAATAAATACATAGCTTTTCAGCGTGAAACGCTAAAGCATAGGAACACCACCATTGCGAAAAACTTCAAGATACTGAAATGGTACTTAAACTGGGCTACCAAAAAGGGCTATAATGAAAACCTGAATTTTCGTGAGTATTCAGTCGAAATGAAGGGTACTAAGCGCAGCCAAAAGATTGTTTTCCTCACATGGGAAGAGCTAATGAATCTTTACACCTTCCCAGTAGCCAAAAAGTATTTAGAGCAGGTTCGAGACGTGTTCTGTTTCTGTTGCTTTACAGGATTGCGTTACTCTGACGTTTACAACCTAAAACGGAATAATATAAAAAAAGACACCATCGAGATAACCACCGTAAAGACCGATGACGATTTGACCATTGACCTAAACGACTACTCAAGGGCAATTCTCGACAAGTATAAGGACGTACCATTTAAGAATGACAAATGTTTGCCCGTGATTTCCAACCAGAAAACGAATGAGTACCTAAAGGAGCTGGGGCAGCTTGTCGGGCTAAATGATACAGAACTGGAGGTTTTCTACATGGGTTCTGAAAGGATTGAAAAGACCTACCCGAAATGGAAGCTACTCACTACCCACGTTGGACGGAAGACATTCGTAACTAACGCTCTTTTTCTAAACATACCAAGCGAAGTTGTGATGCAATGGACTGGACACAAAGACCATAAAGTTATGGAGCTGTATTACAAGATTATTGCACCTCACAAGGCACGGGAAATGAAAAAATTCAATCAGTATGAAGCCAATTGAGCGGATAGCACTTGAAAAAACGAAATCTTTTTTTGCGAGCAAGGGGATTGTTCTCGATGAGGAAAACCTACTTAGCAGCCTAAACGAGCTAAACCCACCGTCTAAACTCACCAACCTCGAAGAGGAAATTGCTGATGCCATAAGAACAAAAGCCGTTGACGATTTTATTTCAGCACGTAAAGGCTATATTGAGAACTGCCGAAAACAGATTTATGTTATTGAAAACGAATACAGCCGATTGACCGTTGCTGATGCCTCCGAGTATTGCGACCTATGCTATTGGCGTGAGCTGAATATTCGGGCTATTGAGCGGGTGCAAAGCAAAGGTATAGATAGCCATAAGTTAATTGAAAATCTATGTGCTGAAAAGATTATTGATAGCAGCCTGAAACAGCATTTCATTGATTTGCTCAACAATAAGCGGGTTAAATCACCGTGGAATGATAGCGACTGGATGTTATACCTTATAATAGAAACATTAATTGACCATAATATTTTGACCTTCGAGAAAAGCCATATTCCTGAATATATTTTGAGCAGCTTCGACTTTCCGCACAGAAAAACGGATAAAAAAATACTTTGCGACAACTTCAAAAGAGCGAAAAAATCATACAAATTCAACGATTTTACTACAAAACTTGCAGCCATTTACGACAGTTTGAGCGCAAATAACTAGAAACCACCACCTTTCACATACTACAATTACTACAAAATTTCATTGAAAATACTACACAAGTAATTGTATATTAGCACATTAAATGTTATTTTCTGGAATAAATTTGTATCGAGAAACCAATTAAATCCGATACAATATGAATCTTATCGTAACCACACCCGAAGAGCTGGAAAGCATTATTGCAAATTGCTTTCAAAGGTATGGCACACCACCACCACCACCACAGCCCGAGCCAACCGAACACTTGCACAGCGTAAAACAACTTGCTGAATTTTTAAACTGCTCAATCGTTACAGCCCATAAGCTTAAGAAAAGCGGGAAAATTCGATATAAGCAGTTCGGGCGAAAACTCATTTTTTCCACAAGCGAGGTACTCGAAGACCTTTCAAAACTGAAAAAGCGTTAAAAAGATGGATACATTAGCACCTACATTCCCACCACTTGGAAACGCTGAAACGATTTTGAACCACGTTGACCAGCTAATTAAGGGTACAGAGCCAATCCCACACCCCAAAATACTGGAGCAGCTAAAAGAGCAGTTTGAGCCGTTGGACTTTGAGGCATTGGCAAACCCTCACAACGCTGAAAATTTCAAAGTGAATACTAAGCATTTCTTAGTATTATCAATTGAAAATGCCATACATATTGCCGAAAAGAACCGTTGGGGTTTATGTAAGAACCACGACTTTATTTATTTGTATAACGGTACTTACTGGAGCGAAGTTGATAAAGAAACATTCCAAAGTTTTTTGGGCGAAGCAGCCGAAAAAATGGGCGTTGCTAAGTTTTCAGCAAGGTTTTACCAATTTAGGGAACAGCTTTTTAAACAGTTCCTTGCAACGGCATATTTACCCACACCCGAAAGCAATAAAGATACGGTACTGATTAACCTACAAAACGGAACATTTGAAATAAGCCCACAGGGTACGAATTTAAAACCGTTTGACCGTTCGGACTTCATTACCTACCAATTACCATTTGAATACAACCCACAGGCAAAAGCACCATTGTTTGAAGCCTATTTAAACAAGGTATTGCCCGACCCTGAACGCCAAAGGGTATTGGCTGAATATTTAGGCTTTGTATTCATTAAGCACGGGAGCAATGCACTAAAAGAGGAAAAAGCCTTAATACTGTACGGTACTGGAGCAAATGGGAAAAGCGTATTTTTTGAAGTTGTAAACGCCTTATTGGGTACTGATAATGTTAGCAGTTATTCATTACAGAGCCTTACAAATGATAACGGGTATTTCCGGGCGAAGTTGGCTAATAAGTTGGTAAACTATGCAAGTGAAATAAACGGCAATTTGGAAGCCTCAATATTCAAACAATTGGTTTCAGGCGAACCCGTTGAAGCCCGTTTACCTTATGGGCAACCATTCATTTTGAAGCAGTACGCAAAACTAATTTTCAATTGTAATGAATTACCCAAAGACGTTGAACATACAAACGCCTATTTCAGACGGTTTTTAATTATTCCTTTTGATGTTACCATACCACCACACGAACAGGATAAAAACCTACATACAAAGATTATTGAAAAGGAACTTTCAGGCGTATTCAATTGGGTATTGCAAGGGCTTAACAGGTTACTGGAGCAAAAGAAGTTTTCAGATTGTGAAGCAGCCCAACAAGCCGTTGAACAATACA
>CAYZSD010000203.1:0-5331 GCA_964481075.1 uncultured Rikenellaceae bacterium | reverse complement strand
TTCCCTAATAATGATTAGATTTTCTATAGTTTTATTTACATCAAACGCTTTCCCTATAATAATCGAGTTTATTAGGTTAAGGGCAGCCTTCCCTGCATAAATACCAGCCACCTCATCGAAATATCTGAAAACCACGTTATAAACTCCCTTCTTCTTCGCACCTCGGGTTTTCCCAAAACCTACATCCATCCCTGCTAGGTTTTGAAGTTCAATGGCAACATGCTCCATGATATGCCCCAAAAGGGTTCCCTCCTTCATCCTTTCAAAAAAACCACCAACCCTTCCTACTGAGCAATGGTGATTGTAAAGTGTTGGAATATAGTTTTTTAGCTGCTCAAAAAAATTTGGTATGGTATTTGAAAAAACCTCATCATACTGCCCAAGGTTTATCCTAAACCTCACAACAGGTCCACCGCTGAAATAGTTTGCTCCGTATAAAATCTTAATCTCTTCCAGTTGAACGGGTCCATCCATCACTTCGTAGGCTATTATTGTTTGAATTTCTTCCATATCTTTGAAGTCATTTTCTGTTATCTATTTTTTGGCAAACAGTTTGTAATATTAAGAATTTTTTCGTTTTTTTATTACTTGAAACACATTTTTATTAAAACTTCAATCAAATAGAAGGATGAAAACTCATATTAAAATTTTGCTCCTCCTAACCGTAACAATATTCATGTTTGTTGGTGTATTTTTTGGTTACCTGTTAATAAAAGCCAAGCAAGAGAAGATTTTCATGCAGGCAAATGAGGAAGCAAAGACTTTAGTAATTGATAATATCCTTCGTTATAAAGCCAATAGCTTTCTTGGTCCTGTTAACGACTATTCGTGTTGGGATGAGATGATTAAGTATGTTAATCGCCCTACCAGAGAGTGGGAGAGGGTTAATCTCACAACCCTTGAAGCTTTTGGAGTTTCCTACACATGGATTTATAATAGAGACTTTCAATTGATATTCTCAACTTACGATACATCGTTATTTAACGAAGAGGTTGAGTTGACAAAGGAAATACTTCTGAAGGCTTTTGAAAAAGAAGGAGTTGCCCATTTTTTTATGCTAGTTCGAGATACCCTACTCGAAGTGACTGGTGCTACTATAGTCCCTTCCGATGACGCTGACCACACCACCGAGCCACAGGGATACTTTTTTATTGGTAAATTTTGGGATAAGGAATACTTGTCGCAGTTAGAAAGTGAAATGAACTTCAATATAAATTTCAGGAAAACTACTAAACTTGAATCGTTTAATGGAACTAATCTTTCAACTACTTTGGTTACTCGTCCATTTCACGATGTTTTTGGAAACAATATCATATTTGTCGATTTTATTGGAAATAACCAGTTTGTACGACAACTATCAGCCACAAACAAGTTCTCAGTTTTACTTGCCATCCTTTTTATTGTTACAATTGTTGTATTTGTTTGGGCAATAAGAAGTTGGGTTTCCTACCCTCTTAAAAGGATTACTCGTTGTCTTCATACCGAAAACGAAGAGTTTATTATGCCTCTTCGGGATCGTTCAGATGAGTTTGGAAAGTTTGCTGAACTTATCTCGAAGTTCTTCGAGCAGAAGATTCAGCTTGAAATTGAAGTTGCCGAAAGGATAGAAACACAAAATACTGTTGATGAACTATACAAAGAAACAGTAAACCTCAACCACGAACTGCAAGCTAGTGAGGAGGAGCTTAGGCAGAATCTTGATGTAACTCTTGAGTTGAACATCGAACTTTCCAAAAGGCAGAAAGAGATAACTGACAGTATTAACTATGCAAGTAGAATTCAGGGGGCTCTTTTGCCAAAGCTAGAAATCCTTAATCAAGAAAATAAAGATTTTTTTGTACTCTATAAACCACGCAATATTGTAAGTGGCGATTTCTACTGGCTCAGAGCAATTGATGGTAAGTTTTACATTGCAGTGGCCGATTGCACAGGACACGGTGTACCCGGAGGGTTTATGAGCATGCTCGGAATGGCATACCTTTCAGAGGTTGTTGGTCAATATAACGATTTGTGTGCTAGTGACATTTTAGGATTACTTCGACAGAGGGTGGTTGAGTCGTTACACCAAACAGGAAAAATTGGCGAATCGAAGGATGGTATGGATGTTGCATTGTGCATTATCGATTTTGAGAAAATGAAACTTGAATTTGCAGGGGCATACAATCCAGTTTACATCGTGCGGGAATCAATGCTGTCGAATAGCATTGCTGCTCCCGAATTTATTGAAATAAAGGGCGATAGAATGCCTATTGGTTATTCACTCAAGATGAACGAACCATTCACAAATCATCAGCTTGAACTTAAAAAGAATGATTTAATTTACCTTTTTACCGATGGTTTCCAGGATCAGATATGCAAAAAAACCATGCAGAAGTTCAAGCGAAACAACCTAAGAAATCTTCTCATGGGTATTTATCATGAATCTCTCGAGGAGCAAAAGAATATCCTTGATCTTACGTTCGATGGCTATCGCGACGATTACCCCCAAATTGACGATGTCCTTGTATTTGGCATACGTGTTTAATTTTCAACTCATTGGAAGCAAAACTCTTTCACAACATCTTAAGGCTCTACGTAATAAAAGCGGCCAAATGGTTCATGCTTGTTATGCCTATAGTTGTACTCTTTTATCAAGAGAATGGTTTGGGTATGAAAGAGGTTTTTGTTCTGCAAGCAATCTATTCTATTGCAATTGTTGTACTTGAAATACCTTCGGGTTACTTTGCCGATGCCTTAGGACGGAAAAACACTCTCGTTATAGGAACTACCCTTGGCTTTTTAGGATTTCTAACCTACTCTTTATCCAACTGTTTCTGGGGTTTTCTCATTGCTGAGGTAATACTAGGATTTGGCCAGAGCCTTATTTCAGGTGCCGATTCAGCCTTGCTTTACGACTCTCTACTTGTCCACAAAAAGGAGGATGACTACATGAAACACGAAGGACGAATGATTTCGGTTGGCAACTTTGCCGAAGCTTCTGCCGGTGTAGTGGGGGGGCTTCTTGCTACCCTTAGCTTAAGGTATCCCTACTATTTCCAAACGGCAATAGCTTTTTTTGCAATCCCTGCCGCTGCAACCCTATTTGAGCCTAATGTAATTGCCAATAAGCTGAAAATTAGTTTTTTAAATATTTTGGAAGTTGTTAAGTATTCACTTATTACCAATAGGGAACTTCGGGTTAACATACTCTTCTCATCGTTTGTGGGAGCATCAACCCTAACAATGGCATGGTTCGTACAACCGTGGTTCATAGAAATAAACCTTCCAGTTTCATTATTTGGAATTCTATGGACTTTGCTCAACCTTTCCGTTGGTTTAACCGCCCTTTTTGCTTATCGCATCGAACATTTTTTTGGGGTAAAAACAACAGTACTTGCCTTCACTCTTTTTCTAGCACTTGGATTCTTTGGAACAGCATATTTTCAAACTATCTTCGGTTTAGCCTTCATTTTTTTATTCTACCTGGCTCGGGGAATAGCAACCCCTGTGCTAAAGGACTATATTAATAGAATCAGTTCGTCCGATGTGAGGGCAACAATCCTTTCGGTGCGAAATTTCGTAATTCGAATTGTTTTTGCAATTTGGGGCCCGTTCTACGGGTGGTACACCGATCGATTCACCCTTCAGGGTGCTATAGCAATAGCAGGAATAGTCTTTATTCTTCTTTCAAGTGCTAGCTTAATTTTATTTTTTAGGAAAAGCAAAAGTATTATTTAACTTTTTAAAACATAAACTTACCAACATGAAAACAAAAAGTTTTTATTTCGTTAATATTCAATTTTTTAGATATATTTTATTGGCTTTGCTTGTAGTTACCTTTGGTTGCGAACAACAACGAAGCAATCGTAAAAAGGTTGGTAAGTATTGGGTTGAGATTGTTGGTAGTTACGATGATGGTGTGGAGAAACGATATTCCTTGGAAGGTCGTTTGGTGTCAGAAACGCCTTTTAAAGACTCTAAACCTCATGGACTAAAGAAAGAGTTTTATATAGACGGTAAAATTTTTAAGGAAACCCCTTGTGATATGGGAGTAGTTAATGGTATGGTGAAAGAGTACTATCAGTCGGGAGGCATTAAAAGTGAAACCCCAACCAACCGTGGTAAGGTTGATGGAGTCAAAAAACTCTACTACGAGGATGGTAGCCTCAAGGCTGAAGCAAGCTTTAGCAAAGGGAAAGTTACTGCCAACCTTAAAGAGTATGATAGGCAAGGAAAAGTAATTGCACCGCCAAAACTATTGGTTAAAGGTATCGACCAAACAATTCTTAATGGCGGCTATTTAGTAGAACTATCAATTTCCAACGGTAAGAAGAAGGTTCGATACGAACTTATTACAACAATCGATGGGAAAGAGGTTCCAATTAGATTAACAACAGAGGATGGAAAAGCCTTCTACACCGAATCAATTCCAAA
The DNA here is from genome assembly GCA_964481075.1 of uncultured Rikenellaceae bacterium. GTDB lineage: Bacteria > Bacteroidota > Bacteroidia > Bacteroidales > Tenuifilaceae > MWFE01. Next base: position 918 of record CAYZSD010000203.1, on the reverse strand, counting down.
GGGTGATATTGTGATGAAAAAGTTAGTTTTTCAGGCTAGCTTCAAAACCGACTTTGGAAATACTTGCATCCTCAGAGAGACCTATACCCTAGCAGTATCTAGAAAGTAATTTTCAAACCTATCATTACCCTTTAAATCAGACCGCGTCTTTTTAGTAATGGTTCGGGTTTTGGATCTGCCCCACGGAATTTTCTGTAAAGCACATCTGCATCCTGGGTGCCTCCCATCTCAAGGACATACTTCCTGAATCGATTTGCTGTTTCCTTATCGAGAATGTTTCCAGTTTCCTTGAACGCTTCAAAAGCATCGGCATCAAGCACACCAGACCAAATGTAGCTGTAGTAACCGCTTGAGTAGCCGCCGCTAAAAATGTGCTGGAAGTATGTGCTTCTATACCTCGGAATTATTTCATCAATTAGTCCTATCTTTTTCATCGAATTTGCTTCGAATTGAAGAATATCCAAGTCGGTAACCGACTCAAGGGTATGGTAGTCCATGTCGAGTATTGCAGCCGCAAGGTATTCTGTTGTTGCAAACCCTTGGTTGAAAGTTCCACTTGCTTCAAGTTTCTTAATAAGCTCATCTGGAATAGGTTCCCCAGTTTGGTAGTGGAAAGCGTACATTTTAAGGAATTCTGGGTCAGCACACCAGTTTTCCATGATCTGTGAGGGTAGTTCCACAAAGTCGCGGGGTACATTTGTCCCCGAAAGCCTTGGGTATGTTGTTTTGGAAAGTAAGCCATGGAGTGCATGTCCATACTCATGAAAGAAAGTGCTTGCTTCATCAAGAGAAAGAAGCGCTGGTGTATCGCCTGTTGGGCGAGTGAAGTTGCAAACTATGGTAATTACAGGGCTAATAAATTCCCCTTCTCTAGTAATGTACTGATTCTTAAAACTTGTCATCCAAGCACCCCCTCTC
>CAYZSD010000202.1:0-5461 GCA_964481075.1 uncultured Rikenellaceae bacterium | reverse complement strand
AAAAGAACCCAAGAACCATTAATAAAACCTTCGATGCTCTGTATTCCACTTAAATCATCTTCAATTTGAAACCGGATGGATTCTTCCCTTCTCATATCCTTCCCTTTAGAAATGTTTAAAGGTTTGATTTTTGGACCCATTGTATCAACTTGCACAAAGAAAGTACCAAAGTAGTTGACAGTACTTTCAACCCATCCTGCTGAGTAGTTTCCCCCAACCGCTTCAATTTTTCCTTCGTGGGTGAGGGCAACAATAAGAGCTTTGCTCTCAAGGTTTTGGGGTAAGGAGTTTGTTCTTAAAGCAATTGTATAGGGTTTGTGTATAGGAGTGAATCTATTGTGAATAGTTACTGTATTTGAAAAAGAATTAGCCTGTGATTCAGCTATTTGTTGCTCAAAGTCGATATTGTTGTATAGTGAAAACTTTGGAATAAAAACCCTAAAAACCTCATTTTCAATAATGTTATCCTGAAAGAATAGCCAAAAATACTTTTCATTCGAATTTTCAATAGGTGTCTTTTCTTTATTAAAATTTACGTTTTCAATACCTTTCATGGTGTATGTAAGTGAGGATGCATTTCCATAAGCATCTGCTACAACAATTCGAATATTATATATGCTATCCTTTACTGTTTTAATAAATCCCCTGTTTACGACCTTGCCATAGCAGCTAAACTGATTGTTGGGGTCGAGTACCAGACGGTGTATTCGTTTTCCTGTGAGTTGTCGCTCCTCAAAGTCGATGTGGCTATTCGCAAATCTGGTTTCTGCAAAATTGAATTGGTCAGATTTGAAACTATACCAGGGTGCATTATTGACAAACAGTTCAATGTTGTAAACTCCGCAACGAAGGCTGTTTGCATTAACATAGTCGTAGGCCTTGATTCCTAATCCTACAGTTCCCTCAACAAACACAGTATCCCTCACACGATAACGTTTCCCATTTCCTTGAACAATAAGCTCCCTTTTTTTGTTACTGATGGCGATTGTGCCAGTTGAGTCGGTTGGGTAGAACCAAGCACCTTGAATGGCTGGAGGAATTGAATCGATAATTTTAAGATTGCTAAACGAGGGATTAAGAGGCGTTTGAGTATCGGTTTTTCTTACCTCATAGTGTAGATGTGGACCACCTGAACTGCCTGTATTTCCGCTGATGCCGATTTGTTGTCCTCGTTTTACAGGGAAGTCGTTGGGTTTAAGGTAAAGGTCAACCTCAAAAGATTTCAACCGGTACTGATGTTCTTTCACAAAGTTTTCAATACTTGCAGAAAAGCGATCAAGATGGGCATATACTGTTGTCAACCCATTGGGATGTTCAATGTATATGGCTTTACCAAAGCCAATACCGCTAACTCTAATTCTTGAGACAAAGCCAGCTTCGCTGGCAAAAACGTTTAAAGCCGAACCGCCAGTTCGGAAATCGATTCCAGCATGGAAGCTGTTGGTTCTAATTTCACCGAATACCCCCGAAAGGGTAAGCTCAACTGCAAGCGGTGGATGAAGATTGTATGGGCTTTGCCAGGGTTGAGCCACGACTTGCCCCCAGCAATGAGCTAGGATTGTGAGCGAGAGTAGTTTTAACGTTTTTTTTAGCATATATTTTCTAAAACCAAGCGAGGCAAAACTAGCTATTTTTAAAGATATTTCTGAAAGGTTTCAATTTTGATTCGGTTTTTTTTGATTTTCTGACAAAGCCATTGTAACTTTGTAGTACTTAAATACGAGTTATTACAAGCCCATGAATGTAGAGCAGATTTCAGTACATATTTCTCTGAAGCGTAAGATTGATGAATTGATTTCTGCCTACGAGAAGCAAAAGGAGCAAAACCACTCTCTGCTTGCTAAAGTAAACAACTTAGAGGGTTTAATCCAGGAGAAAGAAAGGGCTTTGCAAGAACTTGAAAGTAAGTACAATCAGCAACAGCTTGGGAAGGCTGTTCTTGCATCGAGTGGTAACTCGCACGATGCAAAGCTGATGGTAAGTAAAATTGTGCGGGAAATTGATCAATGCATCGCTCTTCTAAACAGATATTAAAAGGTTGATTCAATGGATGATAAGTTGTCAATAAGGGTTAATGTAGCGGAAAGATTCTATCCATTGAAGATCGATCGGAACGACGAGGAGAAAATTAGAAAGGCTGCTAAGGCAATAAACGAAAAAGTCCTTCAGTATAAGCAGAGATATAACGACAAGGATATGCAGGACTTTTTGGCAATGGCCGCCCTTCAGTTTGTAATAAAGCTGATTGATAGTGAGAGCCGATTCGAGGTGTCACCCATCCTCGATGAGCTCCAGCAACTCGATGAGTGGCTCGATGATTATCTGAAAAAGAGTGAAATACGTTCTTTCTAATATAACTTGCCCGCATTGTTTCTTTACTATTTTTGTGAAACTCAACATTATCCAAATTGGAGTAGGACTTATGCTTACGTAGGACAGGCCTTATTCTGGTTCGCCAGAATCTCAACCATTGAGACGTTGGACGTTCGAAATTCGCGGCCACTCCACCCATGATTAATTGGGGTTTCTAAAAACCTAAGGAATGCAATGCGGGCTTTTTTATTGCCAAAACTACTCGTGTCGAACTTTTTTCAAAATCGACCGAGGAAAACATATTTTGCATGGGGGATGCCCCATTTAACGTGTTCTTTAAAAACAATTTAATAAATAACAAAATGGTAAGCACAATAATAATAGCCATATCTGCTCTAATCGTTAGTGGCTTTGCCACTTTCCTTCTTTGGAATAGGCTATTGAAAAGTAAGAAGGAGAGCATAATCAGAGAAGCTGAAACCGAAGCGGAGGTAATCCGAAAGGAGAAAATACTTCAGGCAAAGGAAAAATTTTTACAGCTTAAAACCGATTACGAGAAACAGTTCAACGAAAAGAACAATAAAATCCTTCAGGCTGAAAACAAGCTGAAACAGAGGGAAGTATTATTTTCGCAGAAATTTGAGGAGTTGCAACGAAAACAAAAAGAAATTGATGCAATTCGCGATAACCTTTCAAACCAACTTCTGTTGGTTGATAAACGTACCGAAGAGTTGGACCGACTTCATAAATCACAGGTTGATAAGCTCGAAGTTATATCTGGCCTTTCAGCCGAAGAGGCAAAAGCTCAGCTGGTAGATTCATTGAAAGCTGAAGCGAAAACAGCAGCTATGTCGTATATCAACGAGGTTATGGATGAGGCCAAGATGACCTCTGCAAAGGAAGCAAAACGGGTGGTACTCAATACCATTCAACGGGTTGCTTCAGAAGCTGCTATTGAAAACTCGGTAACTGTTTTCCACATCGATTCCGATGAGATCAAGGGTAGAATCATTGGAAGAGAAGGTAGGAATATTAGAGCACTCGAGGCCGCAACAGGTGTTGAAATTATTGTTGACGATACCCCTGAGGCAATCATCCTCTCAGCATTCGACCCAGTTCGTAGGGAGATTGCTCGTCTAGCCCTTCATCAGCTGGTAACCGATGGACGCATCCATCCTGCCAGAATTGAAGAGATTGTCCAGAAAACTCAGAAGCAGATCGAAGAAGAAATAGTAGAGGTGGGTAAACGAACCGCCATCGACCTTGGAATTCATGGTCTTCACCCTGAGCTAATTAGGTTAGTTGGAAAAATGAAGTACCGTTCATCTTACGGTCAAAACTTGCTTCAGCATTCCCGCGAGGTGGCTAACCTTTGTGCTATCATGGCTTCGGAACTTGGCTTGAATGCTAAGCTGGCTAAGAGGGCTGGTTTATTGCATGATATTGGAAAAGTACCCGACGATGAACCAGAACTTCCACATGCAGTTTTTGGTATGAAGTTGGCCGAAAAGTATAAGGAGAAACCCGAAATTTGTAATGCCATCGGTGCTCACCACGATGAAACCGAGATGACAACCCTCATTGCGCCAATCGTTCAAGTGTGCGATGCTATTTCTGGCGCTCGACCTGGGGCTCGTCGTGAGGTTGTGGAATCGTACATAAAGCGTCTCAAGGAGATGGAAGACATGGCATTAAATTACCCAGGGGTACAGAAAACATTTGCTATTCAAGCAGGTAGAGAACTTAGGGTGATTGTAGGTAGCGAAAAGGTATCCGACGAGGAGGCAGCAAGCCTATCGTATGAAATTGCTCGTAAGATTCAAGACGATATGACATATCCTGGCCAGGTGAAGATAACGGTTATCAGGGAAACCAGAGCAATTAGCTACGCTAAATAGAATCCTCCGATTGTTACATTGATTTCACTAAAGGATGAAGGATTTTGGTACGTTACAAATGGTTGACCTTAAGGGGCAATACCTTAAGATAAAACCTGAAATTGATTCTGCAATTCAGCAGGTTATTGATAGCACCAGCTTCATCAAAGGGGAACCAGTAAGCCTTTTCGAGGAAGAACTTGCCAAATATCTAGGTGTCAGGCATGTCATTGGCTGCGCCAATGGAACCGATGCTCTTCAGATTGCTCTCATGGCTTTAGGCTTAAAGCCTGGAGACGAAGTGATTACTCCAACTTTCACCTTCATTGCAACAGTCGAGGTGGTTGCACTCCTTGGGTTGAAGCCAGTACTTGTTGATGTTGACATTGATACCTTTAACATTGACCTAGAGGCCATTGAAGCCGCAATAACCCCAAAAACAAAGGCGATTATCCCTGTTCACCTATTTGGACAATGCGCCAACATGGAAGGTATAATGGAAATCGCTTCGAAGCACAATCTTTTTGTGGTTGAGGATAATGCACAGGCAATTGGTGCCAGCTATACTTTTAGCAACCAAAAAACTGTTAAAGCTGGAACTATTGGTAACATAGGCTGCACCTCCTTCTTCCCCTCCAAAAATTTAGGTTGTTTTGGCGATGGTGGGGCATTGATGACCAATGATGATAACCTAGCTGAAATCATACGATCAATTGTTAATCATGGAATGAAGGTACGTTACCATCACGACAGGATTGGTGTAAACTCTCGTCTCGATACCATTCAGGCCGCTGTGCTCAGAGTAAAACTTAAACACCTTGATGAGTACAATCGGGCAAGAATTGAAGCTGCCGAGAGGTACGATTCTCTATTTAGCTCATTCACAAAGGTTTTTACACCTGTTAGGGTAACTTGGTCCGACCATATTTTTCATCAATATACCCTAAAAATCAATAATATAGACAGATTACAGCTTGTCAAATTCTTGGCAGAAAAAGGGATACCAGCAATGGTCTATTATCCAATCCCTTTACACAGGCAGAAGGCTTTTGAGGAATACTATGGAAGGCAGGAGAGCAGCATTTTCCCTAATTCAGATTACCTTTGCAATTCAGTTATCTCTTTACCAATGCACACTGAACTTACGCTTGAGATGCAAACTTATATAGCAGAGAGTTTCATTTCTATTTGCATGAAATTGTGCAATTCAAATTGACAACAAGATGAAAAATAGCTATTTCGCACATGAAACTGCCGTTATCGATACCGAT
>CAYZSD010000201.1:0-5481 GCA_964481075.1 uncultured Rikenellaceae bacterium | reverse complement strand
GTATATCGCTTGAAAACAAGTCGTTGGGGAGAGCCTTCCTTCTTAGCAAAAGGGTCACCTTTACCCAAACCGATTCTCTTACCAGACAAAAAACTGTCCTTAATACAAGCAACGGCCTTCCCGACGAAACAGTTACTTTTCTTTGTCAACCCAATAAAGGTATTTCCCCTCTTTGGCTGTGTCTTAACATTGGTATTGCCCGAGCCGACATCCATTCCCAAGTACGGGTTTTCTCTGAAGAATCGGGTTTAAAAGGCGGCATTCTGAGCCTAACTCAGTTCAACAATACTCTTTTCGTAGGAACAATGTCGGGTGTTTTCTATAAAACAACCAATGAGTTCGGCTTCACCCATTTTAAGCAAATCCAAACAATTAGCTCTGCAACCTGGTCGTTCCTCGTTTTTAAGGAACCTAAATCAAAAAAAGAGCGACTCCTTGTTGGTACTACAACTGGGATTTTTGAAATTGATGAAAATTTCAAGGCAACCAACATTACCATACAAGATGAGTTTGTTAAAGGTAACGTTCAACATGTTGGTTATACTTTGCTGCAAAGTAAGTACGACCCAAGCATTGTTTACATTGGCTGGAGTGCCCTTGCTGCCATGAAATGGGAAGGTGGTCGCTGGAAGAACCTTGGGAAAATTAAAAGCGATGAGCTTCGTAATGAGTATCGCAGTTCTGGCTTCTCTTTGCCCAATGAGGTATGGCTTTCAGCCAACCTTCAAGGAGTTTCTCGTGTTACTTTTGGAAATAACGACACCATTGTCGAAAACTACGGAGTGGAACACGGACTACCCGGTTTAAAAGATAACCACATTCTTACTTTCGATGATAAGGTTTTTATTTCTACTGAAAAGGGAATATTTCAGTTTGATGCCACTTCGAAACGCTTTAACCCAACTTCTCTACCAGGCCTTAATGGCAACATTGAGGGCTATGGTATTAGCAGGGTAGTTAAATATGAAGATGGGTATGCTCTAACATGTTCATCACCCGATGGTCACCGATGGGTTGAGATAATTAAACCTAACCCCGATGGTTCATTAACACCAATTCTGAAACCTTTCAAAGCACTCCCAGCACGTTGGACCGATGCTATCTTCACCGATAGTAACGGAATCCTTTGGTTAGCCATTTCAACCCAACTCTTTAGCTACGATAGCAAAATCAAAAGAGAATACGACCAACCCTTCAACGCATTAATTCGTAAGGTTACAACAAAAGGCGATTCTGTGCTATTCAGGGGTGCATTCTATAAAGAAAACCCCGACGACGGTAAAGTTATTGTCACCCTTTCGCAGCAACTCAAGCAAACACCAACGCTACCTTTCAGGTTTAATTCTCTTGTTTTCGATGTTGCGGCTACTTTCTACGAAAGCGAAGAAGCCACTGTTTTCAGCTATATCCTCGAAGGTAACGACAAGGAGTGGACTCGCTGGGAAAACGATCCTCGCCCTTCCTACATGAACCTTTCTGAGGGTTCCTATGTGTTCAAGGTAAAAGCTAAGAATATATACGGAGAAGAGAGTTCCGTTGCAACATACAGCTTCTCAATTACTCCACCTTGGTACAGGTCAATCATTGCTTACATATCATACGTAATACTGCTTGCCCTTTTCATCTGGGCTATAGTAGTGCTTAACACTCGTAGGCTTATTGCCGAAAAAGAACACCTCGAACAAATTGTAAAGGAAAGAACCGCCGAAGTTGTTGCTCAGAAGGAGGAGATTGAAGGTCAGCGTGACCTTATCTTTGAACAGAACGAAGAGATTAAGAGCAGCATCAACTATGCCAGCCGTATTCAAGGCGCACTCCTTACCCCACTTGAAACTATCAATGCAATTTTCGATGACTACTTCATCCTATTCCTCCCCCGTGATATCGTTAGCGGCGACTTCTACTGGCACACACAGGTAGGCAACAGGAAAATCTGCGTTGTTGCCGACTGTACAGGTCATGGTGTACCTGGCGGATTCATGAGTATGTTGGGCATCGGATTCCTAACCCAAATCGTTGCCAAAGACGGAAACCTCCCTGCTTCTCAAATCCTCGATCAGCTCCGATTGATGATTATAACATCGCTTCACCAAACCGGAAAACCTGGAGAGAGCAAGGATGGGATGGATTTGGCTCTTTATATCGTTGATACTGATGCTGGTGTTATTGAATATGCAGGCGCAAACAACCCATTAATCCTTATACGAAACGACGAGGTTATCCACTATAAGGGCGATAAAATGCCTATCGGTATTCACATGCGGTGCGATACCCCTTTCACTAATAATATTATTGAATACCAGAAAGGTGATGTCCTTTACACCTTCTCCGATGGATACCCCGACCAGTTTGGCGGTCCTGATGAACGCAAGTTCATGATTAAAAACCTTAAGGAAAAACTGCTCGAAATTCATAAGCTCCCCATGACCGAGCAGAGGGAAATCCTGCATCAAACTCTTATCGATTGGCAAGGATCAACACCTAGAATCGACGACGTAGTGCTTATGGGTCTAAGGCTCTAATTCGATGACAAGAATGATGTCTTTTCGGGGCGATCCTAAGGTTTACCAAACTCTTAACAACCTTAACATTCCTTTCGACTACTACGAACATCCTCCCGTTCCAACGGTTGAAGAGGCGTCGAAATACTGGATTGACATCGATGCAGCTCATTGTAAAAACCTTTTCTTTAGGAATCATAAGGGCGATCGACACTACCTGGTAATCTTTCATTACCTCCAAGCCCTTAACATCAGGGATCTGGAACTCAGGCTGAAGCAAGGCAAACTTTCTTTCGCTTCACACGAAAGGATGAAACGATACCTTGGTCTGGAACCTGGCTCTGTATCGCCTTTTGGACTTCTTCACGATACCCAAAAACACGTTCATGTGTTCATCGACAAGAACCTTCAACTCTCCCAACGAATTAGCTTTCATCCCAACCTCAATACAGCCTCCCTTGTAATTTCCACTAACAACTTCATCCAATACCTCAGCTTCACCCAAAATAGCTTTGAATTCCTGGAGCTATACGACTAGTCTTTTCGACCTTGTTTTCTACCAGTGGGATGCATAACTCGGAAGAGCTCCATAAAGACTAAACTCCAACTCTAAACTCCGATGCTGTATAGCGGCAAAGTTGATTTTTGGGGAATAGATAAATAATCTCACAGAATGCTTGTTTTGCTTGAAATATAGTCCAGCTATTCCCGTAAATCCTTCTTAAGATAAATCATATCAACAAGTTGTATGTCGCCATCGAACATTGGGTGGTCGTAATTATCTGTAAAAAAATTCTTAACTCGATACGATATTTCAAACCCACAACTTTTATAAAACGACAAGATAGTGGGAGTTTCGCCTGTCCCAACAAGCATTGTTTTGTATTGGTTTTTGTAGAAATCCGAAATGAATTTAATCAACGCTCTACCGTACCCTTGACCTTGGTATTTCTCGTATGTAGCTATGTTTTTTAACTCGCAGGTTTCGCCATTTATGGGCACAACAACGCAAACACTTTTCAAATCATCGTCATATAAAGCAAACAAGTCACCACTCGGCAAGTACTTGTCAATCATATTTTCTTGCTCATCAGCCAGCAACAATAAGTCCAGGAACCGTTTCTTATTCTCAATAATTTTTTCAATTTTCACCATATCTCTATTTGCTAAAACTATCATACAAAATCTCCCTTACCACCACCGAAGCCAAAAAACACCCAAAAAGGGGTGGCATATATGATATCGTTCCAACCGTGGTCTTCTTGTTTGGCTCTCCCTCGCAGGGAATCATCACATGCTCAGGAACCTCTTCGGTTGAAAAAACAACCTGAAACCCTTCGCGTATCCCCAACCTATGAAGTCTTTTTCTTAGGATTCGGGCCAAAGGGCAAATCCTCGACTTCGAAAAGTCGGCTACTTGAACTAACCCAGGGTCAACCTTCCCGCCACTTCCCATGGAGCTCACCAGCCTATGACCAAGGGTTAAGGTGTGGTAAATCAGAAATATTTTAGGCGAAAGGGTATCGATTGCATCAACCACATAAGTGTAAGGTTTTTCAAGTAGTTCTACCATCCTGTCGTCCCTAAGATACTCAAAAACAGCATGAAGCTTAAGGTCAGGATTAATGTCTAGCAATCGCTCCCTCATTACCTCAACCTTTGGTTGGCCTACTGTGCTTGCAAGCGCAGGAAGCTGTCGGTTCCTGTTGCTATGCTGAATAAAATCACCATCAACTATGGTCATCTCGCCTATCCCAGCCCTGCAAAGCTGTTCGGCGGTGTATGCCCCAACCCCTCCAAGTCCAACAACCAGCACATGACTTGCCGATAGCTTATCCAAGGCTTCCCTACCCAAAAGCAACTCCGTTCTTTCTAACCACACCATTGATTAATTCATTTATTACTCTTTAAAAAATTTGATACCCTTTATTTCTTCGCCTATTGTGGTACAAAAAGATAGGTAATGCTCCCCTTCTGGCGCCCTTTGGCTCCATCGGTCACCGTGAACCTGCTCCTGCGTGCGGCATCAATAGCCGCCGAGGTCATACAATTGTCGGCAACCGAGTTCGAAGTGTCAATGGTTGCCCTCTCCACCCTCCCGTCGCTCGAAACCTCAATGTCAACCACAACCACACCTCCGAGTTCACACTTGTATGCAGGAACAGGAAGGTATAGTGCTTTTCTTCCCTCAAGGAAGTAACTTATTACCGTTGGACCCTTGTACTGACCCGGATCGTCTGTGGAAGAAATCTTCTCCTGGGTATTTGGAACATCATCCACATTCACGCTTTGAGCTTCTTCCCAAAGGGCTCTATTCTGCTGCATCTGCTCCCTAATCCGCTGCGCCTCTTGGTAAAGCTTATCTGCATCAATATTCTTCTCATCGGTAAGCCCAGGGTTCAGATCTTCCTTCGTGGCATCCTTTGCAAGGTTCTTAATGGCCTCGTACTCAACCTCAGGCACAATAGCATCGCGAGGAAGTACTGGTTCGGCCTCATTCTTTTCCTCTTCCTTTGCCTCGGGGAATAGCTCATGCTCCCTATCGAAGTCAACAAGAACGATGGTATCGTAAAGGTACGACCTACTACTCAGCTCAAGGGAGATTAACACAATGAAAACTATCAAGTTAAAAACAATGCTCCCAAGTATGGCTATTCTATGCCTGAAAAGGAGGCTAAAAAAACCATCGGCTAAGTCCTCAACAATCTGTTGATAGGTCATCGACATTCTATAACAAATACTATTTCTTCATTTCATTTACACAACAAAAGTACAAAAGATGTGGCTATTTCTCACCCCCATCACACATTTAACACTTTCATCCCGAAACCCCGATTCCGTCTCCCGTCTCCCGTCTTCCGTCTTCGGTCTCCAACCATAAATCCTAAATCAACCCTCTCTATTCTCCCATTTTCCACACTTCCAATATTGCGATGCAGCAGGGTTATTGTTTCAATCAATCCCTACCACGTGCATCGCT
>CAYZSD010000200.1:0-5523 GCA_964481075.1 uncultured Rikenellaceae bacterium | reverse complement strand
AAATATTTTACTTTTATTCTCAAAAAAAAAAACGATGTTAGTTAAAACTTATGGTAGTGCTGTTCACGGAATCAAGGCAACAACCATTACCATTGAGGTAAGTGTTGGCAAGGGGATTAACTTCTTCCTGGTAGGTTTACCCGATAGCGCAGTACGCGAAAGTCAGCAACGCATAGCAACGGCTATCGAATCGATAGGGCAGAAGATGCCAAAAAACAGGGTTGTAATAAACATGGCACCTGCGGACATTCGGAAGGAGGGATCTGCATACGACCTACCCCTTGCTGTGGGGGTTTTAGCTGCATCCGAAAAACTTTCGGCTGTAATGCTTCCCGATTATGTCATCATGGGAGAGCTATCGCTCGATGGAACAGTACAACCCATAAAGGGTATTCTACCCATTGCTATTCAAGCTCGTGAGGAAGGCTTTAAGGGACTTATTGTGCCAAAGGCCAATGCGAGGGAAGCTGCCGTTGTAAACAACTTGGACGTTTATGGCGTAGATAACCTACAAGAAGTTATCGATTTTATAAATGGTTATCGAGAGCTAGAACCTACCATTGTCGATACAAGAGCAGAATTTCTCCTTCATGCAAATGAGTACGAAGTCGATTTTTGCGATGTGAAGGGTCAGGAAAATGTGAAGCGAGCATTTGAAGTTGCTGCTGCTGGAGGCCACAACCTGCTTATGATTGGCCCTCCAGGTGCTGGAAAAACTATGCTTGCAAAACGATTGCCCACAATTATTCCACCACTAACTTTGCGTGAAGCATTGGAGACAACCAAGATTCATTCGGTTGCTGGAAAAATTGACAGGGATACCTCATTAATGACACGTCGCCCTTTCAGAAGCCCCCATCACACCATCTCAGATGTAGCATTGGTAGGTGGAGGTACATACCCTCAACCTGGCGAAATATCGTTGGCTCACAATGGTGTCCTTTTTCTCGATGAACTCCCTGAATTCAAGCGAACAGTTCTTGAAGTTATGCGACAACCTTTGGAAGACAGGGTGATAACCATATCAAGGGCGAAATTTTCTGTTGAGTATCCTGCCTCGTTTATGCTGGTTTCCTCAATGAACCCTTGTCCCTGTGGTTATTACAATCATCCCGACAGGGATTGTGTTTGCTCTCCGGGCGTGGTTCAAAAGTATTTGAACAAGGTGTCTGGCCCTCTTCTCGATAGAATCGATATACATATTGAGGTTGTTCCTGTTCCGTTCGATAAGCTTGCGCAAACACCACCTTCGGAACACTCAAGTACTGTTCGTGAAAGGGTAACAAAAGCCCGTCAGATACAAGAAGAGCGATTCATTGAATGGAAAGGCGTGCATTGCAATGCGCAAATGTCAAGTAAGCTCATCAGAAAGTTTTGTCAGCTTAATGAAGCTGGTAATGCCCTATTAAAGAATGCGATGGAACGACTTGGCCTTTCGGCAAGAGCGTACGATAGAATTCTTAAGGTTTCGCGCACCATTGCCGACTTAGACGAAAGCATTGCCATACGACCTGAGCACGTTGCCGAAGCAATTCAGTATCGAAGCCTCGATAGGGATACTTGGGCTGGATAGTTTTTATTTAGAAGTTTATCGGCTAAGAACCGATACCTCTATCCTTCGGTTACGAGCTCTTCCCTCTTCAGTATCGTTCGATTCAATTGGAACAGTGTTGTTGTAACTCTTAACCTCAAAGTTGCTGTACCCATTCTCTATTAGGTAAGAGCCCACAGCATTTGCCCTTTCAAGGGCAATACCTGGTTTTTGCAATTCCTCAAGGTTGTCCGAGTGTCCCTGTATTTCAAGTTTCACTGATGGGTTGTTCTTTAACAAGCGGATAAGTCGGTTTAGTTCTGCTACTGCTTCGGGCGAAAGGAAAGCACTATTTATTCCAAACCGTATATTCAGTTCAACCTTCGAGCCAATGGAAATTGGGCGTAAAAGAATGTCTCTGTTAATGTTCATGAAGGTTGTAACCTGTTGTAGAACAATGTTTTCAGAGTGATACCAGTAGTCTTCTGCCAAAATCTCAAGCAAGTAATTGTCGCCAGCCATAAAGTTGAGCGTGAACTCACCACTTGCTGGACTTGAATTTGTTGAGGTTACTATGGAATTATTTCGAGTGTTAATCAGGTTGATTCTTGATCTAACGGCTCGTTGGCTGTTAGCATCCTTTACTGTACCAGATATATTGGTCCTTCTTATTTGCATTACACCTGTTTGCTGGTCGTCCTGCCCCGATGCGAATTGTATTCTACGAACCTTTTCGTCGAAAACAAAGTTAACCTCAAATTGCTTGTATCCGTTAAACTGCACAAGGAAGTTGTTTTGCCTTAGATCGAAGTTTTCGTAGTAGATATTATTAATGGTAAGGATATACTCATCGGTTACTGGGGCGAACAGAACGAATTCACCATTCTTGTCGGTAAGGGTAGTGTGCGACCTACCCTGGCTGTCGGTTGCAGTTATTCGTACGTTGGAAGCATCAATTTTACCTAAACCCGAAAGGCGACTTCTGTTTAGAATAATCTTTCCGAAAACCTTATTTTTTTCAACGAACGGGAAAGCGTAAACCCCAGAGTGGTCAATCTTTATTTCAGAATCTTCAATTGCTTTACTGTAGGTTCCCACATCACTTCCGAGGGGATTATAGGAAATTTTATAGATACCCTCAGGTATTTTTTCAATTGTTACCTTTCCAAGGCTGTTTGAAAGTAGCTCTGTACTAAAGAAGTCGCCTGGAATTCGACCTGTTACATCGGTACTTAGTTTTTCAATGCTCACAAGTACATTCTTAATCCCTGGCTCATTCGATTCCTGCTTGAAGTTCCCATTGAAGTCCTTAAAGAAGACCAATTCAATATCATAGAACTTTACTCTTGGCTGCTGAATGTCGAACTGTTTTTTTATACCAAGTTCCAGATAGAGTGTTTGGTAGGTTTCAAGAAGATCTTGAAGGTTTAAACGGTTCTGAACAGCATATACACCAAGAAATTGGAGCTCCCAGTACTTTGGAAGGTACCAGTTGATTGTCCCAGTGATGTTTGTATATCTCGATTTTGTGATAAGATCATTGGAGTAGCTAACCCCAAGGTTAGCTTTTACGATATCCTTGTAAATATATTGGTCGTAGGTGGGCATAAACTGAAGCTTTCGGCTATCCTTCCCTGATTGCAGGTATGCTTGCTGGTCGAAAGCGGAGCGAGGCCCTGATGTATAGAAGGCAACAAGCATAAACGATCGGCTTCGCAAGCTGGTTGATAAGTGGTAGTAAATAAACGATCTACGATTGTCGCTATTGCTATCTATGCTAGAATAAGGGTTGTTTAAAATATTTGCATAAGCAAATTCTACCCCAGGAGTTAAAATAACGGTTGCCGATTGATTCTTAATTCTTGCCCCTCCAGAAGCTTTGTAGCTAAGGCTTGAAAATGACTCATTTTCTGGAAATGATGCAATCCCTTTTATTGTGTTGTGATCCACAACTGGACCAGCAAAAAGTTCAACCTCGGGGTTAATGAAGTGCCTGTACTGGATCTTTCCCTCCCTTGAGTTTGTCTCTCCTAATGGAGTTAATTCATCACCTCGAATAGCCTTTCGCTTGCTATTAAACTCATTGTATGAAAGGTTAAGCTGGTTAGTTTCACTTATCTTCCAGTTGGTGTTTGCCATTATCTCAAATCTCCCAGCAAAGGGGCTAAAGTAGAGGTAACTTCCGTACCTTGTTCTAACAAATGAGGTTACAGGTCCTAATCTTGATGAGTAGTTGAATTGCCAACCATATTCCTGATGATTGTTTTTCCCGTTGATATTCCTTTGAAGGTTATTCAGTGAATACTGGAGGAAAAATTTGTGTCTTTTTTTTATAGAAAATCCAACTCCAAGGAATCCTAACTTAGAGTCGATGTTCTTCTCGCTACTCAAATTATAGGTACCTCCTGTTTTGATAAAAAGACCTGGGTAGAATCGATATTGCACCGATCCTCCAAAGTTGTCGATATTTGAAATAAAGTTTCTATTTCCAATAAGTTCTGTTTTAAGCTTATTACCCTCAAACCCAATATACCCTCCTCTTCCCGACATGCTACTCTCCATGCTGATATATGAGTCCCCAATTTCAAATGTCCAGGGACCAATCTTGCTGCCAATAAACATCCTGTTTGTTAGGTACAAATCCTCTTTTGTCTTTGAACTAAAGTTTCGGTAGAGGTAGTAAACCTCAGAATTACCTTTAAACAGCGTTTTACCTTCAAGATTCAGGGAGTAAGTTGGGGCCATCTCTGCGTCAAGTAAACCCTGGGCATAGAATTCAATGCTTAACGGCTTTTCATTCGGTGGAATCTCGTTTTTTGCCGATGAGCCAACCAACCTAAACCAGAGAGTGTTTGAATAGGAGGTGTCGATGGTTTGTATTTTTGCCTGTAAGCCAAACATTTTTCGTCCAAAAAGTTCAGCTAGTTGTAGTGAAACTCTATAGGAGAATGTTGTGTCGGTATAAGGTGGAACAGTAAGATCTTGTGAATACAGGGCCTCCTTTTGAGGTCCAATAAGTAATGCACCATTACCATCGAAGATAAAATTAACTAGTTCTTCCTTATTCCCTTTATTGTTTACATTTATGGTGAATTCTGTTGAAAGAGAGATAGGATCTAGAAAGAACATTCTACTAGCATATCTGATGTTAAGATCTGTGTCCCTTGGAATTTTTACAAAACAGTACTCGTTTTTAATGGTATTTCCCCTGAAATCGGTAAGTGAAGCAATAACGCTATAACCAATATCTCCCCTAACGTTACCGCCAATAGCAACACGAATTGGGATAATTATTGAATCGAGGGGGGGGACGGTGAGTTCAATCTTATCTTTTCCCACAACCGACCACCCTTCGGGTACTGTAATGTTTAGGGTAAATGACTCTGGTCGGTTGGCTTTATTCTTAACAGTTAAAGAGTTGAAGAAGGTTTGCTTGGCAGAGGCAACTATTGTATGGCGAGAAAAAGAGGCTTCTATATCAATTGGCGCCTCGGAAAAAAGGAAGTATTGGGCAAAGGATATATTGTATGTTAGAAGTAGTTGAAAAACAACCAGTATATGTTTAATTTTAACCGTCATCTAGTTTACTGGTGTTCATTTAATCGCTTAATGTTTAAGGAAAATATTCTAACCAAAAATGCAGGTTTGTATAGTAATACCCCCAAGGTACATTCATTAACGATGGGGGTGGTGACATTCCTAGCTGATAGGTTATGCCGAAAGTTATTTCGAAGTTGTTTGTACCAGTTCCCTCAATTAGCACACTTCCATTGGGTTGCTCTAGTAAGTCAAAATCGCCAGGAGCATTCCACGTTGTTCCAATGGGGGTAACATTAATTAGTACAAACTTCAGATAGTCTAACGATAGTCCAGGATCAGAACCGTCGGACATAATAAAGGGGTATAACGACTCAACCCTTAGCTGCCAGTCTAAATCTCCTGTATTGCCAGTATATGCAATTTTCACCCTTGTCCAGTTAGGTAACGAAACC
>CAYZSD010000199.1:0-5563 GCA_964481075.1 uncultured Rikenellaceae bacterium | reverse complement strand
TTTTGATACAAATTAACTTGAAATAATTATAAAATAAAATTTAAACAGTTTCTTAATCTTTAAATACAATGATTGCAATAGGAAAAACCCCACTTATAAAGTTAGAAAAACTAGTTGAGCCAGGAATGGCCGACATTTATGTAAAATACGAGGGTGCAAATCCAACGGGCAGCATGAAGGACAGAATGGCTCTCTCCATGATTGAGAGTGCTGAAAGGAGAGGTGAGCTGAGAAAAGGAGGAACAGTTGTTGAATACACCGGCGGAAGCACTGGTAGCTCATTGGCTATGGTTTGTGCGATGAAGGATTATAAGGCCCATTTTGTATCTTCCGATGCTTTTGCCGAAGAAAAATTATTGACAATGCGTGCTTTTGGAGCACACCTCGAGATTATCCCCAGCGAGAATGGAAAAATTACCGCCAAGCTAATTGACGAATTGATTAAGAGAGCAAAAGAGATAAGTATGAATCCTAATACTTTCTGGACTGATCAATTTAATAATATTGACAACCGAAACGCATACCATCAAATGGCTCGGGAGATTATTGATGAACTTGGAGCTGATATAGATGAGTTTATAACTGGCGTTGGGACAGGTGGTTCCTTCTCAGGAAATGCTGAGATTTTGAAGAGTGAAACTCCTACCATTCGCTGCATTGCCATTGAACCATATTATGTTCGCCCACTTTCGGGCGGCGATACAACTGGAAAGCATAAGCTTGAAGGGATTGGCGCTGGTTTTATCCCTTCAATTTTCAGGCACGACTTAGCCGATGAGATAATATCTGTAAAAGATGAGGATGCAATTGAAACAGCTAGAAAACTAGCACGAATGGAGGGCATTTTTGGCGGTACAACTTCTGGGGCAAATGTTTGGGCAGCAATTCAAAGGGCAAAAGTAATTGGTGCGGGTAAGAAAATTGTTACAATTATAGTTGATTCTGGTCTGAAATACCTTAAGGGTGATTTGTATCGATATTGAAAAATTATCTACATTTCTAAAAAACATGATCATGAGAGGATTCTTAATATCAATTTTTTCACTGATTGGCTTGGTTTCCATGCTTGCCCAAACTAATGGTAGCATTGAAATTGACAACGATATTCAGCTGATTCATCTTCAGGATTCAATTTACGTTCACGTTAGCTGGCATCATATTGAAAACTATGGTCGTTTCCCCTCAAATGGGCTAATTGTAATTAGGAATGGACAGGCATTGATGATTGATACACCAATGGATAATGGAAAAATTGAGAGAATTGCAAAATTTCTGAAAGATTCGATGTCGGTAGATATAACTAAATTGATAATTGGACATTTTCATGATGATTGCCTTGGAGGGCTAGGTTATTTGCAAAGAATTGGGGTTGAGTCAATTGCAAATTCAAAGACTATTGATAAATGCAAGGAGCTTCAGCAGCCCATTCCATCAATATCCTTCACCGATTCTTTGTCCTTTGACTTTAACGGCGTAATGGTTGAGTGCAGGTTTTTTGGGGCAGGGCACTCCTTCGACAATATCACGGTTTGGATACCTAGCAAGAGGATTCTTTTCGGTGGATGTCTTGTTAAATCAATGGATTCAAAAGGGCTAGGAAACCTCTCCGATGCAGTGGTGGCAGAATGGGATTCGACGATAAAAAAAATCTTGGGAAAATACCCTGACATCAAAATGGTGATTCCTGGGCATGGCAATTTTGGTGGGGTAGAATTATTAAACCATACAGTTAAATTGGTTGAAAACGAAAAAGCTAAATAAAACTTATGTGCTATGACCGATTTCAATAAACAATGGGAGAATGAGTTGACAGTTCTCAAATCAATTATCCAAAAAACGGGGCTTGAGATGGCCATTAAGTGGGGAGCCGAGGTTTACACCCACAAAGGAAAAAATGTGGTTAGCTACTATGGGTTTAAAAACTACTTTGCGATGTGGTTCTACAATGGAGTTTTCCTTGAGGATAAGTACAAGGTGCTTGTGAATGCTCAGGAAGATAAAACCAAAGCATTGCGCCAGTGGCGATTTGCTTCGAAGGATGAGATTAACGAGGATCTTATTTTGGAATATATCCAGGAAGCCATAAGGAATGAGGAGGAGGGGAAAGCTTGGAAGCCCGAGAAATCAACCGAACTTAGCTTTCCTGAGGCTTTGATTGAAACCTTTGCTAGCGATAAGGGGATTGAGAAAGCCTTTAACAAGCTACCTTTCTACAAGCAGAAGGAGTTTGTTGAGCACATCGCATCTGCAAAACGGGAGGAAACCAAGCAGGCTCGAATCGATAAGATTATTCCAATGATACTTCAAGGAATTGGACTAAACGATAAGTACAAGAAATGCTGATGAACGAGGTAGATAAGTACATATATTCATTCCCTGAGGATGTAAGAAATATTCTGCTGCAAATTAGACAGATAGTTAAAGAGGAAGCACCTGATGCTGTAGAGGGCTTTGCCTACCAGATGCCATCGTACAAAACCAATGGAAAACCCCTGGTGTACTTCGCTGGTTTTAAAAAGCATATTGGGTTTTACGCCACTCCCTCGGGGCATTATGCCTTTAGCGATGAGCTATCGAAGTACAAGCAGGGTAAAGGCTCGGTTCAGTTCCCTTTTGACAAGCCCATACCATACGATTTAATAAGGCAAATTGTGACCTTTAGGGTTGAGGAGAACCATCAAAAACCATAATATAAAAGTAGATGAAAACACTATTGGCAATTGTATTTATTTCAGGAATCATAATAAGTTGTAATCAACAGCAAAACTTTAATAACATGAATGACAGCCCTGATCAACCAGTCAACGATACCACCCCACGGGTAACTGGTATTGGTGGAATTTTCTTTTTCTCCGAAAACCCAGAGGAAACCAGAGAGTGGTACAGCAAAAACCTTGGACTTGAGGTTAACCAATGGGGATCAAGCTTCGAGTTTAGGAATGCAAACCGCCCCGATGAGATTAACTACCTACAATGGAGCCCCTTTATGAAAGGAAGTGAGTACTTTGCCCCTTCTAAAAAGGAGTTTATGATTAACTACCGGGTTCAGAATATTGAGGGGCTGGTTCGAAAGCTTAAGGCTAATGGTGTTAATGTCCTTGACGAAATAGAGACTTACGACTATGGAAAATTTGTACACATAATGGATTCCGAAGGGAACAAGATTGAACTGTGGGAACCGATTGATAGTGTACTTACCGCTATAGGTAGTAAAACAACTAAGTAGCAAAATTATACGGAGTTTATAAGTACCCTTTTAATTACATCTGGAGTAACTGTTTTATTTTCACCAAGTTTCCAGTTTCTGTTTATGAAACGCTCCACAATTGGCTCCAAATCTTTGGCTGAAATACCATACTCAGAGAGCTTAGTTTTGATTCCAAGTGATTGAAAGAATTTTTCAGTCTTTTCAATGGATTTTATTATTCTCATCCCCTCTGTTTTCTCGTCGATACCCCAAACACGTGTTCCATACTGAAACAACTTTTCCTTTTTTTCATCTTTCATCTCTAGAAGCAGAGAAGGTAGTATTATTGCAAGTGTTTCTGCATGATCAAGCCCGAAGAATGCAGTAAGCTCATGTCCAATGATGTGTGTAGCCCAGTCGGTTGGTGCTCCAACAGCAATTATTCCATTCAGCGCCATGGTGCAGCACCACATAAGGTTAGCCCTTGTTTCGTAATCGTTTGGGTTTGCTAAAGCTTGTGGTCCAATTTCAATGAGGGTTTGAAGCAGACCCTCTGCCCAACGATCCTGAACCAAAACGTTAGCAGGATAGGTTAGGTATTGTTCAGTAACATGGATGTAGGCATCTACAATACCATTTGCTATTTGCTTACTGGGTAACGAGTATGTTGTAGTTGGATCAAGTACAGAAAACTTCGGGTAAAGGAGTGGGTTTCCAAAAGCAAGTTTTTCTTTGGTCGATTCTCGGCTTATTACACCTCCCGAGTTCATTTCCGAGCCTGTTGCAGCAAGTGTGAGCACTGTTCCAATGGGTATTACTTTCTCTATTTTCACCTTTCTACCTCCGGTAAGAATTGTCCATGGATCGCCCGTGAATGGAATTGCCGCAGCAATAAACTTAGTTCCATCAAGCACCGAACCACCTCCAACAGCTAAAATAAAGTCGATTCCAGCATTTCGACCCATTTCAACTCCTTTCATCAAGGTTTCATACTTTGGGTTAGGTTCTATCCCTCCAAACTCGTAAACTTCAAAACCGGTCAGAGCCTCCATCACTTGTTGATAAACTCCGTTCCTTTTGATGCTTCCGCCTCCGTATGTAAAAAGAATTTTTGATCCAGAGGGAATCTCACCACTGATTTCGCTTATTTTCCCTTCGCCAAACAGAATTTTTACCGGGTTGAAAAAATCGAAATTTTCCATACTGTTGATAGTTGTTTGTGGTTGATTAGAAAAAGAACACCTCACTTCGCTTCCTATCGCTAAGTGAGGTGTTAGTGTTATAATTGAATCTACTTCGTTCCTTTAGGAGGTGCTCCAGAATCTTTAGCAATATTCTCACGCATGGAGGTATCGGCTTCAATATTTCTAAGCTTATAGTAGTCCATTATCCCAAGATTTCCGCTACGGAAGGCTTCCGCAATTGCTTTGGGTATTTCGGCTTCAGCCTCAATCACCTTTGCCCTAGCCTCTTGCGCTTTGGCTTTCATTTCCTGCTCCAATGCAACCGCCATTGCTCTACGCTCTTCGGCTTTTGCTTGAGCTATATTCTTATCGGCATTGGCCTGATCCATCTGAAGCACAGCCCCAATATTCTTTCCAATATCAATATCAGCAATATCAATCGAGAGGATTTCAAATGCAGTTCCAGCGTCAAGTCCCTTTTCAAGAACCACTCTGGAGATGAAATCAGGGTTTTCGAGCACTTTTTTGTGTGAATCGGACGAACCAATTGATGAAACAATGCCCTCACCAACTCTAGCAAGCACGGTTTCTTCTCCTGCACCCCCAACCAATTGTTTAATATTTGCTCTAACAGTAACCCTTGCTTTGGCAATCAGCTGAATTCCATCCTTGGCAACTGCCGTTACCGGTGGGGTATTGATTACCTTTGGGTTAACCGACATCTGTACAGCCTCGAAAACATCCCTACCTGCTAAATCGATGGCAGTGGCCATTTTAAAGTCGAGAGGGATATTTGCCTTCTGGGCAGAAACCAAAGCGTGAACTACTTTCGAAACGCGACCACCTGCAAGGTAATGTGCTTCTAAATCGTTGCGGAATAGCTGGATTCCCGCTTTTGTCCCTTCAATTAGTGCTTGTACAATTACACCTGGGGGTACTTTTCTCCAACGCATCAGGATAAGCTGAAGCAGTGAAACTCTAACACCGCTAACTAGTGCAGAAAACCATAACCCGATGGGTACAAAGTACAAGATAATCCATAATCCAACAATGCTAAGAGCAAAGATTATCAGATAAATACCAATTTCATTCATTTTCTAAGTTGTTTTGGGTTTAACAATTATTTTAGATCCTTCTATACGAATTGCTTCAATTTCCGTTTTTTGGTCTATGTAAGCACCAGTTGATTTAA
>CAYZSD010000198.1:0-5582 GCA_964481075.1 uncultured Rikenellaceae bacterium | reverse complement strand
TTGTAGTAAGTCGTGAAGAAGGTTCTGGAACACGTGGTGCCTTTGAAGAAATTGGGTTTCTTGCACCTAACAACAGTGGTAACCTGACTTATAACTCTCTTAATCACCTTATTCCTGAATCGTACCTCAACTTCGATGAAATTTGGAATATATTTTTAAGTAAAGGAAGGATTCTCTTCCAATCCTTTAACTACATTTTTATTCTGGAAAACGAGAAGATAAAGGTTGTTAATCCTTTAAGCAAATTCAGCATGCTTCATTATGTTGATGATAACTTCTACATTGTTGACATTGAGAATGGTTTAATGATTCTCGAAAAAGATAGTTTAGCACTAGTTAGCAATCATCCAATATTCTTTAGAAATGAGATTAGATGTATTCTTGCTTTGGACAATGGTGATTTACTTATTGGAACTTCAAATGAGGGGTTGTTTGTTTTCAATAAACACGAAAAGAAAATTTCAACATGGCATAGTGATGTAAACAAAAGAATAAAAGAATACAATCTTTTCTCGGCCACAAAACTTTCAAGTGGTTACATTGCGTTAGGATCAGTAAGTAATGGAATATTTATATGTAATCAAAAAGGGCAGGTAATACAGCAACTCAATCGATATAAGGGCTTGCAAAACAACACCATACTTAGCCTTTTCGAAGACAGAAAAAGCAACCTATGGCTTGGTTTAGACAACGGAATTGATTACCTTGAAATTAGTTCCCCAATAACCATGCTTAATTATAACTATAATATTGAAAGTGCTTATACAACAATAGTTTTCAACGGCATACTTTACGTTGGTACCAACCAAGGTTTATATAAAAAAGAATTCGAAAGTATCAATAATTTTAGTTTAAACAACGAAGGTTTTTCACTTGTTAAAGGCACAGAGGGGCAGGTATGGTCTCTCGAAATAATTGATAATACCCTTTTTTGTGGGCATAACTTTGGTTGTTTTGTGATCGAAGGTGAAAAAGCCACTCAAATCTCTGACATTAGAGGTTTTTGGTCTTTTATAAAAGCACCTAGAAACGAGAATACAATAATAGCTGGAACATATACAGGCATAGTTCGATTAAAGAAAGATGCAGCAGGTTGGGGTATTGTAGATGAAATTAAAGGATTTAACGAGTCGAGCAGAAATTTATTTTTTGATAGTTTCAACAACCTATGGGTCTCCCATGGCTATCGAGGTCTGTTCAAAATTAATGTCACTTTTCCCTTCGATTCAGTGCAAAATGTGAATCTTATCATTGCAAAACATGGATTACCCGATCAATTGCCCTATAACATTCAGGTAATTAATTCGGAGATGTATGTAACAGCACAAAATGGGTTATATAAGTATGATTATAATAATGAAACATTTATAAAACCAAATGATATAAACACTCTTTTCAACAAGAAGGGTTTTATTGATAAAATTCATCAGGACAAAAATGGTAATCTCTGGTATTTTACAAGCGAATACCTAGGGCTAATGAGATTTCTTGAAGATGGAACCTACATTGACATAACAGCTCCTTTTTCAAGCGTTAATGACTTACTCCTTCCAGCCTTTCAGAACATTTATACTTTCGATTTACACAACGTTTTCATAGGTTCCCAGAAAGGGCTCATTCATTACTCACCGAGTATTATAAAAGATTATCTAATTGCAGATGAAGTGTTCATAAGGGAAGCATCTTTTTTTGGAAAGGGGAAAGACAAAGTGACCCATTTTTTTGGCGAAGCAATCCCATCATTTGAAAAAACCCGTCTTATCCCCTACTCGGAGAACTCTGTTTATTTTAAGTTTACCAGTCCATCTTATGAAAATCCAGATAAAGTTGAATTCTCTTATCGCATGGATGGCTTCGACACAAACTGGTCCGAATGGGATAGGGTTAACTTTAAGGAGTACACAAACCTACGTGAAGGCAACTACACGTTTCAAATTAAAGCGATTAATCCATTCAAGGCTGTAAGTGAGATTAAAAGTTTTCATTTTACAATCAAACCCCCATTGCTCCGATCACAAGGTGCTTACCTTACTTATACTGCTTTATTATTTTTGTTAATCATTGGGAACTTTTACTACATCAGAAAAAGAATACTTAAAACCAGACAACGTGAGAAGCTTAAACATGAAAAAAGGCTTGCTCAACGTGAAAAAATATTCAAGGAACAAACTGCTTTAAGTGAAAAGGAGATAATGTATCTAAGGAACGAGAGTTTAAGAACCGAAATGAGGTTTAAAAATAAAGAATTGGCAAATGCAACCCTTCATCTTATTCAAAAAAACAAAACATTAACTTACCTTAAAGAAGATTTAGGAAAATTACTTAGATCGATAAAAAGCGATAGTACTGAAAAGGAAAAGGTAAACAGCCTTCTCAAAAAGATAAACAGGGACCTTAGAAATGAAAAGAATTGGGAACTGTTCAACAGCTATTTCGATGAGGTTCATCAAGATTTTATTGCTAGGCTCAAAGATAAATACGAAGATCTCTCTCCAAAAGAACTACGTCTTTGTGCGTACCTTCGCATGAATATTTCAACTAAAGAAATTGCACCTTTAATGAACATTTCTATAAGGGGAGTTGAGATAAGCCGCTATCGTTTGCGAAAAAAATTAAAGTTAGACCATAACGTAAACCTTACCGACTTTTTAATCTCTTTCTAATCATTTTTCTACTATTCATTAGGGTTTTGACTTTAATAATGGCAAAAAAATATTGAGTATCGTTTCAAAAGGTTTTTAAGAAATTGTGAAACACAATTTAAAAACAAAAATTTTACATACTCCATTGATTATCATTGTTTTTGTTTTTATTTTGATGTATTAATGATGTATCCTTTTTTTTTGTTGTTGAGCCATGGATGAATACAATTATTTGGCATTAGGGTTAGCAGTGGGTTAATTTGTTGTCATCAAAATGAAAAGTTTTTATTAACCCTTTACTAACTTAAACATTTCAAACAATGAAAACAAACACGTTTAGCTTTTTCAAGCAGAGTTTACTTCTAATTGGAGTACTATTCATGGTAACGTTTATTTCCTGCAAGGATGATGATCCCATGCCCGACCCCGTTGCAAGTTTCCAATATGCAATTAGTGAAACCAATTTTCTTGAGGTTACCTTTACAAATTACTCTAAAAACGCTACTTCCTATTCATGGGATTTTGGCGATAATCAAACATCAACCGAGAAGGATCCAGTACATTTATATGCAGAAGAAGGAGATTACACAGTTAAATTAACAGCAAAAAATGATGATGGAGCTATCCACTCATATGAGCTGACCATTACTATAACTGATCCTTACGTAGCATATAAATTGCTAACAGGCGAGGTGTCAAAAACTTGGAAACTATTTAGGGAAGGGACTTGTATGTCGTTAGGTGAAAGTGCTGAAAATCCTGCGAATTGGTGGAGTGGATTGCAAAACAATGGTTCAAGACCTTGCTTATACTTCCAGGAGATTACTTTCTTCTTTGATGGTACTTTTGTTTTTGATGACAAAGGAATGTTCTGGGGAGAGTTCGGCGTATTTGATGGTCAATGGAACTTTGAAATATGCTTTGCAGCAACACCAGAGAACATGGTTAATAAAGATGGAGTAGATGTTAGCGCTTGGCTTTCAGGAACTCATGCCTTTACTTATGACCCTTCAGCTGGTTCTGCTACACTTAATGGTCTAGGTGCCTGGATAGGTATTCCAAAGCTTGGTACAACAGAATACACAACCGTTCCTCTTTCAACTGTTACCTTTAAAGTTTCGATAACTCAAGAAACAGGTTACGATCTAATGACTGTTGCCTTCGATTATGGTGCTGGTGGTTATTGGAAAATTGTTTATGCGAGCTATTCAGATCCTTCGTTGGAGCCCGCCGTTGAAACCGAAGAAGAGGAATATGGTGAAGACCTACCCAACTTAACCCCAACTGAAATGTGGAACACATTTGCTGCACCCAATGCTTTCGTTCTGCTTGATACTGCTGCAGTTTATCCTGGGACAGGCTTAGCAGGCAATGGTGTTAACTTCACGATAGGTGTAACCGATCCAGCAGGAGGAGCAACACCCGTTGGTAAATACGATAGGTTTGGTCAGTATCAAGAGCTTCAGTTTCAAATGGAATATGATATTCAGTTCGATAACTTCACAACTGTTTCATTAGACGTTTACGTTCCAAGTTCAAATGATTACACAGGTAACCTGACAAAAGGTATTTCTATTATTATCGCCGAGGCCAGCCAGAGTCCCCAGTGGTGGACAGGTCATATCCAGTATGACGTTAACCCTGATGATGTAGTTCTAGACCAATGGCAAACTTGGACATTCCAACTGAATTCTCCAACAAGTGGTGCAGGTAGCTATACCCCTTTTGAACGCAATGATCTGGACTTCTTTGCTATTTCAATTGGAGGAGGTGATCATACTAATACAGGTACTTTCTATATTCGTAATTTTAAATTTGAATAATTTATTATAGAAAGCTATGGTCAGCCAAAAACTGGCCATAGCTTTTTTTAAAAATAAAACATGGAAAACTCTAGGGCAAAAATGATTGTTACTCAAATGCTAATCATATTAATGGCATTATTTTCTTCCTGTGGAAATGATGAAATCGGTAACAATAACGACCCATCGAATCTTACGGTAGAAATTAGTGTTGCTGATGATGGCTCTGGTTTGGTTCAAATCCAAGCAACTGCCGACAATGCAGTCGAATACCAGCTACGCATTGGAATTCAAGAGGAGCCAAACGCATCAAATTCAACAGGAGCATTTGAGCACACCTTCATTCAACCTGGGACTTACCAAATTGAGGTACGTGCTTACGGATTATCTGGAAGGTACATAAAGGAAACTCGGCAAATCACTATCGTTTTACACACTGAAGTTCCAGTGGATCAAGGTTACACAACTCCCACTGAATATTATGGATACGACCTGATATGGCACGATGAGTTTGAAGGGAATAGCATAAACTCAAATTTCTGGACGTTTGAAACTGGAAATGGATGCCCAAATCTCTGTGGATGGGGCAACAACGAACTGCAATACTACCGTCAACAGAACGCATGGATAAACACAGAGGGCGTTCTTGTAATTGAAGCCCGAAACGAAGCCTATCAGGGAAGCATCTACACTTCTGCCAGAATGAAAACTCAGGGAAAATTTTCATTCAAATATGGGAGGGTCGATATCAGAGCATTACTTCCTAAGGGTCAAGGAATTTGGCCAGCACTATGGATGCTGGGCAATAACATCACATCAGTAGGTTGGCCCAAATGTGGAGAAATTGATATTATGGAGATGATTGGGGGGAGCGGAAGAGATAATACTGTTCACGGGACTGTTCATTGGGATAATAATGGACATGTACATACCGGAGAATCATATTCACTACAAAACGGTACGTTTGCCGACGAATACCATGTCTTTTCAATAACTTGGAACGAGAACTTCATTACATGGTATGTAAACGATACTCAATACTACCAGATTAATACAACCCCAAGCCACATGACTGCGTTCCACCAGGACTATTTCTTCATATTCAACGTTGCTGTTGGTGGAAACTGGCCTGGCAACC
>CAYZSD010000197.1:0-5731 GCA_964481075.1 uncultured Rikenellaceae bacterium | reverse complement strand
GGTAAAGGCTATCCATGAAGCTGTATTGCTCCTTAAGGTAAAAGTAAGCTTTTTCATAATCGCCTTTCTTGCTATAGAGTTGTTGTAGCGCAGAGTTTGAATTGATGAGTAAGGGTAAGGAATTTGTATTTACAGTATTGTCGTGGCTAAGATGAAAGTAATAGGAAGCCTTATCAAAATCATTCTTAGCCAAATAAATGTAACCTATGTTCTGTGCAAGATGAATAATTCCCCAGGTGTTATTAGTTTTCTGAAAAAGGGTCAATGCTTCATTGGCATATCGGAGTGCATTTTCCTCATCGCCCTTTAAATCGTATATAGCTGAAATGTTCTGAGCAGCTAAAGCAATGTCTTTCGAAACGTTGGTTCTTTGGAATATCTTGTATGAACGTTGGTAGCTACCTAAAGCATTATCATATTCTTCTTTAAAGTAGTATATGTTGCCAATATTTATAATAGCCATACCTTGGTTTGTATGGTTTTCAAACTTAGCGAACATCTTTTCTGCTTTAAGGAAACTTTCAAGGGCTATATCGTAGCGTTCGTACTTCATATTTATTAGCCCTATATTATTATATGCTGCTGCAATGCCACCCTCATCGTTATTCAATTCGGCATGCTTAAGCGATTCCATGTGTGACTCAAGGCATTTGTCGAATTCACCAGTATAGTAGTAAACATTACCTATCAGACGGTAAATGGTAGATAATCGCGCTCCAAGCTCATTGCGTTTGCAGTGATACAATGCAATATTGTAAAAATCAAGTGCTTGATCGTACCTACCAATCTCTGTGTAAATGTCGCCAAGTTTTTCGGCTTGACTTATAATAATTTCAGCCTCACCCAGTTTAGTTGCAATTTCGTTTGCTTGGATATAATACTGTATGCTCAGTTCTACCGAATCGTCTCTGAAAGTGCTTGCTAATTGATTTAGTACCTCAATCTTTTCATTACTGCTAAGACCCTGAAGGTTAGGTCGCTCGTTTACTTTTTGGGCAAAAAGAGTTATTGTTGTTGTAAACAACAAAGTTAACAGCATCAAGGGAAGGCTATTGAAATTTTTTTGTTCTAATTTTTCATTAGGTTGGTTATTTATAGGTTTTTAGTTGGATAATTTGCTTCCCTTTCAGCCGCTTGTTTAATCCAAGCAGGCACAACGGTTTCAATAAATGATTGTTTTGCCGAGCGAAGTTTATCCATTTCAAGACCAATGTATTGTTGAGCTTTATCTTTGGTTGATATATCGGGAATGGGAACAGTTTGCGAGTAACCAAGTGATGCCAAGACTCTAGCAATTTCGAGACGAGCCTCTTGAGCCTTCTCCAACCCTAATCCAATAATTCTAGCACTCTCAAAAGGTGCATGGAAGGAAGCACCATGACTTGCCGCAACGTAATCCCATCGCCACTGAGCTGCTCTAAGCAGCTTAAGTGTTTTTTCCATTTGTTTCTCAGTAGCTCCCTTATCCCAAGCAAATTTTGCTTCGATATGTGCTTTTGCCAGCACCTTTTCAAGCAGAGAGCGTATTTCATGAATAGCATCTTGACGCTGATAAACATTTTTTAAAAGCTTTTCAGTTTCCTCGCGATGACAGACCTTACAAGAATTCTCGATATTATTTAGAGGACTTTGAATATGATGATCGGTAAACTTCACCCCGCCCTGACTTTTGTACGGCATGTGACAGTCGGCACATGAAACACCGCGGTCGTAATGAACTCCAAAAAGATAGAGTTCATAGTCGGGGTGCTGAGTTTTAATCATTGGGGCCTTACTTAATGCGTGTGTCCAATCGGTGAAAGCCAGCTCGTCGTAGTATTGCTCCATTGCTTCCATGGAGAATCCTTTATCCCAAGGAAATGTTAAGTACTTACCTTCCCCTTTGAAGTAGTATTCAACATGACACTGAGCACATACTAGTGAACGCATTTCTTGGTGGGTTGCTTTCGATATATCCCTTCCTTGCCTGTTGAAAGCTTCAATGAGTGCTGGTCGTGTAATCTGCAAGCTCATGGTTTTGGCATCATGACAATCGGCACAACCAATTGGATTAACAACCTCGGCTCCAAGCTGGGCAAGGGTAGCCTTGTAAAATTCAGCAATTCCCATTTGCTTCATCATTCTTGGTACATCGGTGCTTTTACAGGTCCAGCAAGTGCCTGGCTGTGGTCCATCCTCTGGTTTCATTGGAGCACCAATTCGTAAGCTATTTCTTACATCGTCTATGGCATGAAGGTGCCCTCGACCCTGATAGTAGTCCCTTGAAAAAGCATATCCTGCCCAAAGAATAACAAACTCTGGAACTTCGGCAAGCATGTCAATTTTTTTTGCACCGTAATACTTGCTTTTAAACGTTGTATCGGCTGTTTTTATATAGGTTTCATACTGTCGTGGGAAGTTTTTGCCCCAAATATCTAGACGTGGCTCCCATTGTTCATACTCAACCTGAGGGGTGTAAGCAAAAACTGCCTCGGCTCTTCGCTCGATTATTGAGGAGGCTAAAAGTCCCAGTAAAAAAACAACCACTACTGTTCCAAGAAAAAGCAACCAACCCAACCAGGGCTTCTGCTTTACAATCTGATCAATTGGTTTCATCCTTTGAGTTTTTTCAGAATAATACTATTATGAATTTAGTCTTTTACATCATTATTCATAAGCTTTTTAAGCCAATTAGGAACAGGACTCTGAGGTAAGGGTATAAGAGCATATGGTGTAGAAGCCAAACCTTTTACCTTACCGTGAGGAGTTTCTCTATGGCAGTCCCAACATTTTCGGTCCTTCCGAAGATCGTTATGCGAAAATTCAGGGCGAGAAAGCTTTGGGTCGGAGACTAAGCTTGAATGGCATCGAATGCAATTGTTCTGAACAGCATTTGCCCCTGCTTCTTTAATTTGAATAACCTGTGGTTCACCCCTCATAGTAAAAACAGTAGCATGCCGAAGCCCATCCATAGCTTTAAAGTAGTAATGATTGAGCATGTTATTGTGAGGAACATGGCAGTCGTTACAATTAGTGTACTCTCGGTGAGCACTATGTGCCCAGGTAGAGTACTCAGGTGCCATGATATGGCAATTTATGCATGTTTCGGGTTTATCGGAAAGGTATGAGGGAGCTCGAGAGATGTGAAATGTATAAGCCCCTAAACCTGTAAATATCCCTAAAACAATTATTACAGGTATTTTCCACGAATCGGGGGGAGTTACTGTTCGCAATAACCTTTTAATCATATTATTCCATTATAAATATGGATAAGTCTTGATTTTAATATCATCACGAAATATAACGAATGTTAACTGGAGATGCAAAAAAAACAAAAAAATTGAATAAAAAAATTGAATAAGTATTCCTAACAGACAGGTAATATGAGAAATACAATATTATTCGTAAAAAATCTAAATAACCCCAAAAACTCTTAAATTAAATAGAATGATAATTGCTACAAGAAACCAACGAATAAATCCTGCACCCCAGTTTACTGCTAACCGTGAGGCAATATATCCTCCAAAAATATTTCCAACAGACGATATTAGTCCGATGGTGTATTCAACCTGATCGTTTAGGATAAACACTAATAATGCAAA
This sequence comes from uncultured Rikenellaceae bacterium, assembly GCA_964481075.1. Taxonomy (GTDB): domain Bacteria; phylum Bacteroidota; class Bacteroidia; order Bacteroidales; family Tenuifilaceae; genus MWFE01. The sequence continues at coordinate 2,150 of CAYZSD010000197.1, read as the reverse complement.
AGGGCTATATATTAGAACGGAAAAAACCTTAATAGCATTTGCTTTTACCAAATCGTAACCTGCTTTCATAACCAAAGCGGCAAGTAGGAATATTCCAACTCCAATATGAGTAAAACCACCGTAAAGGCCTATTCCTAAAAAAATTGCAATTTGCTTCCAGGTAACTTTTGCCTCCATGCTTTCCCTATTCCCTTCTACCCACCGTTTAGGGTCTCTAAAAAGAAAGAATATCATGGATAACATTATGATAGCCAATGCCTTCTCAAATATCTTTACATTAAGCATGGCTGCAATTTGAGCCCCTGCAATGGAACCAACAGCAACAGGAATAGAAAGAATTAAGCCTTTTTTCCAATCGAGAACACCCTGTTTCTTAAAGGAAAGGGTTGCGGAAAGGGTTTGTAGAATAACACCCAAGCGAATGGTACCATTGGCAATATTTGCTGGTAAACCCATTGTCATAAATAGAGAGTAGGTGATAACAGTACCACTCCCAGCAATAGTGTTAATAAAACCTACTAGAAAACCAGCAGTTACAAGAAGAGAGATTACCTGCCAAGTAAAAAGGTTATCGGGATTTTGAATGAATTCTATCAGAGCTGACATTTTTTACGATTATCCTTTTCTGTAACGCTCAATTTCCCTTTTAGAATCCTTTTGCTTCAAATCCTCGCGCTTATCATGAGTCTTTTTCCCTCTTGCTAGTGCTATGTCAACCTTTGCCTTGCCCGTTTCGCTCAAATATAGCTTAAGGGCAACTATTGTTAAGCCTTTCTCCTTGGTGCTTTTATGAAGTTTTCGAAGTTCTACCCGGTTTAACAACAGCTTCCTGTCACGCTTAGGTTCATGATTATTATATGTACCATACGAATACTCTGCTATGTGCATTCCAGTTAACCATAGCTCATCGTTAACAAACTTGCAGAATGCATCCACCAAGCTAGCTTTGTTCTGTCGAATCGATTTAATTTCGGTTCCTGTTAACACAATACCTGCGGTGAAAGTCTCCAGTATCTCAAACAGAAACGAAGCTCTCTTATTTTTTATTGAAATTCTCGAACTAGGTATCATGGCAATAATATGATAGGGTTATGCAAGTTTGCAAAAATAGCTAATTTTACCGCAAATGAAACCTAAATTGGTAATATGAATGAATTCAATTAAGAACATTATCAACTCCAGTCAATATAATCTAATAACAATAATTGGTCCTACGGCAGGAGGGAAAACTTCGGTGGCTGCTGAATTGGCATATCTCATTGATGGTGAAATAATAAGTGGCGATTCTCGGCAAGTTTACCGTGGAATGAGTATTGGTACCGGTAAAGATTTGAACGATTACGTTGTTAATGGACGAAAAATCCCATACCACTTAATAGATATAGTTGAACCTGGTTACAAGTTAAACGTATTTGAGTTTCAGCAACATTTTTTGAATGCATACAACGATATCACTACTAGAAAGAAAATGCCGATTCTTTGCGGTGGTTCGGGTTTGTATGTTGAAGCGGCCATAAAGGGATACAAGCTAATTGCTGTACCTGTTAATTCTGAACTCCGTCAGGCCTTATCGTCAAAATCGCTGGAAGAACTTGAAATTATACTCAGTTCTTACAAGAAACTGCATAATAAAACTGACATTGACACAAAAAAAAGGGCTATTCGTGCAATAGAAATTGAAGATTACTATTCAAGAAATACAACGACAGATTTAAACTATCCACATTTTAAGAATTTGATTATTGGAATTGTTTTTCCTCGTGATGTTCAACGTAAACGAATCACCCAGCGCTTAAAACAAAGGTTGGGAGAGGGGATGATTGATGAAGTTCACAACCTGATATCGAGTGGTATCTCACCTGACGATTTAATATACTATGGACTTGAATACAAATGGATTACAAAATTTGTTATTGGAGAAATATCGTATAACGACATGTTTAATGGGTTGAATATTGCCATTCATCAGTTCGCAAAACGACAGCTTACGTGGTTTCGTAGGATGGAAAGAAATGGTTTTCCTATTCATTGGATTGATGGGGAACTAGCAATGAGCCAAAAAATAGATTCTATACTAAATTTGCTAAACTCAAAGTTAGCAAACATAGTGTAAGAAAAAAATCCGCATAATAGTTTCCATATATTAGAAC
>CAYZSD010000196.1:0-5752 GCA_964481075.1 uncultured Rikenellaceae bacterium | reverse complement strand
AAAAGAAGTACCCCTCGTGGAGGGAAGTGATTAGAAAGGTAATGGTGAGGGTAAAGAAGATATTAAGACTCACGTCTTCCTTTTTAATAAGAATAGGATCGTATAAATACCAAATTGAAAAAAGAAACAAACCGGCTAAAGTTGTATAACCCAGAATTGCAATCACCTCAATAACAAGGTGTTTTATTGGGTGCTTTTCCCACGGATATTTGTTCCACAGAAATATCACTATCTTTCTTACCCCAAGCCACATAACGAGAGTAGAAAGAAGCGAACCGGCTATTCCAACCATTGCTGTACGGGCATCGCTATCAAACTCATCCTTACTGAATACTAGAAAGGCAACAATTGCAAATAATGGAATACCTAAGAATAGAAGGATTCTATCATCTAGTTTACCCCTTTTGGAGAGTTTTTTCGTTAGGTTTTCCATTTCATCTATTTAAATGAAGGGTTGAGCAAATCGTTTTTCGAAGGCATTGTTTTTCTTCAGGTTGCTATTCCAGTAAAAGTTGCTTAGCCCAAGTTTTGCACCAACCCTGAAAACGAAAAGCCTTGATTTTGAAAGTCTATAGGGTTTAGAAAACTGAACCAGAATATCGCTGGAAAACTGCTCGGTTAGAGCAAAATGCTCTCCCAGTTTTTGGAAACCTACAAAAAGCTTCTTCGTCATCATTGGGGGCATAATCTGTATGCCCTCTACCCCACCCTTAATGACCGTTCCAAGGTAATCCCACTTTTGGCGTTCAGCCAATTTCTTGAGATATAGTTCAACAAATGAAGAGTGAACCGATTCTGGAAAACCCGATTGAACGACAAAGCCAACCCTTTTTCCTTGAGTTTTCTCCAGAATTGAAATCTTTTCAAAGAATTCCTTTACAAGTCCTGGCATGCTATCGCAGTAAAGGGGGAAAATAATGATTACATTTTCAGCCACTTCGAAGGCTTTTACATGCTCGTCAATCTTTGCCACGTTGGCAAGGTAGTAAACGGGAACCTCATCGGATGATACTTTATGATAACCCTCAAGGAACTGTTCCATAAGGATTTTTGAGTTGCTCTTCTTGTTACGGGGCGAACCGTTGAAAATTGTTAGCTTCATGTTTGGTATTTTTGGAACGCGGATTACGTTGATTGAGCGGATTTACGCAGATAAAAATTAAAAATCAGCGAATATCTGCTAAATCCGTGTTCCCGATGCTTCGGGACTGCGTTCTATTTCATTTACAGTAACTTCGTCCACAAACTTGATAAACCGTTGCTTGCTGTGAAAGTTTATTGCAAGGCGGTCGTAAATATCCCTCACAATTGCTATGTCTGCCAAATCTGTATCATCCTCTCTATCAACAATAACCCCAAACTCAGGGTACTTCTCGTAACGTTTCCTGTGGTGCGATTCACCGTTAATAATCTCAAGGTAGGGATGTAAAAGGACAATTAACCTATCCTGTATCTTCTTTAGCATTGCACTGGTAAACCCAGCAATTAGCGGCGAGGCGAATACTATGAAATCGGAGTTGATTACGGCTCGGAATATCTGTTCCCCATCGTCCTTAATGGCACATTTGCCGGGAGTTTTCCACCAGCAACTCCAACAGCCGGTACAGTAGTGCAAGTTCATGTTTGCAAGGTTGAACAGATGTACCATATGGGCTTCGCCCAATTGACTGGCAAGGGAATGGATTTTGGTTGTAAATCTTCCACTCTGGTCGCTTAGGTCACCGTTTAGGATGGTTATGGTCATAAAAATTCATTTATCTATTTAAGTCTAGCCGATAAACCTAATCGGAAACTAGTATTGCTGTCAAGAAATTCGTTACCTGCAACCCAACCCTTTGTTTTGAACGATAGCTGAGCAAAAGGTGATATCAAGCCCTTTGTTAACCAATCAAACTTACATTCGGCTAAACCCAGAAAGGCGGATTTGTTGGTGGTAAACGACTGATATTTAGGCTGTACACCAGTAATCATGCGTAAACCAATAAGGAATCGATTATTTGCTAGAATAGCAGGAAATTCATATAGTTCAGCCTCAACCGATGGAAATGATTTTTTGTAGTTTGATGCATGGTGAAAACGGAAAATCAAATTCTTTTGGTTGCCCTTTAGAAATACATTGAATGTTATATCACTGCCAAAGGAGGTAAGAAAATGCCTTAAGGCAAAATTGAAACGGTAGTTATGGTTCCAACTAATTGAATTAAAACCTAGTACCATGGGCGAGACACAATTTAGCCAGCTAAGTATGCTTTGCTTTTTCAGGTAATCCTTTGCATCCGAGCTTAAATCGGTAGTTTTTATGTATCTGTCGATACCAATACCCGATGGATGAATACCCCTACTTTCGTATGGTTCATCTGGGTTAAACAGATCATAAACCCACGCCGTGAAATCAATACCAGTGAAATCGCGGCTTGAAATATCGGTTTGCTGTTTGGTTAACCTATCAGTAAGAGGGTCAGCAAACGATGGTTTTGTAGATCCATTAAGGTATGCAATAGAGTTGGATGTGGACAAAACGTAAAGGTAATGATGAGAAAGGTTTGAGTTGTAAAAGAAATTCTCCTTCTGGAGCTTATCAATAAGCAAGTACTGCCCCTCGATTCCTGCCACGTGCATTCTAATGAAGTCGTGAGGGCTTTCGAGTTTGAATCTGATTAAGTCTTCATCCCTGATTCTTGAAACACTAACCACCTCTGCTCCAATGGGAAAAGTGTTCATCTCATTGAAGCTGTTCACCTGGAAACGGGTCATGGCGGCACGATGGTACTCCTCGTGAAGCCACCCATCGCCCAAAGGGCTATAGATTAGGACTATGTCAGTAAATAGTAATGATGAGAGGTGAAAAAATTTTGAACTCTTTTTCTTGTACCTTCCATCTTTTTTGAAGGTATTATCAAGCCCAAAATGTGCTGCACTGTATAAGCTGCCCGTAAGGGCAAGAGATTGCTGCATACTAGGATTAGCGTACCCTCTTAAGAAACTACCAAAGTTTATTTTGCCTTCACCCACAGTTTTAGCAGCATCGAGCTGATATGGTAGGTCGAATAGGATTAAATCGAGTTTTAGTTTAGGGGTAACAATGCTATCCGACTGTTGTGAGAACAACGAAGGGCATAAAAGTAAGAGAATAATCATTAGAATGATTTGTCTTCTCATGTTGACTGTTTATTAAAAGATTATCCTCCACTGCGGGATGGCCATCATGCTGGTTTGGTAAACCAATTCCGATTTACCGGTTATTTCGTTGAAATTCTCTCCCTGAATATTCCTGTAGTTCAGCATGTTGGTTATTTCTATGCCCCACTCCTGGGTTACACCCCTCTTATTCGATTTGAAAGAAATTTTCATGTCCATCTTGATGTAATCGTCAAGCTTCTTGCTAAATGCCCTGCTGTAATCCCATTCACGTTCATACTTCTGAGTTTCAGGATTAAGTACAGCAGTCCAAGGGGTTGTTCGTTTTCCACCAGCCAGCATCCCTTTAAAATCAATTGCCAATGAGCGTTTTACTGTTGGGTTATTCTTGCTTAGATAGAATTCCTTCCCAATAAGTCCGTTCATCACATAATTGTTGTTGAAGGCTGTGTTGTATGTTTTTTTATCGCTTCCTGTATATTTCGATTCAAAAAGTGAGGTTGTGAAAAGGAAGTACAACCCCTTGTTCAAGAAACGTTCTATTGTAAGTTCAACCCCGTAGTTCTCACCAGTTCCCTCGTTCTTAAGGTAATACGATGGCATGGAGAATTCGAAGCTAGCTCCGTTGTTCAGGATTGAGAACGAATTAGATCCTTCGGCATCAACTGGAACATCAAAGAGGCGCTGGTAGTATGTTTCAAACTTTACCCTTGTAAAATTGTTTATTCTGTAATCGTAACCAGCAACAAAGTGGTGGCTTTTGGTTAAACCCAAATCGATATTTGTGTTTTTATAGCTACCATCGGGTTGCTTCTCCTGAAGGAAGTACACGAAAAGGGGAGAAATCTGGCTATGTAAACCATATCCAAGGCTCAAGGAATGTTTTGGAGATAAGCCATACTTTAGCCCAAACCTAGGCTCGATAGAACCAGTATTGTTGAATGTGAAGTGGTTATAGTGTAACCCAGAATTTAATGTAACCCTATCGGTTGGTCGGAACTGCCATTGAACATAAGGTTGAACGAGCCATGATGAGCCTTCGAAATCGATTTGGCTTCTGTACTCCCCATATTCTTTATACCATACGTTATCGTAGAAGTTGCTCAGTAACATTTTTGAAGTTACACCACCTTTTAGTGTATGCCTTGAGTTAAACCTGTGGTTAACGATTGCTGAAGCAGAAAGACGGTTGTCAATCATTGTGGTCTCATATACTCTGAATTTATCAAGCTGTAAACTCAGCGTATCAACCTGACTAAATGCATTTTGATACATTCCAGCAAAAGTAACTTTAAGGTAGGTATTTGAAGAAAAAGTATAGTGCGATGACAAGCCAACAGTACCCATCTTAGTTCCTGATGTGATATCCCAACCTTCACCGCCATAGTAATTTAGCTGCTCCTTGGTGGTATCCTTGCGGCTATCCCATATCTCGATATAGCTTAATCCACCAAGCCCAAACATGGAAATATGGCCAAGAGGAGTGTTGGGTAGGTTTACCTTAAAGGAAAGGTCCTGATATTCGGGTACGCCCATTGTACCAAAATCCATTCCAAGAGCCGAAAAAACACCCATTGTTGAGTACCTGTAGTTAACAAGGAAAGATGATCCTTTTGATCGGTTTATGGGGCCTTCGGCACCAAACTCAAAGCCGTTAAAGCCAGCTTGCCCAAGAAACTCGTATCTCTCGTTGTTTCCGTTGCGCATTCTTAGGTCAAATACTCCCGAAGTGCCATTACCATATTCGGCAGGGAATGCGCCTGTGTAAAAATCGGAGTTCTCAAGAAGGGTATTGTTGAGCATGCTCACGGGACCACCAGTTGAACCGCTCATCCCCCAATGGTTTGGATTGGGAATATCCACACCATCTAAACGCCAGAGTAATCCCATAGGCGAATTTCCACGGATGATGATATCGTTACGCGAATCGTCAACTCCAACAACCCCGGCAAAATTGGCAGCCATACGTGCTGGATCGTTTCGACTACCAGCGTAGCGTTCGGTTTCCTCAACGGTAAAGCCCCTGGCGCTCACGGTTGCCATACGGTTTAGCGACTGGGTCTTATCGACTGTATGGCTTATAACTACTTCCTCCACAGCCATCACCATCTCATCCATATAAATGTTAAGGACAAGTTCTTTACCCGATTGAAGGTTGATATTATTCATCACCACATCGTGGTACCCCAAGTAAGTAACCATAAGGCTTACCCTACCAACCTCAACCTCCTCGAGGCGGAAATCGCCATTCTCGTTTGAGGCAGTACCCCTAACAGGATCGGTATTGAGAAGAATGACATTTGCACCAGGAAGGGTAATGCGAGTTTGTTTATCGTAAACTGTACCCCGAATAGTTTGTGTAACCACTTTGGCGCTTAGCGAGAGACTAACTGCAATAAGAACGGCTAGAATTGAATACTTTTTCATAGTGTAAAAATAGTTTGGTTTAAATCGTTGCAAAAATAATCTGGAGTTTTACAAATCATATACCAAAAACGATGAAACGGGAAAAAATAGGGATGAACTAGAGTAATAGTATATTTATCACTACTGTCAGAGTAATTAATACAGATTTCTCGCTTCGCTCGAAATGACAAGACTTTCAGGAAGTCAA
>CAYZSD010000195.1:0-5756 GCA_964481075.1 uncultured Rikenellaceae bacterium | reverse complement strand
CTTTTTGTGGCATTTTACACAGCTCTTTCAGGATTGTGGGGGGTTAGCCTTACTGATAGTTTTCAGTTTATTATTGCAATGACTGGTTGTATTGTCCTGGCCATATTCACGCTCGACCATCCCGATGTTGGTGGAATTGCTGGACTTAAGGAGAAAATACCCAATTCCGTTTTCTCATTTTTCCCTGGGATAAATCAGTCAGATCAAAATACATCAGGGATTCTCACTTTAAGCATTACAGCCCTTATAACTTACATGGGCGTTCAGTGGTGGGCTAGCTGGTACCCTGGGGCTGAACCGGGTGGTGGTGGATATGTGGCTCAAAGAATGATGTCGGCAAAAGATGAAAAGAATTCTCTTTTGGCTACTCTTTGGTTTCAAATTGCCCATTATGCCATACGCCCATGGCCTTGGATTGTAGTTGCCCTTGCTACTCTTGTCCTTTACCCTGATGCCACCGATAAGGGGGCGACCTATGTTATGGTTATTCGCGACGTGATGCCCAATGGTTGGCTGGGACTACTAATGGCCGCTTTTTTAGCCGCCTACATGTCAACCATGGCATCACAAATGGTTTGGGGAACATCATATATAGTGAATGACTTCTTCAAACCCTTCATCAAACCCAATGCATCAGAAAAGTATTACATCAAAATTTCAAGGGTAACAACCTTTATCTTAATGCTTCTGTCGCTTTTTGCCACAACACAATTCACAAAAATTAGCGATGCATGGCGATTCATCTTAGCATGTAGCGGTGGCATTGGTTTGGTTCTTATCCTACGTTGGTTCTGGTGGAGAATCAATGCTTGGTCCGAAATATCAGCAATGCTTGCCCCTTTTCTGGTGTACCCTTGGCTCAAAACATATACAGATCTTGCATTTGAACCTATCCTTCTTATCACCGTTGCTTTCTCATCAGTTGTCTGGATATCTATCACTTTTCTCACACCAGCCACCGAACAAGCAACGTTAATTTCCTTTTACAGAAGGGTACATCCAGGGGGAAGGGGTTGGAAGAATATCTCGTCACAAGTACCTGATGTTAAAAGTGACAAAGGCTTTACTCAGCTTTGGGTTGCTTGGCTCGGAGGATGCGTAACAGTAATATGCTTCCTTTTTGGTACTGGAAAAATTATTCTTGCAGACTACCTTTCCGCTCTCATCTTATTTACACTTTCAGGAATTGGAATCGTTCTTATATCAATTTCTTTAAAAAAACATGGGTGGAAAAAAGTTGTGGAATAATTTTATTTGAACAAAAAACCAATGTTAGTTACCTAAAACTTTGATGTTTCAGATTTTTTTTATTTCTTGCATCAAAATATGCTTAAAATATTTTTAGATGCTTTTGAATAAATTCATAAGGATGGTTTTCCTTCGAAAATATGCTCTCGTTTTGTTAGTTTTTGCTGTATTTGCTACTTGTAAAAGTCCCAAAGACAAGGAAACAAGCATAATAATAAGAGAACAGTTTAAACCCGACACACTTTCAATGCTCATAAAGTATGAGAGTTCTCTGTTTCCACTCCCCTCCCCATATCAAGCCTCTCATCTGATAAAAAAGCACAATATTCCCTTTGATGAAAGTTTGCCCAATAAAACTGAACATCTTAAACGTTATACAACTGCTTTCAAGAAAGCTCTCAACCTTGGGATATATGGAACGGATCTGAGTTACATCAATATCTACGAAAGAACACCACAGGCCATAACTTACCTAGGTGTCCTGAAGCGATTGTCGGAAGAACTAAACCTAAACCCAGCTTTCGATAGCGACTTCTTCCTAGGCATAGAAAAGCACATCAATCAAAGGGATTCCCTATTAGTGCACCTTAGCCGCACATACCGAAAAGCCGATAGCTACCTAAGAGACAACGATAGAAACGAGATAGGTGCACTTATAATTGCAGGAGGTTGGGTGGAAAGCTTGTACATCCTCACACAGCTTGCAAAAAATATCTCGAACCGAGAAATTATTAATCGTATTGGCGAACAAAAACATCCTTTAGACAACCTAATTGAGGTGCTTACCCCCTACTACTACAAATCGGCCGAATTTTCTAACCTTATTGACCTTTTCATTGATTTAGCATACGAGTTCGATGGAATTATATATTCATACTCATACAAAGAGCCAAGAATTGATGTACTGAATAAGACAATTTACATCAACAGCGAATCGCGAGTGGTAATTTCTGAGTATCACCTTAATACAATTTCCAAAAAAATTGAAATAATTAGAAACGCAATTATTGAATAACCAAATGTGGAAAAATTACTTCTACTAAACATGAAAAAGAAAGTAATTGGAATATTGTTTATCATCATAGCATTGGCAAAACCAAGTTTTGCCCAACTCGAACAACTACAGAATATTTGTTCGCTTTACTTCTCCCCTGAATTTGTATCTGATGGCCAAGAATACTTTTCACCACTAAAACCTGACCAAAAGGTTGAGTTTCGAACCACATTCTTTAGTGAAAATACATACCGGCTGGTTGTTTGTACAAATCTTCGTCGTGGTGATTTGGTTTTTTCAGTGTACGATACCGAAAAAAACCTTCTTTTCACAAATGCAAGTCACAACTACACGCCATATTGGAATTTTCGTTTTACTTCAACTGTAACCTGTATTATTCAGATTGAAGTTCTTTCACAAAAATTTACGCCAGGTTACGCAATGCTTTTAATAGGCTATAAACCTTAGTCGTAACGACTTCTTAATCCTAAACAACAGAGCTGTATGAGCGAATCCATCCTAAAAGCCTTGATGCAACTTTTCGCAATCATTGCCCATCCCGAAGATGATCAGGGTAATGGGGAGGGGTATAATGAGAGGCGTATCGTGGTTGAATCGTTCCTTCGGCAGCAACTCAACCAGGAACTTGTAAGGGAGTACCTCAAAGTCTTCGATTACTACTTCGATCTATACCAAGAAAAACAGAGCGAAAAGTCGAAAACCAAGAAGCGAACCTCTTCCAGTTCGGTGAGAGTTCTAAAAATTTGCACACAAATCAATGAAGAACTAACTCAGCAACAAAAAGTTGTGGTGTTGGTTCGCCTTCTTGAGTTCGTAAAATCGGATGATGGTGCTATAACCGAGCAGGAATTGGCATTCATTACAACGGTGGCTGAAACTTTCTTTATTCCCGATGATGATTTTAACAGAATCCATAATTTCGTTGTAAGCAGCTTTTCCGAAAATCCACAGTATAGCAATGCACTGGTAATTAACGGCATGGAAGAGTATCCAGACCCTTCCATCCGACATCTTCGATCGGTTTCCCTCCAAGGTGAAATTCGAATAATTCAGGTTGAGGTTGCCAACATTTACTTCCTTCGCTATTGGGGTGACGAAGAACTTTACCTGAATGGGCATCTACTCCATAAGGACAAGGTTTTCGTTCTTAACACGGGCTCTTCAATAAGAAACCCAAAGCTTAGCCCTATATACTACAGCGATATTGTTGCGCTTTTCACCCTTGACAAGATAAAGGAAAAAATACTATTCGAAATTAAGGATGTTGAGTTTCGCTTTAAGGGAGGGAAGGTTGGCCTTCACAAAATGAACTTTGCCCTTGAATCGGGACATTTGGTTGGTATTATGGGGGCATCGGGGGCAGGAAAATCAACCCTTTTGAACGTTCTAAACGGATCAGAAATTCCTTCGAGAGGGCAGGTTACCGTCAACGGAATCGATATCCATCACCACGACGAGCGGGTTGAGGGTCTCATTGGTTTCGTATCGCAGGACGACCTCCTGATTGAAGAGCTAACCGTTTTCCAAAACCTATACTACAACGCCAAGCTCTGCTTCGACAACTACTCTGAGGAAGAAATTGTTAAAGCAGTTGACGAAACACTTCTAAGCCTTGGGCTTCATGAGATAAAGGACATGATTGTGGGCTCACCCCTCAACAAGAAAATCAGCGGTGGGCAAAGGAAAAGGCTAAACATTGCCCTCGAACTTATCAGAGAGCCAGCCATTCTCTTCCTCGATGAGCCTACCAGTGGTCTTAGCTCCCGTGACTCAGAAAACATTCTGGATCTTCTGAAGGAATTAACCTTTAAGGGTAAGCTGGTATTCGTTGTAATCCACCAGCCATCGTCCGATATCTTTAAAATGTTCGACAAACTTCTAATCCTTGATACCGGTGGTTACTTGATATACAACGGCGACCCTATTGAATCAATCATTTACTTTAAGTCGAAGGTTCAACACGCCAACTGGAACGAAAGCGAGTGTACAGCATGTGGTAACGTGAACCCCGAGCAAATTTTCAACATAGTAGAAGCGAATGTACTAGATGAATACGGTAATCCGACCCGTTCACGAAAAACAAGCCCAATTGAGTGGTACGATTTCTATAACGAATTGAATTCTGCTGAAGAGAAAGAGGTTGAGGTTCCCGAAACTCTTCCCAAAAATCTTTTCAAGATTCCCGGTTGGATAAAGCAGCTACGTGTATTCATTCAACGAGATGTTTTAAGCAAGATAGCCAACACTCAGTACATGGTTATCAATTTACTTGAAGCACCCCTCCTTGCGTTCCTGCTTTCTTACATCATCAAGTACTATAACGTAGATGCTACTAACCTTTATGGCTATACCCTGATGGATAACAGTAACCTTCCTGTTTACCTGTTCATGTCGGTTATTGTTGCTTTCTTTGTTGGTCTTACTGTAAGTGCCGAGGAAATTATCAAGGATCGCAAGATACAAAAAAGAGAATCGTTCCTCAACCTTAGCTGGGGAAGCTACCTAATGTCGAAGGTTATAATACTATTAGTGCTTTCAGCCTTCCAAGCCCTTGTTTTTGTTCTAATTGGAAATACCATACTTGAGATTAAGGGGATGTACTTCCAGTACTGGTTGGTTCTTTTCAGCACATGGGTTTCTGCCAACATGCTAGGACTACTCATTTCCGATAGCTTTAAAACTGTAGTAACCATATACATCCTTATCCCCTTTCTGGTAATTCCACAGATAATTCTTAGTGGAATAATTGTGAAATTTGAGAAACTTAATCCAACCATCTCCTCACCAAGCAGCATCCCTTTCTACGGTGAGATTATTGTTGCCCGTTGGGCTTACGAGGCCCTTGCTGTGAACCAGTTCATAAACAATCGCTACCAGAGACCTTTCTACTACTTCGATGAAGCCATGAGTATTTCCGACTACAAAAGGAACTACTGGATAAGAACCCTTCAGAATAAAGTTTCGCTATGCGAAAGGCATATAAATAACCCTTCACGCTCATCGGATGTTGAAGATGCTCTCAAGATACTCCGGAATGAGATACACCATGAGATGCACAATCCATCCTCATCGATGCTACCCTTTAAACAATACGAAAAGCTTAACCTTACCGATATTAACTCCGAAGTTATTACTGAACTTCAGAACTATCTTGAATACCTGCGTATTTACTACGTTAGACTATACAATAAAGCGAGTAGCAAGAAAGACAGCATCCTGTCGTCTTGGCAAAGGTCTGAAGAGGGCCGAGAGCTATTCCTTGAGCTTAAGCGCAAGCATTACAACGAAAGCCTTTCCGAGTTTGTTAGAAACACATCCGACATGGAAAGAATAATTGAATACAAGGGGACGTTAATTCAAAAAATCGATCCAATCTTCCTTCTACCTGAAAGCAAGTTTATTAGGTCTCATTTTTATGCTCCCAAAAAGCAGGTTTTTGGAGTTTTCTTTGATACATATTGGGTTAATATCCTTGTTATTTGGGTAACTTCTA
>CAYZSD010000194.1:0-5779 GCA_964481075.1 uncultured Rikenellaceae bacterium | reverse complement strand
GAACTTACCCTCAGCATCGAGGACTTCAAACCATTTTCCATGAGGGATTTATGACCCACAACTCAATTTTTGGTGCAATTGCTCACTTTCGGAGAATTTTTGTTGGTGGATCTTTTGCAGATCGTTCATTGAAACATGTTTCAAATGTTTCCGAAGGCTCTGCTGCAAAAAGGCTAAATCTTTTCCTACGATGGATGGTTCGTCCACATAGGGAGGGTATTGATTTTGGCCTTTGGCCAAGTATTCCAACCTCTTCGCTGATGTTACCTCTTGATGTGCACACCGCTAGAGTTGCAAGGGCTTTGGGAATACTACATAGAAAGCAGAACGATTGGAAGGCGGTTGAGGAGGTAACCGATTCTCTCCGTACCTTTGACCCCATCGATCCTATAAAGTACGATTTTGCCCTCTTCGGATTGGGGGCTTTTGAAAAGTTTAAATAGTATGTCAAACAGCTACTTCCGTTTCAAACAGTTTGCCGTTAGGCAAGAAAAAGCAGCCATGAAAGTGGGTACCGATGGCGTTCTTCTTGGTGCTTGGGTCGATGCAACCGATGCCCAAACAGCGTTGGATGTAGGTACAGGAACAGGGCTTATCGCCCTAATGCTTGCCCAGAAAAGCACTGCCCATATTGAGGCCGTTGAAATTGACACGCCTTCCTGTAGGCAGGCTGAAGAAAACGTAAAAAGAAGTCCTTGGTGCAATAGAATCAAGGTGTTCAACATTGCTTTTCAGGAATTTGCCTTAAACACAGATAAGAAGTTTGATCTAGTTGTTTCTAACCCACCATATTTTATCGAATCGCTCAAATCGCCTGAACATGCCAGAACCACTGCTCGGCATGCAGAACTACTATCGCATGACGATTTATTAAAAGGTGTTGTGAAGCTAATCAACGATAAAGGTCGTTTTGCTGGTATTTTCCCCTATGTTGAAGGCAACGTTTTCACAGCAAAAGCTGCAAACTATGGTCTTTACTGCGCTAAGCGGGTAACGGTTATTGGGAAAGAGCATCACCCTCCCAAAAGGTTACTTCTTGAATTTGGGCATGTAAAGACATACGCTGTTGAGTCAACGTTATGTATTAGATTGGCTGATAGCTCCTTTAGCGAGGAGTATCGATTACTTACAAAGGACTTTTACCTGGCTTTCTAAGAGAAAAACCGACCATTGATTAAATACAAAACCAGTGGTCGGCACATAAAATCAAAGTTTTCAGCAGTAAGGGATTTTACTGATAGCCCCTCTTCATTCAATAATCTTCATTCGATATACATTATTCTTAGAGCTTTCTCCCTGGATAAACCTTCAACGCTTCTTCAAGCGTTTCCATTGCATTCTTAAGGTCTTCAATCTTAAGAACGTAGGCTATTCTCACCTCATTCTTGCCCAGTCCTGGAGTTGCGTAGAAACCAGAGGCAGGAGCAAGCATTACGGTTTGGTTCTTGTGCTCGAAGTTTTCCAGAAGCCATTGTGCAAAAACATCGGCATCGTCAACAGGAAGTTTTACAACCGTATAGAATGCTCCTTTAGGTTTTGGGCAAACCACACCTTCCATCTTGTTCAGTGCATCAACCATGTAGTTTCTGCGTTCGATGTACTCGTTGTAAACCTCGTCAAAATATTCTTTTGGTGTTTTCAATGCCGCTTCGGCGGCAATTTGACCGTAGGATGGGGGGCAAAGACGTGCTTGAGCGAATTTGAGGGCAGTTTTCATAACCTCGCAGTTGCGCGAAATCATTGCGCCAACCCTAACGCCACACATGCTGTATCGTTTTGAAACGGAGTCCATTAGAATAACGTTCTCCTCAAGCCCCTGAAGGTTCATGGCCGAGAAGTGGCTATTACCATCGTAGCAGAACTCACGGTAAACCTCGTCGGAGAAGAGGTAAAGGTCGTACTTCTTAACAAGCACTGCAAGCTGCTCTAGCTCTTCGCGAGAGTAGAGGTAGCCCGTTGGGTTATTGGGGTTACAGATTATTATCCCTTTTGTTTTAGTTGTGATTAACTTTTCAAAATCAGGGATAGGAGGGAGGGCAAATCCTGTTTCAATTGATGAGGTTACAGGAACAATCTTTACTCCAGCAGTTGTTGCGAAACCGTTGTAGTTAGCGTAGAATGGTTCAGGTGTAATAACCTCATCGCCCGGATTTAAGCATGCCATGAAGGCAATGGTAATGGCTTCAGAACCACCCGTTGTAATAATCAAATCGTTGTGAGTAACATTGATTCCAACGCTCTGGTAGTATGAGGCAAGGCCTTTTCTATAGCTCTCGTTACCAGCCGAATGGCTGTACTCCACAACTTTCAACGGGTTCTCTCTGATAGCTTTAAGAGCCAGCTCAGGGGTAGCTATATCGGGCTGTCCGATATTGAGATGGTAAATCTTTCTGCCTTTGCGTTTTGCTTCCTCGGCGAAAGGGACAAGTTTTCGTATGGGGGAAGCGGGCATTGCTTTCCCTTTTTCAGATATTTGTGGCATTTTATGGTGTATTTGGTTACTATTTCTTCTTAACGTCAACCTCGGCTGGGCTTGGTGTAGTTTCCTGGGGCAACACCCTACCTTTTATCCTCAGGATCACTTGCATTGGCTCGCCGTTGGTTTGAACAGTTACGGTTTTGTTAAAGGATCCAGCAATGCGAGTGTTATACTTCACCTCGATTTCGCCCTTCTCGCCTGGCTTAATGGGGTCGCGCGACCATTTTGGTGCAGTACATCCACACGATGCCTTTACGTTGGTGAGCATCAAAGGTTCGGTGCCAGTATTTGTGAAGACAAAAGTGCATAAACCATCACCATCGTAAACAATATCGCCATAATCGTGCTCAGTGCTTTGGAACGTTGCAATAGCATTTGGGTTACTGACCCTTTCTTCACTCTTTGCCGTTTTGTCTTGACCTCTTAGGGAGAAAACAAATAGCGGAAGAAGCATTGAAACTATTAGAATTCTTTTCATGGGTTTGTGATTTAAGAAACGAAAAAGTGCTCCAAAGTTAATGGAAAAAAAATGGATATGGAATAAAAAATGCTATAAAAAAGATTTTGTTATCTTTGTATTAATTGAACAAATCATTTTGTTCAACAGAAATAATTGTATAACCTCAAAAACTTAATAGCATGCCATTTCAACTACCAACCCTACCTTACGGATTGAGCGATCTGAACCCACTGATTAGCCAAAAGACGATTGAGTTTCATCATGGGAAGCACCATTTAGCCTATGTTAATAATCTAAATAACCTCATTAAAGGAACTCGTTTCGAGAATGCCGATTTGGAAACAATAGTTAAGGAATCGGAGGGTGGTATCTTTAATAATGGTGCTCAGGTATGGAATCATACCTTCTACTTTGAAACTTTTAGCAGAAATCCCAAGGAGATGCCTACGGGTGAACTAGCTCAGGCCATTGAGAAAGATTTTGGAACTTTTGCCAGCTTCAAGGAAACATTTGCAAAGGCAGCCCTTACCCTTTTCGGATCGGGTTGGGCTTGGCTCGCCTTGGATGCGTATGGAAACCTGGAGATAATTCAGGAATCGAATGCAGGAACACCCCTGCGAAACGGATACAAACCATTACTAACCTGCGATGTGTGGGAACACGCCTATTACCTTGACTATCAGAACCGCCGTGCCGATTACATTGAGGCTTTTTGGAGCATAGTTGACTGGAAGGTTGTTGAACAACGGCTTGGGTAGGACGAGCCAGCTAAATCCATTTTAGAAGTTCTTCTGAAAGTGTTGTGAAACGATAATTAATATAAAAGTTTACAGCGTCATTGCGAGGAGCGTATTTTGCGACGAAGCAACTTTCCGAATATACTCTTAATTAAGTGTTTGTAAGGTTATTATTGAAAGAGATATTTCAATAAAAAAAAACTTCATTCAAAACTCTATTCTCCCAAATTTCATACTACTTAAATTGCGATGCAGCAGGGTTTTTGTTTCAATGGTAGGGTATAGCGTGCATCGCTTTTTATTTACTCTCATTATTCAACCAACATTCTGCCCCTCTGGGGCAGCCCTTCCCTCTTCTTAAAACTTAATTCGATGTTCGATACCTGCTTACCGCAGGCAAGTTCAATTCCCTTGTTCGATATTTCTTTTACTTGCCCTCGCTACCCCCTACCTGTCGCCTACCTGTCGCCTGCCTGTCAGCAGACAGGGCAGACAGGGCAGGCGGGTCTGCGTTCTCCGCGTTCTATCTCTTCTAACACCAAACGCCACTTTAAAGCAAGAACATTCAGTTTTTATATATGTGTTGTACGATAACAACATTTTATTATTATATTTGCTGTGTGATAACAACAATAAGTTATGGATATAATCAAACTGTCTCAATCGCAAATACTTGGATGCTCCTACGATTTTGAACGGTATTTGATGCACGACATCCAATGGGATGATAGGCTTGTAGTAATAACAGGTGCAAGGGGTACCGGAAAAACAACGCTGATGCTCCAGTATTTGAAAAAGAAATACGGATTAAGCAATGAATCTTTGTATGCATCCCTCGACAACGTTGTGTTCTCTAGGATTGACCTCATGAGCATAGCGGAGGATTTTTACATCAATGGTGGACGTCATCTGTTTATTGATGAGGTGCATAGATACCCCAATTGGGCCGTTGAGGTCAAGAACATTTACGATGCTTACCCACAAATGCGAGTAGTGGTTTCAGGTTCATCGGCGATACAGATCCATAAGGCATCGGCCGACCTAAGCCGTCGAGCAGCGATTTATCATCTTCACAACCTCTCGCTTCGCGAATTCATTGCCTTGAAGAATGGAACAATCATCAAGCCCGTAACCCTTGAAGAGGTTTTCAATAACCACCAGCGAATAGCCAATGGAATACTAGAGAAGGTAAAGCCCATAATACCAGTATTTAAGGAGTATTTGATGGGTGGTGCATATCCATTCTACCTCGAGAGCAAGGCAAAATTCTTCCAAAGGCTAAATAGCGTTATCAATGTCATCATCGAGATGGATTTGATGCCCATCGAGCAGTTCACTTACTCCACTACGGTGAACATAAAGAGGATTTTAGCTTTTATTGCAGATAGCGTCCCCTTTAAGCCAAACATCGCTGAGCTGAGCCGAAAAACTGGTGTGTCGCGCGATGTGCTGCTTAGGCTAATCTCGCTACTGGAGCAAGCCGATGTGCTGCTGCTCCTAAGAGAGACATCAACGCCAACAAGCTACCTGACCAAGCCACAAAAAATCTACCTGAGTAATACGGCTTTAAACTACGCCCTTTCGCTGAATAGCGAGCCAGAAATGGGAACACTTAGGGAAACATTCTTTGCCAACCAGATCAGTAACGGGCATTTGTTAACATCACATCCCAAATGCGACTTCTTGGTTAACAATCGATATGCCTTTGAGATTGAGGGAAAGAATAAATCTGCAAAGCAGTTGCAGGGTATCAACGAGGCGTTTGTGGCAATGGATAACATTGAAATTGGCTACAGGAATGTGATACCCTTGTGGCTCTTCGGATTCCTTTACTAGTTAAGCCACAGATCTACCTGTCGGTAGTCAGGTTACACAAATTCCACAGAGTTAAGCAGTGTATTTTTTCCTACAAACTACCAACTACCAAATACTCTCTTCGGACTTCGGTCTTTCGTATCCCGTCTCCCGTCTTCCGTCTCCAAACCTAAAACCTAAATCAACCCTCTCCATTCTCCCATTTTCTATACTACCCACTTTGCGATGCAGCAGGGTTATTGTTTCAATCAATCCCTACCACGTGCATCGCTTTTTCATTAACATCAT
>CAYZSD010000193.1:0-5850 GCA_964481075.1 uncultured Rikenellaceae bacterium | reverse complement strand
TACAAGCGTTATAATCGATAGCTGCTTGCAACTCACTGTATTCGCCTTTTTGCTCGGTTTGCTCGGCAAGGCGCGATTGGTACATATCGGCAGAGTCAGTGGCTAAGGTTACAATTACATCATCCTCAGTCATTTCGTAATACTTTGCTGTTTTTATTGCCGATAGCAGATTACCTACTCCTGAAATTCCGATTAGATGCAAACTCGCAATCACCTCATTATCAACACCTAGTGATTTTAGATAATCGTGCCCCTTCTTCTCGTTGAACAATCGGAACAAGCGCATACAGTCCTCATCGTCAATTGCTGTAACTACATCAGTATTCTTAACGTTGTGTACCCACGGGATATGCTTATCGCCAATACCTTCAATACGATGGCCGCCAAAACCATTGTTTAGCAATGTTGGACACTGTAACGCCTCAGAAGCAACCACTTTAATGTATGGTGCAAGCGTGCGCAAATAATCGCCTGCGGCGATGGTTCCAGCAGAACCAGTTGCTGAGATGTATGCAGCGAGGTTAGACTTTGGCGTTTTGATGTAGCAATACACCTCCTCAATGGCTTTGCCAGTGGTATTGTAATGCCAAGCAGCGTTACCGAACTCATCGAACTGATTAAAAATGACACACTCAGGTCTTGTCCTACGTATCTCCCAACACTTATCATAGATTTCTTTCACGTTCGATTCGCAACCAGGAGTAGCAATCACCTCAGAACCTATCTCGTTGCGCAACCAATCGAAGCGCTCTGCGCTCATCTCTTCTGGTAAAATGGCTACCGACTCTGTGCCCATCAACTTAGAGTCGAATGCTCCTCCTCTGCAATAGTTCCCCGTTGAAGGCCATACTGCTTTGTGATAGGTTGGATCGAATTTCCCTGTTATTAGTGCTGGGGCCAAGCAACCGTATGCCGCACCAACCTTGTGAGCTCCAGTAGGGAACCACTTTCCTACAAGTAAAACAATTCTAGCTTTTACTCCAGTTATTTCGCTAGGCAGCTCAATGTAGTTAACTCTTCCATAAAGACCACCCTTTTCCTTTGGCTCATTTTTCCAAGTAATACGAAAAAGGTTCAAAGGGTTTATCTCCCAAAGACCTATTCCTTTAAGCTGTTCCTTAATTTTTGGTGGAATCAATTCAGGATTCCTTTGTTGCTCAAATGTTGGAAGTATAATTCCACGCTCTTTAAATCGATTTATTGCATTTTGCAATGCCTTTTCGTTTGTTACCCTGTCAATTAAATTTATCATGATTATGTTTTTTTTTAATGGCAAATTGAGAAGTCATGTAAAGACTGTAAAAATAGGAAGTTTTTAGATAATTCTATATTATTTGTGTGAACTTGAACCTTCCAAATAAAAAAATCAAAAGCCAGCGTTGAAAGCCCTTTAATACAAACAAAACAACCCAGCATCGATTTGCTGGGTTGTTGGGTGGAAGATGGGACTCGAACCCACGACCTACGGAACCACAATCCGCCGCTCTAACCTACTGAGCTACATCCACCATTTTGCGGCTGCAAATTTAAACTAATAATTTGTTTTAACCAAATTTTTAGTATTTTTGAAAACTTTTTTTCTTCTTAACTTTGGAGGACAAAATCGTTAAAAAAGTAACCTAAATATATTGTTGAACTTGCAGAAAAGTTTGTTGCATGAAAACTTACCAATCAGATCAAATTAGAAACATTGCCCTTTTGGGTAACACCGGCGCAGGGAAAACCATCCTAGCCGAAAGCATGATGTTCGAGGGAAAGGTAATTGAGCGAAAAGGTACAATTGAAGCCAAAAGCACCGTTTCGGATTATACTGAAATCGAACAGCAGAACCAGCGTTCAATCTTCTCTTCGGTGCTATACACTGAATTTAAGGAAAAGAAGATTAACATTATCGACACCCCAGGTTCAGATGATTTTGTGGGAGCAGTAATAACTGCAATGCGCCCTGCCGATATTGGAGTTATGGTTGTTAATTCACAGTATGGAGTAGAAGTTGGGACTGAAATCTTTGGTCGTTACGCTGAGGAGCTGCACATGCCAATTATTTTTGTTGTAAACCAACTTGACCATGATAAATCAAACTTTGAGCAAACCATCGATTCTCTTAGAACAAGTTACGGTTCAAAGATAGCACTAGTTCAATACCCTGTAAATCCAGGCAACGATTTCAACGCAATAATCGATGTTATTAACATGAAGATGTATCGTTACAAGGGTGATACAGGCGAACGCGAAGAACTCGATATTCCTGCAAGTGAATTGGACAAAGCTACCGAACTACACAATTCGCTCGTTGAAACTGCTGCAGAAAACGATGAGACTCTGATGGAGAAATTCTTCGACCAAGGAACACTTACACCAGAGGAATTTGGTCAAGGTATCCGTTTAGGCTTGCTCTCACGTGGGCTTTTCCCTGTTTTCTGCACATCCAGCAAACGTAATATTGGCACCAAGAGCCTATTAGAATTCATTATCAATGTTTGCCCAAGCCCAAACTCTCTTCCTCCTGCAAAAACAGCCGATGGAAAAGAAGTTCCTTGCAATGTTAACGAACCCGCATCGTTGTTTGTTTTTAAAACAGCAGTCGAATCGCATATTGGTGAAATTAACTATTTTAAGGTGATGTCAGGAAAACTCACCGAAAGCATTGACCTTATCAACACAACCAACGACGGAAAGGAAAGACTATCCCAACTATTCGTTGTTGCAGGGAAGAACAGGAATAAGGTTACAGAACTTGCAGCTGGTGATATTGGTGCCACTGTTAAGCTAAAAAACACCAAGACAAACCACACTCTCTGTGTACCAGGGAAATCGATAGAATTCCTTCCAATGAACTACCCAAACAGCAAGTATCGTACTGCCATAAAGGCTAAAAACGAGTCCGATACCGAGAAGTTGGGCGAATACCTTAACAGATCCCATCAGGAAGATCCTACCATTATCATTGAGTACTCCAAGGAGCTGAAGCAGATTCTTGTTCATGGTCAAGGTGAGCATCACCTTAATATTTTGAAATGGCAACTTTTGAACCTATACAAAATAGATGTTGACTTCTTGCCACCAAGGATTCCTTACCGTGAAACAATCACAAAATTATCTCAAGCTGACTATCGCCACAAGAAGCAAAGCGGTGGTGCAGGGCAATTCGGTGAGGTACACATGGTTATTGAACCTTACGTTGAAGACGCACCCGACCCCGTAAAATACAAGATTGGCGGCAAAGAAATCAATGTGAGTGTTCGAGGGAAAGAAGTTATTGAACTTGAATGGGGTGGTAAGTTGGTTTACTACAACTGTATCGTAGGAGGCTCCATCGATGCTCGCTTCATGCCTGCGATACTTAAGGGTATTATGGAAAAGATTGAAGAGGGTCCACTTACAGGTTCATACGCTCGTGACATCAGAGTTGCTGTTTACGATGGAAAGATGCACCCCGTTGACTCCAATGAAATTTCTTTCAAACTTGCAGGAAGAAATGCTTTTAAAACTGCCTTTAAGAACGCTGGACCAAAAATTATGGAACCAATTTATGAGGTTGATGTTTTAGTTCCAAGCGATAAGATGGGCGATGTGATGAGCGACCTCCAAAACCGTAGATCAATAATCCTTGGGATGAACAGCGAAAAAGGATTTGAGAAGATTAGCGCAAGGGTACCCTTGGCAGAAATGCACAAGTATTCAACCTCTCTTTCCTCACTAACCAGCGGACGAGCAACCTATAACATGAAGTTCAGCAGCTACGAACAGGTTCCCGCCGACGTTCAGGAGAAATTGCTTAAAGCATACGAAGAAGAGGCCGAAGACGAATAGCCAATTTTCATATTTAAAAAAACCCTTAGTCGTTTGATTAAGGGTTTTTTTGTAAAAAAATTTTAAAATCAAGGCAAGAATTCATTTTTTGCCATATATTTAGAAGAAAAAAACCATGGAAAATCTCTTCTTACACTACATGCACGAAAAAGCTCGTAGAGATCATGAACATGAGGAGCACGAGCATGGCCCAGTAATAACAATATCAAGGGAATATGGGTGCTATGGGAGCGAAATTGGACAACTCCTAGCAGATAAAATCAACCTGCTGTTTTCTCAAGAAAAGGATCAATGGGTTCTGGTTAGCCACCAAGTATTCCATGATGCATCCGAAACGCTTGAGGCAAATCCCGATGACATCTCTCATATATTTGGGGCAGAAGAAAAGAGTGTTTTTGGCGACCTCGTCTCATTATTCTCGAAGGATAAATATTTGAGTGATACTCAAATAAAACGCACCATAGCCCAAATTGTCCGATCCTACTCCGAACAAGGACATGCAATTATTATCGGAAGAGCTGGTTGCGTAATTGCCAAGCATATCAAAAAATCGCTGCATGTTAAGCTTGTTGCACCGTTCTGTTGGCGCGCCAACCAAATCATGAATCGATTCAACATCTCCTCCTACGACGCCATGGAAAAGGTTAAGGAAACCGACAAACGCAGGGAAACATTCATGGAGTTCTTCCGTGGGAATAAGCCTGACAGCGAACTTTTCGACCTTATCCTAAACCGTTCTACAATTAGTTCCAAGGATATTGTTGACCAGATTTATCTTCTTGCCCAAAAAAAAGGACTTTTTAATCCATAACATAGCAAATGATAATGAGTAAAATTGCAGAAATTCACACATCAAAAGGAATAATGAAGGTTAACTTCTTCGAAGAAGACGCTCCTGCAACTGTTGCAAATTTTATTAACCTGGCTCAATCGGGTTTCTACAACGGCCTAGCTTTTCACAGAGTGATTCCTAACTTCGTTATTCAAGGGGGATGCCCCTTTTCGAAGGATATGAACGACAGAAGAGTTGGAACAGGAGGCCCTGGGTACTCAATTAGCTGCGAACTAACGGGCAATAACCAGTACCACGATCGTGGGGTTCTTTCAATGGCTCATGCAGGACGTAATACAGGCGGATCGCAGTTCTTTATTTGTCATAGTAGAACAAACACAAGCCATCTCGATAGAAATCATACCTGCTTTGGTAAGGTTTTCGAAGGCCTTGAGGTAATCGACATGATTCGCCAAGGCGATGAAATAGAACGGATTGTGGTGGTTGATGGGTAAACTTCTAGAAGATTCACTCTAGCTCTTCGACTACTTGAATGAGTTTTAAAAAATATTTTTTATGGGGCTGTCTAAAAAGTCTTTTTTATCTGATTTTCAAAATTACACCTTCACATTTGACTTTTCAGACAGCCTCATATTAAATTTTCTAAGTACATGTCAAAAAAAATTTTCAATATTATCATATCTATTTGTTTATTAAGTTTTTCTTCTTGTGAGAAGACATTCATTACTGACAGCAGATTTATTGGAGCATGGAAAATAGTATCATCTAAATATGATACAATATTTTTTGCAAATGATTCCTCTTTCACCAGAAAGTATTCTGATGGATTATACCACACCTTTGAGTACTCCTACAATAAAAAAACTATCTCTATTCAGTACAAAGGGCCAAATTCCATCTTTGTTCTACCAACCACTCATATTTATGAACTTAGGGAAAATGTTCTAACCATAGACTTTACAAATGGATGCTATGGATTTGATAAGGAAATATTTACCTTAACTAAATTGGAGTAAAGATTGTTCGAAAATAATATCCACATCAGCTGGGGGTGTGGCGGTATGGCGGTGCGGGAGTGCGAACTTCCCCCGATGAGTCGGGGTTCGTCCCCCGACGAAAACGGCAAAGCGGGCGAAACCGCTCCGAAGACCCAATGTCAACCCACAACTTGTCTCGGCAGAATGACGAGATTGGCTACACCCCTTGTTAGGGGCAGTTATTTTTTTGTCTGTCAGGAAATTGTC
>CAYZSD010000192.1:0-5851 GCA_964481075.1 uncultured Rikenellaceae bacterium | reverse complement strand
GGATTTTAAGCCTTTTTCATATATTTGCCACTTCTAATTAAAAATCAAAATATTAATAAATTATGAAAACTTCATTTTATGTAATTTTTGCAACACTATTTCTTTTAGGAGCCGATGTATCAGCTTGTACAAGCTATTTGGTGTCGAAGGGTGCTTCAGTCGATGGCTCCACCATGATCTCCTATGCAGGGGACTCTCATATCCGTTACGGGCAGCTATACTTTTTCCCCCGTGCTACCTGGGATGAGGGTGCCTTGCAGACAATTTACGACAGGAGTTCGAATCGGCCTCTTGGGCAGATTCCATATCCACGCGAAACCTATCAGGTGATTGGGTTTATGAATGAATATCAGGTAGCAATTGGAGAAAGTACATTCGGGGGAAGGGATGAGTTGGCCGATTCAACAGGCATCATCGACTGGGGAAGTATCATGTTCCTAGGATTGCAGCGAGCAAAGAGTGCTCGTGAAGCAATTAAGGTAATGGTTGAACTGGTTGCCGAATACGGATACTACAGCTCTGGGCAATCGTATTCAATTGCCGACCCGAACGAGGTATGGATTCTTGAACTCATTGGAAAAGGCGTTGATATGAAGACTGACAAAAGAACTAAAAAGTCATACAACGCAAACCGTGGGGCAGTATGGGTGGCTCACAGGATTCCTGATGGCTATATAAGTGCACATGCAAACCATTCAAGGATAACAACGTTTCCTCTTGAGGACGGATTAAAATCCATTAGTTCAAAAAATATAGACAAGATATTCGAACCAACCGTTGAGGTTGTTTATGCTCACGATGTGATTAGCTTTGCACGCAGCAAAGGTTATTTTGCAGGAAAAGACGAGGAATTCAGTTTCTCTGATGCTTATGCCCCTCTCAGTTTTGGTGCTGCCCGATTTTGTGACCTAAGAGTTTGGGCAATGTTCAATAATGTGAGCAACGATATGGCTCAGTACTGGGATTACGCTACAGGTGTAGCTCAAGGGCCAAGAATGCCCCTATATATCAAACCTAATCGAAAACTTTCAGCCCGCGATCTAAAGGAATTCAAACGTAACTACCTCGAAGGAACAGACCTCGATATGACCAAGGATATTGGAGCAGGCCCTCAAATGATGCCATACCGTTGGCGACCATTAACCTGGGAGCATGATGGGAAGAAATACTTTCATGAGCGAGTAACTGCCACTCAGCAAACAGCATTCTCGTGGGTTGCCCAAATGCGCTCATGGCTTCCTAACCCTATTGGAGGAATTTTTTGGTATGGCCTCGACGATGCAAACCTTACCCTTCACGCTCCGTTCTACTGTGGAATGGAAAGCGTTCCTTTTGGTTACTCCGAGCAGAATGGGGATATTCTTACCTATACCGAAACCTCTGCTTTCTGGGTTTTCAACCGGGTGTCGCACACTGCATACCTTTTCTACGATAGGGCCATTACAGATATCAGGAAGAAGCAGAATGAATTACTAGATAAGTACGAAACATTCATTCCTGCCATCGATGAAGGGGCCAAACTCCTTTTCCAGAAGGAACCAAAGCTCGCTTCTGCTTTTCTGACAGAATTCTCCCACAGCACTGCCAACAACCTTTTGGAGCAATGGCGACAGTTGGGTAACTTTATTCTTGTTAAATACCTTGATGGAAATGTTAAGCACGAAGAGGGTGGCGTATTTATTCGAAATCCCTGGGGATTTCCAAAAAGCCCAAAGCATCCGGAGTATCCCGATAGCTGGAAACAGAACCTGATAGAAAAAACAGACGGTAAGTTTTTGCAACCGTCTAAGTAGTTGATAGTCTTAAACT
The DNA here is from genome assembly GCA_964481075.1 of uncultured Rikenellaceae bacterium. Lineage (GTDB taxonomy): Bacteria > Bacteroidota > Bacteroidia > Bacteroidales > Tenuifilaceae > MWFE01. The sequence goes on along the minus strand of CAYZSD010000192.1, from coordinate 4,042 downwards.
TTAATTTACAAAAAAATGAAATCAAAAATATTTTTACGAATCCGTCAGGGTTCAAGCAGGATATTTGCAAAATCTTTGGATTATGTCGAGATAATTGGGAATAAGTTACCCCATCCAGCTACTCTTTTTGCGCTGCTAGCACTATTAGTTGTTTTTCTTTCATGGCTTGGATATGTTTTTGGAGCACAGGCTGTTCATCCTGTTGATGGCTCAATTATCGAGGCTCGAAACCTGTTAAGCCACGATGGATTCCGTTGGATGTACACCAGTCTGATAGAGAACTTCTTAATGTTTCCACCATTAGGGTATGTTCTGGTGGTGATGATAGGGATTGGTGTGGCTGAGGGTTCGGGTCTTTTCACCACATTAATTCGATCGCTTGTGCTTAGTGCTCCACCAAAGTTCATTACAGCAGCAATAGTTTTGGCAGGAATAATCTCGCATCTAGCATCCGAAGCTGGTTATGTGATTCTTATCCCGCTGGGAGCAATGATTTTTCATGCTCTAGGTCGGCATCCAATGGCAGGTCTCGCTGCAGCTTTCTGTGGCGTTAGTGGCGGTTTTGGTGCAAACTTTTTCATTGGCTCTATCGACCCAATTCTTGCAGGTATCTCCCAATCAGCAGCACAAATGATTATACCCAGCATGGTGGTTAATCCTGCAGTAAACTACTATTTCATGTTTATTTCAAGTTTTCTTGTTGTGCTCATTGGAACATGGGTCACTGAACGGATTGTAGAGCCCCGATTGGGCAAGTATTCGGGTACTACCGAAAAACTTCCAATAGAGCAACTTGCACCCAAGGAGAAGAAGGGATTGCGCTGGGCGGGTATCACTTTGCTCGTTACAATTGTTTTTTTGGCTTACACCATTATACCAGAAGAAGGTATTTTAAGAGATCCCGAAACGGGGTCTGTTCTTCACTCGCCCTTCTTCAACGGTATAATTATTGCCATTTTGCTAATGTTCTTCCTGCCGGGTTTGGTGTATGGAATTATAGTTGGAACAATAAAAAGCGATAAGGATGTTGCTAAATATCTCGGAAAATCGATGAGTGGAATGGGTGGTTACATTGTTCTAGTTTTCTTTGCAGCTCAATTTGTTTACTTCTTCAATTACAGTAACTTGGGCATAATTTTTGCCATAAAGGGTGCGAAAACTCTTCAAGCAATCGGTTTGACAGGTGTAACGCTTATCATTGCATTTGTTTTACTTTCGGCATTCATAAATATGTTTATGGGAAGTGCTTCGGCAAAATGGGCAATTATGGCACCTGTATTCATACCAATGCTCATGCTTATCGATCCTCCTTACCACCCTGGGTTGACCCAAGCCGCTTTTCGAATTGGCGACTCTGTTACCAATTTAATCACTCCAATGATGAGCTATTTTGCTCTGATTGTAACCTTTGCACAGAAATACGACGAGAAGTATGGCATTGGGACAATAATTTCCACAATGCTTCCATACACGGTTATGCTTACCATCGGATGGATTGCGTTGCTGGTAATATGGATGCTTGTTGGTATTCCTCTCGGTCCTGATGGCCCCTTGTTTATTTCAAATTAGTAAAGTTATTAAACATTTTTTCAATGGAATGTAAGAAAGAGACAAACCTGAAACGTTGTAATTGTAGTTACCCTTGCTCAAAGAAGGGGATCTGTTGCGATTGCATTGCTTACCACCGACGGATGGGACAGATGCCAGCTTGCTATTTCCCCGATGATATTGAGAATAGTTACGATCGTTCCATCGAAAACTTTATTAAAGTATTTCAAAAGAGGGGAAATTATCTCAGCTAATTCAAACATAAAACAGCCGCAAATTCTAATGAGTTGAAAAGATTATGGTTTTGCGGCTGTTTATCCTCCATTTTTGGTCGATTGAATACTCATTTCATTTATCCATCAAACTTCTGGATTATGAGAATAGGTTTCTTTGAAAAACATGGACGAAAGGGTATCTTTGCAGATTGTGTTTTTTGAAAATTACTAATCATTTTGAGATATTTATGGTTCAAATAAATAAGCGAATAGCCATTTTTATTGGTATAGTTTCTTTAGGAATGATTCTTCTGGTTTTGCTTTTTGCCTCACGGCCAGCGGGTTGCTCAAGCCTTATTGGACGAGTCTATTCGAGCGATAACATACCGCTCATTAATCCAACCTATCAGGTACCTGTTCCTTCGGAATACCAGTTTGCTGGTGAAAATGTTCCACTCCATTTGTTCGACATAAGGGAGAGTCTTGACAGAGAGTTACAGGTGAATACATACTGGCATTCCCAGACCGTTCTTCTTCTGAAAAGGGCAAATCGCTACTTCCCAATCATTGAGCCAATTCTAAAGGAGAAAGGCGTTCCCGATGACTTCAAGTACCTTGCAGTTGCCGAAAGTGCCCTAACACAGGCTGTTTCGCCTTCTCAGGCGGTTGGGTTTTGGCAAATACTTGCTGGTACAGGAAAAGAACTTGGACTTGAAATTAACGAAGAGGTTGATGAACGATATCACATCGAGAAATCGACTTATGCTGCATGTGACTTCCTTCTTAAAAGTTACAAGCATTATAATAACTGGACTATGGCCGCTGCATCGTATAACTTCGGAAGAAACGGAATAAATCGTCAAATTGAAAGGCAGAACAATAATGATTACTACGATATGGTGCTGGGAGAGGAAACCGGTCGCTACCTGTTTCGATGTATAGCCCTAAAGGTTATTTTTGAAAATCCTGAGACGTACGGCTTCTATTTTCATCCCAAAGATCTTTATCCACCTATCAAGTATTACACTGTTGTTATTGATGGTCCAATTGAAAGTTTTGCAACCTTCGCACAGCAGTACGAAACGAGTTACAAGATGCTTAAGCTCTTGAATCCCTGGTTGAGAAAAAGTTTTCTCACAAATAAGGCAAAGAAGAAGTACACCATTAAAATACCCGAGCCTGGATTCAGAGAAAGTGCGTATAAGTAAAAAAGTTTTGAATTTATAAGTATTTGTAAATTAATTTATTAATGGAACTGTTAGCTGGAGATGCCAGTGAGGTTGTTGTACAGGGAGCAAGAGTCCATAACCTCAAAAACATCGATGTTGCTATCCCTCGTAATAAGCTCACTGTAATTACGGGGCTTAGTGGGAGTGGTAAATCATCGTTGGCCTTCGATACCATTTATGCCGAAGGGCAGAGGAGGTATATAGAAACCCTTTCGGCATACGCCCGACAGTTCCTTGGTTCAATGGAACGACCTGACGTTGACAAGATTACAGGTCTAAGCCCTGTGATTTCTATAGAGCAGAAAACAACCAACCGGAACCCTCGATCCACAGTTGGAACGATTACAGAAGTGTATGACTTCTTACGACTTCTCTACGCTAGAGCATCAATTGCATACTCGAGTAGTACAGGCGAGGAGATGGTTCGATATACTGATGAGCAGATAGTTAAACTCATTGGACAAAACTTTGTTCACCGTAAAACAGCCATCCTTGCTCCAATTGTTAGGGGTAGGAAAGGGCATTACCGAGAGCTTTTCGAGCAGCTCAAGAAGAAGGGGTATCTCCATGTTCGTATCAATGGCGAGATTACAGAGATACGCCCATCGATGAAGCTCGACCGTTACAAAACCCATCACATTGAATTGCTGGTGGACAAATTACTTGTGTCGGAAGGAGATGCCAAACGGCTTGCTACTTCGGTTGCTACAGCCATGCACCACGGCAAGGGTATAATCATGGTGCTCGATTTGGAGAATCAAGGTTTTCGCTACTATAGTCGAAGCTTAATGTGCCCAAGTACAGGCGTATCCTACGATGAGCCTGCGCCACATACCTTTTCATTCAATTCGCCTCGTGGTGCCTGTCACCGTTGCAATGGGCTGGGTACAATTCCCGAGGCTGACTTGAAACGGATTGTTCCCGACCCAAGCCTTAGTATTAAGAAAGGAGCCATTCAACCTCTAGGGTCTTACAGAAGTAGCCTGATATTTTGGCAGTTAGAAGCAATCGCTGCTAAGTATGAGTTTGATTTGAACGACCCCATTGAGT